>JANQHT010000012.1 GCA_028282545.1 Spirochaetales bacterium
AGTACTCGCACTGCGGGAGGGCGGTCCGATCGGTCCGCGTCTTCGCCTCCGCCGGTGACGCAACGGGAAAGTGCACGACCCAGGTCGTCGGGTTGTCACGGGTCTGCCCGTTCTCCGGGTCCATGGGAACGCCGGCGTCGCGGAGCACCTTGTAGACGGGCGAGTGTGAGCTGACGCGAACGTTTCGAACGTAATAGTGTGACCAGCGCGCATGGATTCCGGAAGAGCTGTTGAGGAGCTGGCTCGAGTTTCCGGAGGGCTTGACCGTGGTAGTCGCCGCCGACGCGGGGATTCCCAGTGCCTGAGCGTAGACTCGGTTCACCTCGATCGACGTCTCCTGTAACATGCGCTGCACCTCCGGATCCTGGCTGACACGACTATCCATCTGACCGTTCAGATCGACGCCGAGCAGGCGCTCCTCGGAGCAGTTCTTTTTCCAGATATCCCGCAACCCCGGGAAATGGGTGGCCATGCTCTGGATCGTACCGATAATCGTCGCCAGCTCAACTTTTTCCCGCAGCGTCTCGGCGGTGTCGTTCTGCCTGGCGATCGCGCTGGTGAGGTTGCAGAACTGGTAGGGGCGGAGAACGATTTCACCACAGGGGTTCGTGCCGAACACCGCCGCATCGCGACGGTCCGGACGGTTCGATAGGGCCGCGCGCCGGTTGAAGATGCCCGGCTCGCCTCCGCCGGACGAAACCATGTCCAGAACAAAGCGAGCGACCTCCTCCTGGGAGAGCTCGCGGTCCGGCCAGACCGCCGAGTTGTTGGCGTTCCAGCGCTGGTTGTTGTGAACCCAGAAATCACCATCTTTGGCGTGGCGCATCTCCTGGTCGTCATAGTCAAAGAGAGAAATCATCGCCGTCCGCCGGACCCCCCCCGAAACCGCGGCGCTCCCTACGGCGCACATGATGTCGTGAGCGTCCAGGGCCGTGAGGAAACCGCCCTGACGCGCGAGGATACGATCCCGGGCAAAGCGAAGCATGCTTCTAAGCGGTTCAGGACCGGACGCGCGCCCCCCCTTCACCCGCAACGGCTCCCCTGCCGGACGCACCAGTGACATGTCAAACTCGACGTCTTCGCCGGCGAACCACGTTTCGAGGCCCCTTCGTACCGCCTCCGCCCAACCATCCGACGTGTCGGGAACCACGAAGGCGGGTCGCTTGACGCCGGTCTGGCGCCGGATACGCGGCAACTGTTCCACGTACCGGCGCTCCACGCTGTAGCCGACGCCGCATCCGTTCATCGAGATGATCAACGCTTCGACGAAGCTCTGGATACTGTCGACCGGCAGGTACGAACAGTTATAGATGGCGATATTGTTCCGCCTGGCCGGCGAGCCGGCCATCGCGAGCAGCCGCATCGAAGGCATGACTTTCATCTCGAGAATACCCGCGCGGATACGCTCGTACACGTCACGGGGGAGCCTCTGCTCCGACAGTTCCTTGAGGTAGTCCACGGCGCGGTCCACCGTCTCCACCCACGTCTCGCGGCGCCCCAGGTCGTAGTCGAAGCGTGAGTACTTGTCGTAAAACTGGAACTGCTGGACCGGAGTCGGGAAGTACTTGTCCGACTCGTCAAACGCCTGTTTCACATCGGCCGGTACCGGACGAACCTTGCGCTGCCGCGCATGTTCCGCACGATAGAGGATATACGCCTTGGCCGCAGCGTACTCACCGTTGGCCTGCAGGACCATCTCCACGACGTCCTGGATATTTTCGACGGTCGGCGCCGGGTATTGCGCCGCCACGACGCGAGTGATCTGCCGGGTCAGTTCCGAAACGGGCGTTCCCGGCAACTTTCCCTGCGCCTCGAAGCAGCGCGATATGGCGCGTTGTATTCGTTTGGCCTCGAATGCGACGAGGCGACCATCTCTCTTTCTGATCTCTTCCGGCGTTGCCAGATCAGGCTCTTCCGATTGTCTGGTGCGAACGGTTACTGGCTGCAAAACCGATGCG
Source organism: Spirochaetales bacterium (assembly GCA_028282545.1). GTDB lineage: Bacteria > Spirochaetota > Spirochaetia > DSM-27196 > Alkalispirochaetaceae > JANQHT01. The sequence goes on from JANQHT010000012.1 coordinate 1,959, forward strand.
TTGTCGTCCAAAATTCCCCTCCCAGTCCACTTTCTGTGGTGGTGTTTTCTTATGACACCAACAGTCATTTTACGCTACATGTGGTGTCCCTGTGAATAAGAATCGGGAAATTTCTCCCGTGAGTTAAGCTTTTTTTGATAAGTTGACCGCACCATCCATATCGCTTGTACCGATTCGATGGTCCAGGGGAAACGCGCAGGATCGGGCCGTTCCGAAGAAGCGGCCGCCGGGCACCACGCCCGGGCTCACGTGTCCGAGGCCCCGGGCACATCGGTGCCACCGGCGGATTCGCCGTCAGGCGCCTCCGCCGGTGGCGGGTAGCACCCTAACCGCGTAGTCGGTCGGATTCGATTGGTAGTACTGTTCCCGGTAACGGGAGGGACTCACACCGGCGTACTTCTTGAACGCCGCGGAAAATCGATCCTGATCTTCGTACCCCGTTCGCCAGGCGATCTCCTTCACGGAATCGGTCGTATTGAGCAACAACGAAGAGGCCGCTTCGAGTCGCAAGCGCCGGTAGTACGCCATGGGAGAAATCGCGAAACGCGAACGAAAGAGCCGGATCAGGTGCTCCGGGGAGACTCCCACCTCTCCGGCAAAGTCCGACAGGGGGCGCGGTGTGTCGAGATGGCGCTGGAAGAGCGCAAGCAACCGGTCCACGTGGATGCTGTGTTCGTCGGATGAGACCGGGAGTTGCCGCCGCTCCACAAGGGCCGCCGCGAGGTCGAAAATAAACGACGCCAAGTCGTGGCACGCCGCGGACCGGTAGTACGGGTTGTCGTGGACGTACTTGTTCTTGATCTCCTCGAATCGGACGCGCCGTCGGACGCCGATCCGCCCCGGAAACGACGAGAGGAATCGTTTGTTTGCCACGACGCCGGCGAGCCGCGAACGGGGAGCAACCGCAAAAAGCACCGCGTAGTAGGTGATCGGATTATCGAGGTCGTTGGTTACGATCGCGTGTTCCACACCGGGCGGCGAGAAAAAGAGCGATCCTCGTTCGATGGAGTACACCGTACCCGCTTGCTTGAAGCTACCGGCGCCGTCGAGAAAGTAGTGAAACTCCATTTCCCCGGGATCGTGCCCGTGCCACCGGGAGTGCCACAGGACCAGGTGCGGCATCTGGAGCGCGTGGACAAAAACCACGTCGCGAATATCGATGTCTGCCTCGTACACGTATCAAGGAGGCCACGAAGCCGCCGTTGATGTCAATTCTGGAGGGCACAAGTCAATTATGAACGTATCATGCCGCGTGTACCGGGTGTAGTCTCGAAATCGGAGGAGACGATGAAAGAAATATTCCCGACCATTCCCTCTATTCCTCACGAGGGACCCGACTCGAAAAACCCACTGGCATTCAAATACTTCGACCCAAACAAAAACGTAGGCGACAAGTCGATGGGCGAACACCTCCGTTTTTCCATGGCCTACTGGCACACGATGAACGGCGGCGGCACGGATCCATTCGGCACCGTAACGGCGGTTCGCCCCTGGGACGGCGTGCGAGACCCGATGGAACTCGCCAGGATCAAGATGCGCGGCCTCTTCGAACTCACCACTAAGCTTCAGATCCCGTTTTTCTGTTTTCACGACCGCGACGTTGCACCCGCCGGCGACACACTTCGGGAGTGCAACAGGAACCTGGACGAAATCGTCTCCTACGTGAAGGAACTGTACCAGGACTACCCGACGCGTCTTCTTTGGGGTACGGCGCAGCTCTTCTGGTTTCCAAAGTTCATGCACGGCGCCGGGACTTCGCCCTACCCGGACGTATTCGCCTATGCGGCCGGACAGGTCAAGAAGGCGATGGAGGTAACCAAGGAACTGGACGGCGAGAACTACGTCTTCTGGGGCGGCCGCGAGGGGTACGAAACGCTGCTCAACACCGACATGGGGATCGAACTCGACAATCTGGGCTACTTCCTGCGCATGGCCGTGGACTACGCAAAGGAGATCGGCTTTACTGGGCAACTCCTGATAGAACCAAAACCGAAGGAACCGACCAAGCACCAGTACGACGCCGACGCGGGTTCGATCTGGGGCTTCCTCCAGGAGTACAACCTGGAAAAGGCGTTCAAGCTCAATATCGAAACGAACCATGCCACGCTGGCGGGGCATACGATGCAGCACGAGTTGCAGTTCGCGCGAACCAAGGGCATTCTTGGAAGCGTCGACGCCAACCAGGGCGATGAACTCCTGGGGTGGGATACCGACCAATTCCCCACCAACATCTACGGTACCACGGCGATCATGTACCAGATCCTGTTGAACGGCGGTCTGCACACGGGCGGGCTCAATTTCGACGCAAAGGTTCGCAGGCCGTCCTTCACGGTGGAAGACCTCGCGGCGGCTCACATCGCCGGGATGGACGCCTTTGCCCGCGGCCTGGAAGCGGCGCAGGCTATGAAAAAAGAGAGGGCCCTTTCCGCATTCGTGGATGAACGCTACGCCGGGTACAACGACGGAATCGGAAGAAAGATCCGCGACAAGCAGACGAGCTTCGCCGATCTCGAAGCGTACGTCATCGACAAGAGCGACATCCAGGTGGGCTCGGGGAAACAGGAGTACCTGGAGAGCGTGGTCAATACGTATATATAGGACACGCAGGGGGCGAGAATGGCAGGACGGTACACACTCGGCATCGATTGCAGTACCCAGAGCGTTACCGCGGTTGTCGTTGACACCTCTTCCGGGCACGTCACGCAGGAGCGGCAGATCTCATACCGCGACGATCCCCGCACCAACCGGTACGGCATCGATTTTACCACGCTATTGGTGCCGTCGCGGGTGGACGGTGAAGCCGACCAGCCGCCGCTCATGTTCCTGGCCGGACTCGATGCGGTCCTATCGGACCTCGCCGGCGACGGTGCGCCCCTAAACGACGTCGCGGCGATCGCGGTCAGCGCCCAGCAGCACGCCCACGTGTACCTGTCGGGAGCCGCCGACGGCGCCTTCGCGGGACTCGCCGAACGGGGGTTGGTCCGGTCCGGCAACACCGCGGGTCCCGATTTGTCCACACGCTTTGCCGACGCTTTTTCGTACCGGACCGCGCCGATCTGGCAAACCGCCGACACGGCGGCGGAGGCGGACGAAATCCGCGCCGGTGCCGGTGGGCGCGAAGCGGTGATCGCCGAGTCCGGTTCCAACAGTCCCTTGAGGTTTACCGGCGCCGTGGTCCGCCGCGTCGGCAAACGGTACCCGGAGGCGTACGAAGCAACGGCGCGGATTCACCTGCTGAGCAGTTTCCTCTCCGGCGTTTTGGCCGGCGTTCCCGACTGCCCCATCGACTGGGGGAACGGCTCCGGCATGTCCCTCATGGACTATGGACGACGGGTATGGTCGAACCGGCTGGTGGCGGCGGCTGCCGATGGCCTCCCCGGCGGACCGGCTGCGCTACAGGGAAAACTGCCCGGCCTGGCGAGCCCCGTTACCTCCGCCGGAACGATCGCCCCCTACTTCGCGGGCAGATTCGGGTTCGACCGCAACTGCGTCGTCGCGGTCGGCTCCGGGGACAACCCCCAGTCCAAGGTGCTCAGCACGGGCGACCTGCTCTCGCTTGGAACGTCCTTTGTGTACATGGTGGACACGGGCGAACCCCGCGTGGACGCACAGGGCTACGCCAACAGCATGTACGACGGACTGGGCCGGCCCTTCATCTTTGCCTGCCGCACCAACGGTGCCATGGTCTGGGACCGGGTGCGTTCACTCTTCGGCGCCGGCGGTGACTTCGCGCGTTCGTCGGCGGCGCTCGCTGCAGCCGACCCACGCGTCCGGACGGCGGTCTGGCAGCCCTACGCCGAGAGCTATCCCGAGTCGCCGCCGGTGCCACACACCGCGATAGAAGCCGGTGACGGAACGTTCGAGGAGTGGTACCCGGCGATCGTCGATAGTGCCCTGGCACTTACATGGCTCTACGCGGCGGATTTCGACGGCCGCGGAGACGCCGGAGCGGACGTCCCGGCGACCAAGGGTGCGGGTTCCGGTGCGAACGGCAGCGTTCTCGCGGTCACCGGCGGCCCCGTGGCTGATCCCGAGATCCTGCGGCGGATCGCCGCCGTGTGGCGCCGGCCGGTCACAGTGGTTGGCGGAGGAGGAGCCGCCCTCGGATCGGCCGTCAATGCCTTTGCCGCGGCGGGCGCAGATGAGGCCTCGGTAGACGGGCTACGCCGATCCCTGATTCCCGCGGGCAGTTTCATTGAACCCGAGCCGGAGCTAATGGAAGCGTTCCACGGCAGAGGGGGCGCGATCGAGTCGATCGCCCGTCGAATGGTATAGAGATTTGTTCCAACAATTGCGTATGTTTGTACTTACTGGTATGCTTGTTCCATGGCGACCAAGCACGAGCACGTTCGGGAGTACATCAGGCGCAAAATAGCCGACGGCGACATCCGGGAAGGGGATACGCTCCCGGGCGAACTCGAGTTGTCGCAGCAGCTTGCGGTCAGCCGCAACACAATTCGTCACGCCCTGGGAGCACTGGAACAGGAGTTTCGACTGGAGCGTACGCCGGGCCGCGGTACCGTATACCTCGGGCCCCGGACGCGCACATCCGGAGTCCAGACGATCGGCGTGGTAAACAGCACGCTTATGGTCGGCATCTACCCCGAGATGATTCACGGCATCGAGGACGGCCTCTACCGGGGCGGATACACAATGATCCTCACCAACGGGAATCACGATCACCAAAAGGAACGGGAATCGATCGACCGGATGATGAACCAGGGCATTTCCGGTCTCGTCATCGAGCCCACCGGGAACGGGCGCCTCACCGCCGAGGATCCCTTCGTCGCGACCCTCAACAAGCTGGACCTGCCGATCATCACCACGGGGTGTCAAATCCCGGGACTCAACGCATCGTACGTCACGATGGACGATCGCGCCGTGGGGCGACACGCGACCACATACCTCATCGAACGCGGGCATCGTCGCATCGGTATGGTTTACATGGATGATACGCAGGCCGGAAGCCTTCGGTTCGAAGGGTATCGGGAGGCACTTCGGGACGCCGGCATACCGGAAAACGCCGACCACATCGCGAGCTTTGCCTCAACCGACCCCGACCCCACCGCCGCGGTGTCGGGCACTCGTTCCATCCTCGATACGCCCGGCGGCCCGCCAACGGCGATCTTCTATTTCAACGACCAGATCGCGCTGGAGTCATATCCCGCCTTTGCAGAAGCGGGTCTCTCAGTACCCGGGGACATTTCCGTAGTCGGTGTGGACAACATTCCCAAAGCGGCGGATGCGCGGCCCGGGCTCACGACGTTCAACCACCCCAAATACCTGATGGGGAAGATCGTTGCCGAGATCATGCTGGCACGGTTCGAACGACACACCACGCCGGGCGATCACGGACTGGTATTCCAACCGGACCTGGTGGAACGGGAGAGCGTGGCAAGATCGGCGAAGTAGTGTCCTGTCCCGATAATACGATTGCACAGTCTTCTGTGTCTCGTCAGACGTCGAGCATCGGCACAGGGCCAAAATGGTGGTATGAAATTTATTTCTTAATGAAAAATTATATTCCAATAAACATAATTTTGTTAGTAATGTTTTTCATGGTTTCGGTGGTCGCTCTACCGGGTATCGAGGTTTCTCCTTCTTTTCCTGAGGCGAGCACGGTGGACGAGTTTGTGCGGAACACCGTCGCGTCGTACAAGATCCCCGGGCTCTCAATTGCGATCGTAAGCGATCGTGAAGTGCTGTACACCTCCGGATACGGCAGCGCCTCTCCGGGTGTGGACGTCAAGCCGGATACGCCCTTTCTGTTGGGCTCAACGACAAAGGCGTTTACCGCGCTCGCGATCATGCGGTTGGTAGAGCAGGGGCGTGTCGAGCTTGATGCTCCCGTGGAACGGTATGTGCCGCAATTTCGTCCCGCGCTCGCCGAGACCGGAGACTCGGTACAGAACGCTCAGATCACCGTGCGCCACCTCCTGCACCACACCAGCGGTCTCTCCGACGCCGGGATGCCGGGGTTGACCGCCGGTGCGGGGAGTTTGGAAGAAGAGCTCGTTCTCCTCAATCGAATCATCCCCGACGCCCCGCCCGGTGAGCGATATGTCTACTTCAACGGCAACTATCGGCTCCTCGGGCTGATCGTCGAGCGAGTCGGCGGTGTGGAATATGGAGCGTTCCTCGCCGAAGAGCTGTTTCGGCCGTTGTCGATGGTATCCTCATACGCCGGACCCGACGGTGTCGAGGATCTCGCGCACGGACACGGGCAGCTCTTCGGCCATCCCTTTCGGCGTACCCAGGCGTTTCGACCGGGGGCGGTTTCTTCCGGGTACCTCGTGTCCAGCGCATCGGATGTCGCGCGCTTTCTCATGGCAGCGCTCAGAGCGGGCTCGGGCGACGATTCGGGCGTACTGGATCCCGAAACCGTGCGGCAAACGTGGACTCCTCCGGGAGATACCGGCGAGGGATACGCCATGGGATGGCTCGCGGTCGACGATCCGACGCACGGACGCTTGCTGATCCACGGCGGAGCGCTCGAAAACTATCAATCGTTCTTTTGTCTCATTCCGGAGCGCAACATCGGGTTTGCCTTTCTGATGAACCAAGGCGGAATCATGCCGATGCTGAGTTTCAACGCCATCCGCGACGGTCTACTTGCGATCGTACACGGCGAACGCCCGGATGTCGAATCGACGCGACGGCCGCTCGTGCTCGTCACGGGGATCGTTCTTGCCGTGGTCGGGATCGGTATCGTCCGGACGATACGCCTCAGAAGCTGGCTCTCGCGAAGGGAGCACAAGCAACGGTGGAGACGCAGGTGGGGTGCAGGGATCGAACTGTTATGGGCCGGCTTTCTTTTGCTCGGCTTCATCCCCCTCATGAACGCAATCATGGGCGATACGATCGGTTGGACGACGCTCTACGGGTTATTCCCCGAGTTGTTCCTGCTCTTGCTCGTCTCGATCTGCCTCGGATTTTTCCGCGGATGCGTCAAGTGTTGGCTTCTCGTGCGGCACGATCGGAGCGCGGAGCGTAGTACCGCGTAGATGTTGCCCGGCGCCGACCGACAACGTTCACCATTCGGAAAAGGCCACTCGTTGCGGGATGGTAGCCGCACAGTTTGACACAAACGAGTCGCGATGGTATCTTGGTGTACGTAAGAACATAGGGGAGCTGGAGAGCGTCCGGCTGAGAGGAAACGCGAACTCGTTTCGACCCGCGAAACCTGATCTGGGTAATTCCAGCGGAGGGACAAAGAGCGATGAAAGAGTACGCCCGTTCGCTTCGCGCAAACGGGCTTTTTTTTGCCCGCGCGCTTCCTCCGCCGGTTGCCCGACGGAGGATCATATGAATTCAACCGCTGATCTCTCCCTCCTGCGTCGCCTCGTGAATGACGCAGGGCCGCGATGGTGCGCCGCCTCTTCGGAGGGGAACCGTTCCGCGGCGGAGATCACAGTTCGAGCGTTCGAGGAGGTCGGATTTCGACGCGAAACGCTCTTCGGTGACGCCGATCCCGCCAACACGGCGGTCGTCGTCGGTACCGATCGCGACGGGTACGCTACGGCAACCGCCTCCTCACCGTGGGTAGCGCTGCAACCGTTTCCCTTCCTTGGGTGGGAACCCGTGGAAGAGCCGAAGCTCACGGTTCTCACACCGGAGGTGCGTACGGTACCGGTGGCGCCGATGGAGTACGCCGGTCTTGTCTCGCCGCCGGGAGTCGTGGGAACGCTACGCCGTGCCGGGGAGGCGCGCGTCGTTCCCGGCTTTCTCGAGTGGCCGCGGTACGGCCTCTTCGACGAGACGGATCGACTCCTCGCGCTGTTTGTCGGTCATGAAGGGCTGTCCGGGTGGGACGCGCCTCCGATCCCGCTGCACAACCCCGATCCGTCCTTCGCCTATCCGATGGCGATGCTCGGCCAATCCGACCACCGCCGGATCGGTGAGGAGCTTGATCGCGGCGTACCGCTCACCGCGCGCTTCACCGGCGGCGGAAGACCGGCCGCTCTCTCCGGGTACAACGTGGTGGCGCGGATCAAGGGCACGCGGGCGGACACCGTGGTCGTGTCCGCCCATCTGGACACGAGTTACCGTTCGCCCGGAGCAAACAACAACGCCGGCGGGGTACAGGTGCTCCTCAACGTGGCGCGACGGCTCCTGGAGGCGTCGCGGAACGGCCGGATAGACGGACCTTCCGTGGAGTTCCTTGTGTGCGATGCCGCCGAATGGCACTTTCTCGGAAGCCGCCACTACCTGTACCGCCGCGCGATCGATCAGGACACGACCCCTCTCATCGCGAACATCAACGTGGACTCGATAACCACCGGCAACGAACTCTTTTTTGTATGTTCCGACGATCCGATGAAACGGGTAGTCAAGGACGTGACCGAACGTCTCCGCCTTCGTGACCGATTTGCTTCGGTGACGTTTCTCGGTGCCCTAGCCGGATCGGACCACTATTCGTTTATCGAAGCGGGTGTACACGCGACCGAAATTCTCTTTTGGCCGTGCCCGACTTACAAGACACCGGACGACACGATGCAGGGTGTCGATCCGAAGAGAATCTCCGACGCCGAGGAGATCACGACGGCGCTTATCGCGCAGATGGAGGAAATATGAACACTCGAGACACGATAGTAACCGCGGCCGTTGCGGTTGTACTCGGCCTCGCCCAGGTAGCTTTCGGCCCGCTGTACACGCTCTTCGCCGGCGTATTGGGACCGATCTGGGTTATGCTCTTGCTCGGATTCTACTACCTACCGGGGATACTCATCCCGCTCATCGTCAGAAAGCCGGGCGCCGCCTTTATCGGTTCGGTGGCTGCCGCACTCGTCCAGATCATCCTCGGCAGCCCCTTCGGCATCCTCGCACTCTTCGCCGGAGCGACCCAAGGCGCGGGCGCCGAGATCGTATTTGCGCTCTTTCGATACCGTCGGTGGCGTTTTCCCGTTCTCGCGCTCGCGGCGATCGGGTCGGGTCTTGCGGCGCTCGTGTACGAGTACTTCATTCTCGCCTACGGATCTCTCGCGTGGTGGATACCCCTCGCCTATCTTGGGGTAAGGGTACCGTCGAGCGTCCTCTTGGCCGCCGCGCTCGGTTTATGGCTCTACAAAGGCCTCGTCATGAGCGGCGCCGTAACCGCACGGGAGGGAGACGACTCGTGAGTCGATCCCGCGGGTGCGGAGCGTTGGAGAATGTGCACCCGCTCGTCAAGGTAGCCGTGATCGCCGCTCTCGTACTGACGACCGCCCTCTTTCTCCACCCGGTGCCGTCGATCGCTCTCATCGTCGTGTTTGCGGGGCACGCGATCGTGTGTTGGGACACGATCCGGCGATCCTTGCATATTCTCGGTCCCTTTGCCTTTGGGTTCTTCGGGTTTACCGTGGTCAACATCCTCGGCTACGGCGGTGTTGAAACGGTTCGATACGAGGTAGGGCCGCTCTCCATATCTCGCGAGGCGCTGTTCTTTTCGCTGTCGATCTTCCTACGCGTGCTCGCCTCGGTATGTATGGCCGTTCTTCTCGCACGAACGGTACGTCCCGGTCACCTTACCGCCGCGATCGACCGTGTTCGACACCGATCGTCTCGGCTTGCGCTCCTCATTCTCGTTATTCATCGCTTGATTCCGGACGTCCTCTTGAATCTGAAAACGATGCTCGGTGTGCGACGCATCCGCGGCGTACGGGGCGGACCGTCGACGACGGCTCGAATCGTGTTGAATCTGCTCGCGGCGACCCTGCGTCGTGCGGAATCTCTCTCCCTGGCAGTGACCTCCCGTGGTTACGCACTGGGTGTGCCTCGTTCCGCCTATCGCCCCCCCGTGCTTCGCCGGGACGACCTATTATGGGCGGCGGCAGTGCTCGTGGCTGCGTCGGGAATCATCGTCGGCTGGCATCTATCGTTCGGTCTCGACGGTTTTTTGGCCGGAACGGCGGAAGAGGCGAGCGGGATCGGGCGGTGAAGGCAACGCTCGACGGTTCCGCCCGCCGTCTTACGGAGGACGGCCGAGAGGTAGTCTGCCGCGCTCTCGATCTCACGGTCCGTGCGCGCACTACGCCGGTGCACACCGAACGGGGGGACCATGGACGACTGATCCTCACCGTTCCCGAACTCACGATTCGCCGCGGTGATCGGATCGCGGTCACCGGGCCGAACGGCTCGGGCAAGTCCACCCTCATCCGCGCCCTGCTCGCACTTCTACCGGACGACTCGTCTTTGACGGTGGGCGGCTCGGTTGAATGGTCGACACCTAACCTCCCCGCGGTGGTGCTCCAAGACCCGGTCAGCCAATCGATCATGCCGCTCGTGGAAGAGGAGATCGCCTTCGTCCTCGAGAACCGGTGCATTCCGACCGGTGAGATGGACGCACGCATCGATCGAGTTCTGGCGGTTGTCGGACTGGCGGGCTTTCGCAAACGGCTCGTCCGCACCCTCTCCGGCGGAGAGTTGCAACGACTGTCGGTGGCTTCCGCCCTGGCGGCCGAGTCCGAAGTGCTCGTCCTCGACGAACCGTTCTCGCAACTCGACGACGAGGGCACGCATAGCTTGATGGAGACGCTCGCCCGTCTCATCCGGGATGATCCAGATCGTACGTTGATCCTGGTGGAACACCGAAGTGGGCCGTGGATGTCGCTTATGACCGGGACCGTTCGCGTTTCACCGGACGGCGTCGTTGCACACCCACCCGGCCCGCCGGTAGCGTCGTTCGTTGAACCTCCTCGCGGATCGGTACCGACGGTCACGTTTCCACGCGTCGAGCGGTGTACCGTAACCACACCGGTGATACGGGCGACACACCTCGCGATCGGTCACGAACGAGGGACCGCGACCACCACCGGCATCTCCCTCTCGCTCGGTCCGGGAGAGTTCGCGGCGATCACCGGGGCGAACGGGTCGGGTAAGACGACGCTCCTCACCACCTTGAGCGGGCTCTTACCCCCGCTGGCGGGGGAACTCACCGTGTGTGGTCGTGATCTGCACCGGAAGCGTGAACGGAGACGACTCCATCGCGGGGCGGTATGTCGCCTCGTTCTGCAGGAGCCCTCCACCAACTTCATCGGATCGACCCTCGCAAAGGAGCTTGAAACCCTCCGGTGTCCGCACGACCGGATCGAACGGGTGCTGCGTTCCGTCGCTCTTCCGGACGATCTTGAACGGTCACCGCACACGTTGAGTATCGGGCAGATGCGCTTCTTTTCCGTAACGGCCGCGATCTGCGCCGCTCCGCGCGTCCTTTTGCTCGATGAGCCCACAGCAGCGCTCGATATCGAGTCGGCGACAACGGTGCTCCACCTGCTTCGTCTCGTTTGCGACGCGGGATCGACGGTCGTTGTGGCGACCCACGATGTACGCCTGCTGGATCACCCCGGACTCGTCTCGCGGGAGATCGATCTCGGAGCGCCTTTGATTACGGCGGGTCGATCCCCCATACGGCCGCGACATCGTGTTTCCACCTGACGCGCACTCTTTGCACCCTGCGCCAACTGGTGGATGTGAATCCCCGTTCCGGTTACGCGCCGTTCAGCACGCCGATTCCGATCAAACTCACGGCTCCGAAGCACGCAAAAATCAGTTGATACCGCCAATGAGCCGCCGCATCGGTGATGTTCATGATGTCTTTTTCCAAGTGCAGCCACGCCGCAACGGTATCCACAAGCGTCTTGAAGATAAACGCGTACCAGAAGAGCCCGGGATCGCCCTGTTGGACGGCGAGGACGACCAAGGCGCCGGTGAATACGTGGATGAACAGCGTCACCACACGCTCCGCAATGCCCAGGGGAATGCTGAGAACGTTGTTGCGAGTAAACGCGTATCGCCCAGGGTTTTTCCGTGCGCTCTCCGAGGTGAGCACATACAGCAGTTGAAACAATCCCAGAAGTATCGCTTCCGCCGCTCCGAAGCCGATACCGAAGGTTATCACGTCGGCCCAATCCGCTTGACGTACCAAGGGAACGTAGCGGGCCAGTAGCAGAACGAGCCCGCATTCGAATATCCCCGTTAACGCACCGACGTAGACCCAAGACAGGGGCCCGGCCGCCTTAGGGGGAAACCTGTCCTTCAGAAAGGTGATGATTGTTCGGTTGGTCCTTGCCGCCCAGAGCATTTTTATAGTGACCGAAACGAACCACGCCGCGCCGCCAATCACGACCATGGCGAACAGGCCGCCTTGAACGCGGATGCCGTACAACACGGCGAACACACCGACCGCGATCATTCCGACGCCGGTGGTGAGAAAGAGGGGGTGCACTTTGTTGATGGTCATGGTGATTCCTCGCCGGCATTGTACATCGAAATCCGCGGAGGGGACACGCATCAGCGGCGCCCCGGGGCGGCCGGCATGCCACCGTTCACCACGCGCGCCCGCTCGCTAGGCGCGGTGCGAGATCGGAAGGGAGTGCGCGATGGGCGCGGCGGTACGCGTAAAGATCTCGTAATGCCACCCGGTGACGGCGGCGCGAAAGGTCGAGTCCACGGAGTGGAGATAGGATAATCCCCGCTCCTGGTTTTCCAAGGGCCGCTTCACCTTAGGTACGACTATCACATCGAAATCGTCCAAAGCGCCGAAATCTCGCATCTCCTGGGGGAGATCGGTAAAGAACTCGTGCAGGGTGAGGACCAAGAGCTTGAGACCGTTGCACTCGTGCAAGACGGTACGTTTTCGTGCCAACTCCTCGTCCGACTCGATGTACACACGTCCGTCGTACACCGCGGAGGCTCCCTGAACGACCAGATCGAACTCCCATTCGCACATCGGTTCCGGTTCGTCGGGCAAGATGGTGTACGTGATCGGATCAAACCGCCCCGGCACGATGGAAAGGCGGATCGATTCCCCGGCGCGATTCGGGCGCGCCAACACCTCGATCACCCCCATGTTGTGGGTGGTCACGTCCAACCGCAGCGTCGAATCGGCCGCCCTGCTCTGCAGCACCTCCGCGATATGCGCCACCGTGGTCCCCGCGCCCAGAAAGAGCGTGGCGATTCTACCGTCCACGGCGATCTCGCTCTCGATAAAATCCGCCACACCGTTAGCCAGACGGATCTTCTCGGCCCGATGGAGGTGGCGCTTCTGCACAAAGGTGAGCAGATCTTCGGTAACCTTGAGCGCCTCGTCTCCGTCGTCGTCGCGCGTCTTTCCAAAGAGGACGACGCCTTCACGCTCCTCGTACTTTCTGATTTGGGTGTAGATCCACTTGCTGTTCTGGCGCGGCGCTCCGGTTCTATCCGCCAACTCTCTCCGCACTCGATCGAGCGGAATCACGAGGCTCTGAATGGTAGATCGCCCCAAACGGTGCGCTTCTTCCCAAAACAGTTGGAAGACCAGCGTGACCAGCTCCTGTTTCCGGAGCCTTTGCTTCGTCATGCACTCTTTCCCAAGTATACCGTCTCTCCTCACGGTTAGATCTTGGTTAGCTCGTAGCTATTTTGTGCTTAATTACCCTCGTCGTGGGTAATTTGCGCTCACCCGCTCGGTACGGGTACGTTGGAATCACAAAACTACGCCCAAACGGAGGAGGTGTTGTATGAAGAGAGTAGTATTAGCGATATGCGGCTTGGCGATCGTAGCCGTGAGTCTTTGGGCCCGCGGGGTCGAAGAGAGCGGCACGGAGGAGTCGATCACCTTGACGATCGCCGGCCGGGACGGTGCGTACGGCGAGGCGATGGAGTTCGCGACGGCGCTCTACCGCGAACAGAATCCGAACGTCGAATTCGAGATCCTCACACTCTCGGGTTCGGCGCTCTTTGAGCAGACGGTGGTAGACCTTCGCAGCGGAGCCGGTTCCTACGACGTTATCCTGATCGACGACCCCAACGCGCCGCAGTACATGGCGGCGGGCTGGCTTGCCGACCTGGACGAGATGTACGCGCAGCGCGGGGTGTCGCTCGACTCCGACTTCATCGGTCCCGCGGTGGGGGTCGGTCGCTTTCCGGCCGGGGACGGCACGCTCTACGCCCTCCCGCACGTGGGCAACGTCGCGCTCTTTGCCTACCGCACCGATCTTTTTGAGGAGTACGGCCTTGCGCCGCCGGACCGTTGGGAGCAGGTAGCAGCCGCGGCGGAGGTGCTCGCGCAAAACGAACCGGAGGTCACCCCGGTTCTCTTTCGCGGATCAAAGGGAAACCCGATCGTGACCGGTTTTCTCCCGATCCTCTGGGCGTTCGGCGGTGACGTCCTCAACGCCGAGGGGGAAGTCGTCCTCGATTCACCCGAGTCGCTCGCCGCTTTGGAGTTTTTCCTCCGGCTCAGCCGATTCGCCCCGGAGGGAGTCGCAAACTACCAGAGCGCGCAGGTGCGCGACGCGCTCTACAACGGAAGCGGAGCGATCGCGATCGAGGTGTGGCCGGGCTGGATAGCCAATATCAACAACCCCGACGAGTCCGCGGTCGTCGATCAGATGCAGATTCGCGCACATCCGGGTCAGGTGCGCGGTTCCTCACCGATGATCGGTATCTGGCTGGCCGCGATTCCCGAGTCGTCGCGGAACAAAGACGCCGCGTTCGATTTTCTCACCTTCCTCACCAGCGAGGAGACGCAGCGTCGGATCGCGCGCGAGGTCGGCGTGCCGCCCACCAGAGTGAGTGTCCACCAAGATCCGGAGCTGCAAGAGATGTACTTCTGGTATCCCGCTCAGTTGGACGGACTGCAAAACGGCGTCGCTCGCCCCCGCACCGACCGTTGGTCGGAGATCGAGTCCAACCTCGGGGAGTACCTTCAACTGGCGTTGATCGGGGAGATCTCGGCGCGCGAGGCGATCGCCCAAGCGGACGAGCAGATCCGGGATATCGTCGACTGAACGACGGTGAAACGCACCCGGAGAAACGCGCTACGGACGGGGTACGCCCCGTTCGCAGCGCTCCCCGGGACGCACGGATCATGAACAGGCCGGCTCGACAACGTCACGCACGATTCTTCACCCTCATGGTCGCTCCCACCGTTGGGGTCGTCGCGTTTCTCACGGTCTATCCCTTCGTAACCGTTTTTTCTAACTCGCTTTTTGAGTACGACTACATCGCGGGAACCAGGACGTTCGTCGCCCTGGACAACTACCGCTCGATCGTTTCAGATCCGCAGTTCGTCCGATCGGTGGTCAACACTACGCTCTTTGTGGCGTTGTCGACCTCGTCGCAGACGATCGCCGGACTCGTCTTGGCCCTGCTCTACTACGAGCGTTTTCGCGGACGCCGAATCGCAACGACGATCACCGCGTTTCCCATGATGCTCTCCACCATGGTGGTAAGCGCCGCGTGGCGCACCCTCTTTCACTTCGATATCGGTCCGCTCAACGTCATCCTGCAGCGCATCGGGTTGGGACGCGTCGGATGGCTTATCAACCCCGACATCGCGCTCCTCTCGATCGTCGTGGTCGATCTGTGGCAGTGGACGCCGTTCGTCTTCATCATGCTCCAAGCCGCACTCAGGACGATCCCGCGGGAATACCTCGAGGCGGCGCGAATCGACGGCAACGGAACGATCGGCGTCGTCTCGCGTATCGTCGTGCCGCTCCTGGGACCGCACCTGCTTACGGTGGCGCTCCTCAGAACGATCGACACGTTCCGCCTCTTTGCAAAGGTCTACGCTCTGACCGGGGGCGGTCCGGGAAACGCCACCGAGACGATCTCCTACTACATCTACCGCGAGGCGTACCGCTACTTCAATCTCGGCCGGGCGGGAGCCGCCTCGGTCTTGGCGTTCGGTGTGATCGCTCTAGTGGCGGCGGTCTATATCCCTCGCCTGCTCAAGGAGCACCCGTGAGGCTCCACCGTATTCACCCGGGGATCGACCAGGCAAGCATCCGCAGGCATCCGGCGCGCCTATTGCGTGCAGCGGCCATCGCAGTGCTCTTGATCTTGACGCTTCTCCCGCTCTACTGGATCGTCGTCACCAGCCTCAAAACCGCGCGCGAGGTGATCTTGCCGATTCCGACCTTTTTCCCTCGCACCGTAACCGTAGAGAACTACCGCGCCGTGCTCGATGCGGGCGTCCTCCGCAACTTCGCCAACAGCTTGATCACGGCCGGGTTGTCCACCGTGATCTCGATCGTTCTGGGATTTACCGGCGCATACGCGCTCACGCGCTACCGTTTTCCCTTGCGGTTCAACACCCTTTTTTTGGTGTGGGTTCTTGTCGTAAAGATCCTTCCCCCGATGGTGCTGTCGGTACCCCTGTACGAACTCTTCTCTTCCGCCGGGCTTCTCAACCGTCTCTCGGGACTCGCCCTCGTCTACCAAGTCTATACCCTGCCGTACGCGCTGTGGATCCTCGTCGGTTTTCTCAAAGGCGTGCCCAAAGAGCTGGAAGAAGCGGCGCAGATCGACGGCGCGGGGCCCGGGGCGACGCTCGTGCGCATCATACTCCCCCTTTCCGCCGGCGGGGTAACGGCCACCGCGATCTTCAGCGCGATCATGGCGTGGGATGAATTCCTCTTTGCGCTTCTCTTTCTACGGCGTCCCTCGATGCTCACCCTTCCGTTGCGCATCGCAAACTACATCACCGAGTACGAGACCGAATGGGGACGACTGATGGCGATCGGTGTTCTATCGTCGATCCCGTTGTTGCTGTTGACGAACTTCACGTACAAGCGCCTCTCCGAAGGCTTTACGGCTTCACTCAAGTAGGGCGATCCCGATGAGCGCGCCTCTGATCGTCGCCCACAGCGGCTTTGCCGGCACACCGCCCAACTCCTTGCTTTCGGTTGAGGCCGCCGGGAGCGCCGGGGTCGATGCGGTCGAGTTTGATCTCCAGTGCAGCGCCGACGGCACGCCGATCCCCATGCACGACGGGGTCGTCGTTTCCGCGGATGGGGAACATCACCGTGTCGCCTCGGTGCCGGGTGAAAGCATCTTTCGCGGTATCCTCTCCGTTCCGGGGCGGAAGGAGCCTCCTCCGACGCTCGCGGAGATCATCGATGCGTGCCGGAGTAACGATCTTTTGCTGAACCTCGACGTCAAAACCCCGCGCGTCTTTCCCGCGGTGCGAGCGATCCTCTCCAAATTCGGTTTTCACCACCGTATGTTTGTCACTGGGTGCGGGATCGGGGAGCTTCTGGGGGCCGATCGGCCGATTCCGGAGGCGAGCCTCTTGGTAAACATCGAGCCGCCGGCCGAGACGGAGATCGAACGTCACACCCGCGTGCAGAACCTCATCGGGCGCGTCGTCGCGCTGGGAGCACAAGGAATCAACGTAGAACACACCCGTGTTGATCGCGATCTCGTTACCGCCGCCCGCGAGCGCTTTCTCAGCGTCGCGGTTTGGACCGTCGATCGAACCGAGGATCTGGATCGTGTACGCGCGCTCCCCGTTGACGCGATTACGAGTAACGTTCCGATCGCGATGTGCCGCTCGACGGAGTCGTCGCTATCGGAAGCGTGATTGAGACCGCGTGCATAACCACGATTGTGTATCGATTCACCGACACCGAGACAGATCACGATGGCCGCATACGGTCGACTCCGCCCCGTCACCCTTCGCGGCAGATTGATACTGGATCAGAATCCATGTGCCTTCTGCCCGTCGATTGCTATATCCAGAACCCGTCGTGGACCGCTTTTGCTTCCTCTTCGATCATCGGACCAAGGACTTCGATCTCCTTGTTGCCCTGTCGGATCACGTCGCGGCACGATACAGAAAGGACCTCTTTGGCGCTCGTTCCCCCCATCGAGTACAGCGCCTCGGCGCTGAGACCGTAGACTACGCGCCCAACGTTTCCCCAGAAGATCGCCGCAGCGCACATGGCGCACGGCTCCGCGCTCGAGTACAAGGTACACGAGCCGAGGAACTCCGGATCGTACTTCTGCGACGCGAGCCGCATGAGATTGGTCTCCGCGTGCCCGGTACAGTCCTTCTCCGTCACAACGCTGTTTTCGGCGCGCTCAAGAATGTTCCCGGCCCGGTCCACGAGCACTGCCCCAAAGGGGTGGTTTCCATTGTCACGGGCGCTCCGTGCAACGTCGATCGCTGCACGAACGTACCCGGCATCGTTGTCACGCATGGTCGATGCGTATCACGGACGGGTCAAAGAGGCAAGTAGCGGAAGGAGGCAACGTCGGCATGTAGACCGCGGCCGGTCATGTCGTGGCACGCGACGCCCACGAACGTGCCGGTGAATCCCATGGGCCAGGTGCGCTCGTCGGAGAGCTGCAGCATGTCGAGGGAGGGCCCCAGCGCCCGGACGCCCCGTTCCGTCGTGCCGTCGGGAGCGGTCTCAGCCGGATCAACTCCGACGTACCAGTCGCCACCGGCGGATTCGTCCAACAGGAAAAAACGCCCAAGGGAACCGTGAACAACTACACCCAGGTGAACGGGCCCCGCCGGGAGATCAACCTCCGGTTGGACCGGCAGCGAGAGTACACCGGCGGCGTAGGAGACTACGCCCAGGGTTCGGTGACCGTCCGTCTCCGATACGCGCAAGTAGTACAGGTTGCGTTCGTCGTACCGGACGATCAGTCCCGCCATCTGCTGAAACGACTCCGGTTCGACATCGATAGTTGTCTCCGCAGCGTACGAGTGACCGGTTACGGCCGTCGCCACGACCGTTTGGTGAAACGTGGAGACGGGTGAGTCGCGCCCGATGAGGCGAAGATAACCGGGACGGGCACCGAGTGAGACATCGTCGCCCCAAGGGCGCCGCAAGCCGCGAAAGGCCGGGTGAAGCCTTGGCCCGCTGCCGTCGCCGTGAGCCGAAAAACGCACATCGATCGCGCCCCCGTTTCCGGGCAGAACGGAGCCATCGCCATCGTTCCTCAGGGTCGGTTCGAGAGATGGAAACGTCACCGACGAAAGTGAGTGCTGAATCGGCGTACCATCGTCGTCGGCCACGTACGGCCAATCGTCATCGTCCCAGAGTACCCGGGCAAGGGACGTCTCACGCCCTACCGGGCACGCCGTTGAGCCCGGTAGGGCGCGCGCGCTCAAGTAGGCGAGCACCCACTCGGTATCGGACACGCGACACAGGCTGCCGTGTCCCGCTTTCTGGGGACGCTCGAAAAAGTCGTGCGGCAACGCCTCGGACAACGCGTCGCCGCCCTTCAGCGGATACCCGAGGCCTTCGCTTTTCCGCACGGTTTCATCGAGCAGACCCGCGTCGCGATCATAGGCCATGAAGCCGCTGAGGAACGGCCGGCGCGGGTGGATTTCGTATGGTCCCGTGACGTGCCGGGACCGCGCCACCGTCACGACGTGGCGGTAGGAGGTCCCGCCTTCGGCGGTTATCAGGTAATACCACCGGTTGCGCCTGTAGAGGTGCGGCGCCTCGGTGGAGTCGAATCGAGTGGGCGTGAAGATCTTTCGTATGGGACCGACGAGTTCGCGCCGGTTCCGGTCATATTCCTGGAGCAGGATACCGGAAAAGTAGCTCGGTGAAGCGAGCGTCCCGCGATAGTCCCATTCCATGTTGACGCACCAACTGCGCCCGTCGTCGTCGTGGAAGAGTGACGCGTCAAAGCCGCCGGCATTGAGGTAGACGGGATCGCTCCAGGGCCCGTCGATTGCCACGGCGGTTGTCACGAAGTTGGGAGTGTCCTTGAAGGCGCCCCAGTCGCGGCTTTCCGCGCCGCGCCATTCGCGCACCACCGAGTAGACCAGGTAGAAGAGGCCTTCATGCCACGTCAGGCACGGCGCCCAGACGCCTCCGGAACTCGGGATCCCCGTCATGTCCAGGAGACGCGTCTGTGCAAGGGGGCGCCCCGCCAGTGACCAGTGCGCCAAATCGGCAGATCGCCAGACCTGGACGCCGGGATACCACTCAAAGGTCGAAGTGGCTATGAAGAACTCGTCCCCGACCCGCACAATCGATGGATCGGGATTAAATCCTTGTAGGATCGGATTACGGACAGTGACCACGCGCCTCCCCTTAGCCCGGGTGCCTACCCTTTTACCGCGCCAAACGCGATGCCACTGATCAGGTAGCGCGAGAGGAACGCAAAGGCGATGATGATGGGGATGACACTCAGGGCGATACCCAGGTACATCGCGCCGAAGTCGCGCTGGTACGTGGTCGTGTTCAACTGCTGAATCATCAGGGGCAGCGTGTACTTCGACGCCTTGTTCAGGAGCGCCAAAGGCACGAGGTAGTTGTTCCAGTTGGCCAGGAACGAGAAGATCGACATCGTGGCAATCCCCGGGACGATGAGTGGAAGCCCGATCTTATTGAAGATCTGGAACTCCCCCGCCCCGTCTATCCTCGCCGCTTCCACGAGACTCTTGTGCACCACCGTTGACGTGTACTGGCGCAGGAAAAACACCATGTACGGGCTCGCGATCGCCGGAAGAATCAGCGACCACCGCGTTCCGTAGAGGCCGATGGCGATCATGAGTTTGAACGTGCCGACCAGCATAATGGTCGGCGGAAGCATGATCACGCCGAGCAATAGCCCAAAGAGCAGTGTGCTTCCCCGGAAGCGGTACAAAGCGAATCCGTAGGCAGTCAACCCCGAGACGTACGCCGCCAGGGCCGTTGCGCTCACCGCGATGATCAAGGAGTTCAAAAACCCTCGAGGAATGGCAATTCCGCCGCCCCGAAGCCCCGTAACCGGGTCGAGCTCGCCGTAGATGAGGTTCATCCAGTTGTCGACGAGGGCGGTCCCCGGAATCATCGTTGGACCGTAGTTGATCTCCTCATTGGTTCGCGTTGACTGCACCAGCATGATGTAGAAGGGCACGATGCATATCGCCGCAAAGGTCAGGAGCACAAGGTACAGGACGACTCGGCTCACAATTACACCGCTACGCATTGCGTGCCGCCCTTTGCTTACGTCGTGGCCTCGCCTCGTCCTCTCGGCCGAACCCGACGATGCGCAGGTAGATTGCGGAGAAGATGGCGGTCAACAGAAGCAGCAGGTACGACACCGACGCACCGGATCCGAGCTGGTAGAAGCGAAACGCGCGGTTATAGAGGTAAACGACGATTGTTGTCAGGCTCAAATCGGGGCCGCCCCGGCCACGGGTGAGTATCCATGGCAGGTCGAAGATGTTCATGCCGCCGATGAGCGACGTGACGATGACGTATACCATGACGGGACGGAGCAACGGGAGGGTGACCATGCGGAAGACCTTCACCGGTCCGGCGCCGTCGACGACCGCCGCCTCAAAAAGGCTGGGAGAGATCGACTGGATACCCGCCATGAACAGAATCATCGTGTAACCGAACCACATCCACGTCTGAATCAGTGCAACGATGATGCGCGTCGCCACGGGATCGTTCAACCAGAAGATGTATCGGTCGGCCGCACCTTTGTCGGTTCCGAAAACGATCTGGTTCAGCACACCCGACTGCCAGTCGAGCACGGCGTAGGCGAGCACCGCGATCGATGCGACGGTCACCAAGTTGGGGAAGAAGAAAACCGCGCGAAACGCGCCCTCTCCCCTGATCCGCAACTGACGGCTCGTAAGAACGACGGCAAGAAAGAGCGCCGATCCAATCTGGAGGATGATGTTGGGCAACCAGATGATCCAGGTGTTCAAAAAGGATCTCCAGAAACCGACGCGGGTGAGTTCGTCAACGTAGTTCCTGAAACCGACAAAGGTGCGGCCCATCTTGGTGAAATCCTCGTCGGTAAGGCTTGTGACAAAGGTACTCACCATTGGATAGATCCAGAAGAGGATAAAGGCGATGAAGAACGGGATGACAAAATAGTAGCCGTAGCGACTGTAACGATCGTTCGCCATGGTGTGTCTCCGTGCAGCTTGAAGGAAGCCGTCGGATCCCAAACGGAATCCGACGGCAAAGGATACCACGGGCGCCGTGCGGGACGTCTACTTGATCGTCACCTGCGGGTACGCCTCCTGCACGCGCTTGCCAAGTTCCGCGATGGCCTCATCAAAGGTCAGATCACCGACGAGGTACTCGTTTGCAACTTGCGCAAGGATGCTGTTGATCTGGTAGTCGTACCCCTGGATCGCCGAGGCGTCGATGTACTGTACCTGGTCGTAGAAGTAGGCGAAGGGGTTCTGACCGGAGAGAACGTCCGCCGAGTAATCCGCCGCCACCTTGTCCATGACGACTTTGTTCGACATAAACTCCGAGGCGCGGAGCGAGTACTCTTCCATCCAATCGGCGTCCTGGGTCAGCATGTTGATGAACTCCCAGGCGAGCGCTTTGTTGGGACTGTCGGCGTAGATACCGACCCACGTTCCACCCCAGAAAAAGGGATCCGGCGGAGCGGCCACCGCCCAGTCACCGAAACTCTTGTCTTGACCGGTCAGCACGAATTGGAGTCCCCAGGTGGGCCAACCGTACACAAAGACTTCCGCTTCGCCGGCGGGCGTATTCATCGCGTCGAACCAGGGACCCGACCAGTCGTCGAGTTTGGCGTCGAAATCGCCGTCGCGAATCTCCTTGGCAACGCGGAGGTAGTTCCGGATCTGCTCGTCCACGACGAACTCGTTCCGGTCGTTGATCCACGGTTCGGTCCGAGCGGAGTAGAAGATGCGGAACTGCGTCTCACCGATCCCGGGGAACATCTTGACCGTGCCGCCACTCTCTTCGTACAGGGTCGCCGCGGTTGCGAGCACGGTGTCCCAATCGGCAAACAGCGCACCGATCTCTTCGGGATCGTCGGTACCGAAGTACTCCCGGGCGAGACTGCGTCGATAGAACCAGCCACCGGGAGTCGTTTGCCACGTCAGGGCCACGACGTTGCCGTCGGCATCCATACCCATGCTCGCGGAATAGTCAAACATGTCGCTGGTGTCCGCGTTGAACGGAGCTTCACTGAGGTTGGTCCAATAGCCGCCTTCGACGAACTGGCGAACGTACGCCGCTTCACCGACGAAGAGATCGGGAACACCGCTACCGGTCGCCAGCAGGGGTCGGATCTTCGCCTCATAGTCCGCGATGGGCACCATTTCCATCTCTACGGATGCTCCGGTGCGTTCTTCGAAATCGGCGACGATACCCTGGTCGTTGAACTCACCGGTAAAGGTGATGATCGAGAGTGTCATGCCCTCGAAGGACTCGGGGGTGACCACCTCTTCCTGACCGCCGCCGGCAAAGAGCACCGGTACGAGGACGGTTGCGGCAACAAAAAATGCCAGAAAACGCTTCATACTTTCTCCTCCTCCTATTTGTTCCAACCAATCGGTATTTTGTTGGTACTAAATCGTCGCATCGATCGCCGAAACTGTCAAGTAAAATTCCATTTTGTTGGTACATTTTGATCTGCGACGATTTTCACGATCGGCCGGGCCTACCTGTTTGCCCTTCTCTACATCAACGTGCCCGTAGCGGGCCTTCTCGGCGCCCAGGGTATCGGCGCGGGCAGAGGGGAACACGCTCATCGTCTATCTCGCGACGGCGGCGCTGACCGTGATATGGATGTGACGAATAGGGAAGACCGAAAGGACATGCAGTTCAAGGCCCTGGCCGATCACAACCGCAGAACCGTCGTCGAACGGGTCCACGAGAGGCCGGGCATCACCCTGCAGGAGCTATGCGAAGAATTTCCCCATGTCGCGCTTCGCGGTGATGAAACACATCAGCATCCTGGAAGAGGCCGGTTTTATTCAAAGTGAGAAGCGATCGATATACCGCGTGTTCTTCGTGGAGTCGTGGTTCTCGCAATTCGCATAATTCACAAAGGAATATCTATGGCGATATTCGCAAAAGAAATGGGCGAAGCTATCATTCGAACCCCCCGGAGAAAACGGGAAAGACCTTGGAAGAATGGATCGCAGGCGTCCTGGACGGCTATCGGATGATCTCGTTCATCGTCTCGATCGAGAAGCCGAGCGTGTCCTCAAGGTCGTAGTACTCCCACACCTTGCCCAGGTTTTTGCCGACGGATGCACCGGACTGTGAGATCTTCACATTCTTTGACTTGAAGTACTCGCGGACGGGATCGTGTTCGGGAATGCTGAACTTGATGTGATGGAGACCGGGTCCTTTCTCGTCGAGGAACGTTCGCCAGATCGTCTTGCCCGTGAGCGGCTGGATGACCTCAAATTCGATATTCCCCAGATTGAAGAAGCAGAACTTCGCGGTGAACGGTGCATCTTGGCCGTAATACCGCATCATCGGCGTCTGTGCACCTTCCGGCGGAAACTCCACCACGTTGAAGGGCCCGATACCGAGTATTTCCTGGAACGTCTTGAGCGTCCCCTCCAGATCGTCGGTCACCATTCCGATCTGGATCGGGTTTCTGAACGTCTCTTCCGGTTTCATAGTCGCCTCGCTTGTATGGTGTTTCCAGCATCAGGATTGTATATCACCCCCTGACAATTGGCTATGCAGAGGCGGTTCAAACGCCGTTGCGCGCGAGCGGCACCAACACCAGCACACCTGAAATGGCGAGCAGAACGGCCGCTGCCGCCCGGTACCACTCGCCACGTATGCGGCGATGCAGCGCAAACCCGCCGGAGATGCCGGCGATGAGAAACGGGACTGACAGGACGACGATTGCTCCGGTACCCGCGGGGAGCATACCCCGAGCGAGGAATATCGGACCGCGGGCGACGGCGAGCATGATCCAAAGCAACGCCATCGAGGAGCGGGCGCTCGACTTTTCGTCGATGTTCGAAAGGACGGCGGGTACATAGAGAATCGCGATGCTGCTGATTCCCGCCGCTACGCCTGCCACGGCATAGGTGAGCGGGTCTGGAAAGGGAAGCCGCACTTCGCCGGAACGCACCAGGATCGAAACGGCGTACGCGATTGAGAGCGCGGCAAGCGTGACACGAACCACGGCACCCGGCAGGTGGTCCAGCAAAAACGATCCGCCGATGAGGCCCGGCGCGCTCCAGCACAGCGCGGGCACAATCACACGATACCTCACCGTCCGGAATCCGGTCGCCAGGACGACAATACTTGCGATGAGTGCGATGAAGGGGACAAGCGCGACCGCATGACTCGCGGGAAGAAGGAGCGACAGACACGTTACGGTGAGGATTGAACCACCAAAGCCAACCACGCTCTCGAGCGAGAACGCGACGGTTGCTATTCCTATAATCACGGCGAGTGTGCCGGCGTCAACCGCTACGTTCACAGGTGGCTCCGCTTGTTTGTACAACGTGAGATGGGTTCGCAACAAGGACGTGCCGGTTGCAGTCGAGTGCGGCCAACCCAAACGCGGCGCACCACGCCACCGTTACCTGCCGGCGGCGTGTCACTCCTTCGATTGGTAGAAGTACGCGTTCGGACCGTATTTCCGGAGGTAGTGTTTGTCGAGGAGCGATTGCCGGATCGCAGGAGTGTGCGGATTGGCCTGGAGTGTTATCGAAGCCATCCGCGCGATTTCTTCCAGGATAACGCTGTGTTCAACCGCGCTTTCCGGTGAATCGCCCCAGGTAAACGGACCGTGACACGCCATGAGCGCCCCCGGCACCTGCATTGCTTCGGTCCCGTCGGCAAAGAGGTCCGCCAGGGCGTTCCCCGTGTTCCGCTCGTACGAGTCACCTTCGAGTTGTTCGTCCGGGAGGATCGGGGTACACGGAATTTCGCCGTAAAAATGGTCGGCGTGGGTTGTCCCGAAAATTGGAATGGATCGACACGCCTGTGCCCAGCCCGTGGCGTAGGTGGAGTGTGTGTGAGCCACTCCGCCAACCTCGGGAAACCGCTCGTAGAGTGCCATGTGGATATCGAGATCCACCGACGGCAACAGTTTCCCCTCCACCATTTCGCCGTTCATATCGACTACGGACATATCCTCCGCGTCCATGTCGTCGTATTCGATACCACGTGGTTTGATGATCACCACGCCGGCGTTCCGGTCGATGGCGCTGACGTTGCCCCACGTGTAGATGACCAACCCGCGTCGGACCAATTCGAGATTTGTGTCAAACACTCGCTGTTTCAGTTCGGTAAATGCCATGTCTCCTCCTACCTCCGAGGCACGACCGCCTCGATTGCTTCGATAAACCGCAGTCCCGATCGAGCTCCTTCCTGGGAAGAAGGTCTGGGCATCGCCTCTACCCCGAGGTACCCGTCGTACCCTACCGACACGAGTTCCCGGTACACCTCCCGCAGATCGGTATGCCCGTATCCAGGCGGCCATCGGTTGCTATCGACAAAGTGGAAGTGCCCGATTCTGTCGCCGGCCAGTCGAATTGCATCGACGATCGACGCTTCTTCTATGTTCATGTGAAACGCGTCGGCCAGGATTGCAAGGTTCGGTGCCGGAAACAGGTCGAGTACCCGAAGGGCTTCTTCGACGCGGTTGATGTAATCCACCTCGTACCGGTTGATCGGCTCAAGGATCAAGGTGACATCGTAGGAAGCGGCGATTTCGATGTATCCGGGAAGGGCAGCAAAAAACCACGACTCGAGTTCTTCTCGAGTTGAGCCGGGGCGAACAGTACCGTGCGTATACCCGATCGGTACTTTTGCGCCCAGTTCCCCCGCCAGACCCAGGTGACCGTGCGCCCGTTCGAGAAATTTCTTTCGAACCGCAGCATCTGGGTGTCCCATGATAACGTCGCTTTGCACGAGATCTGTGACGGCCACGACCGAAGCGACCTCGAGTTCGTACCGTTTCATGAGCGTCCGGACGGCCCGGGCGTCTACCGCGTCCGCCGCCGGTAGGTAGAGTTCGACCGCGTCGTACCCCGCGTCGCGGGCGGAACGAAACGAGTTCTCGAGGTCGCCGGTGAACATGATCATAGGGAGGGGCACTCCCTCGATCCCAATCGCAATGCTCTTCTTCATCTTTCTTCTCCATTGACTACGTAGCGACGAGGAGCACCAGACGAAGGACCGCCAGGATGCCCAGGAATACCAGCCCACTCCGCCGGAATCGTGCCGGATCGATGCGCCCGGCGATCCACGATCCGACGACAAGCGAAACCAAAATAGCGGGAATCGAGGCGAGCGCACCGAAAATGACCTGCCGGGTGACCAGGCCCGCCGCAGCGTAGATCGGGAGGCGGATCGATCCGAGCATCAGCCACATGGCGTTGAGGGATATTCGGAACTCCCGGGGGTCATCCAGGCGGCGCATGACCAGCGGCACAAATAGGATTCCAAATCCCGTAATCGCGATCGCGAAACCAGCCCCGGAGGCGAGCGCCATTTCGCCGCGGGGTCCAACGCGGAGCACTCCGCCACGGAGGGAAAACGCGCTATACGCGATCACGAGACAACAGACCATCGCAACGATGATCGCGTCGGAAATCCTGCCGAGAAGAATTCCACCAACCACGATGCCCGGCATCGACTTGAGGACCACCGGCACCACTTCGCTCAGCCGAACGGCACGGATGTCGGTGAGGACCGTCAACAGGCACGCCACAAGGATTGTCATGGGAATCATCGCGACCACCGACTGCGCCGGAAGGATCGCAGATATCACCACCACGGCGATAAGCGCCGCGCCGAAACCGAAGACCGCCTGGAAGAGGTAGGCACATCCGATGATTGCGGCGATCTCGAACAAGGCCAACGTCAATTGACCACCATCATCGACCGCCCGTTCCGCCGGGCGACCACCGTTACGCCGACGCTCCGGTCTTTCCGGCCAGGAACTGGTCGACGATGACACCCATCTCGGGAACGTCGAAACCGATGGGGTCGGTGAACTTTGTAAGAGCAATAAGCCCGCCGTTCACCGAGGAGACAGCGCCGATTCCTTCGGCGTTCTCTCGTTGTAATCCGCCGCCGTAAAGCACCGGAATGGATTGGCCCAAAAGCTCTTCCGAGATCGTTCGTATCCTCTCCGAGACCTCTTCGATGTACTCGGGACCAGGTGGCGTCTTGCCCGGTCCAATGGCCCACCGGGGCTCATACGCGATAGTCACGCCGTCCGCCGGGTCGATACCCGAAAGCGGTGCGATCTGGTCACGGAGAACATCCCCAATCCGACCAAAGTCAACCGGCTCGTCACCCCGCTCTTCCGCGGTTTCTCCGACGCAAAGGGTCACTTCGAGCCCAACCGCCAGTGCGCGCTTGGCGGACAGCGCTATCGTTTCGTTCACCGTTTGCGTGATACCCGCCCTCATCAGCGCACCTTCTGCCCCGACAAAGCGTTCGAGGAACGCCGTAAGCTTGAACCTCTCTTCCGAGTGGCCCACCAACGCTGCTGCGCATCCGTACGTCTTTGCCGCCGATGCGGGAAGGCTCGCCGTAAAAGCGCCGAAGTTCCCACCCGGAGTAACGTCATCCCAGTGAACTCCCTGGGAGCCGATGGAAACGGGTGAGTCTCCACCGTTCCGTCCCAGCGCCGCCACAGCCGCCGGCAGGAGCGCTTCCGGCAGGAAGAAGCGGTACGCCACGCGGCCGGCGGTCCGTTTGGCCTCCTCCGCCACAGCCGTCATCGTCTCGTCGATCCATCGGACCGGGTTCGCGCTGGGGCAAATGCCGCCCGCTTCCTTCGGGATATCGAATCGCTTGAGGTTGACCTGAATGCGCGTCATCACCGGACCTTCTCGTTTTCCATCATCAGGTGGACGCCGGCGGTCTTGAACGTCTTCGGGAGCGCCAAGATGCGCGCCTCGGGCCCCACGTACCGCTGGGCCTGCGCCAGCGCGTCGGCAAAGGTCGCCACCGGCTTCATCTCCATCCCCCGGGCATACCCCGGTTCCCGGGCCCCCACGATGAAAATCCGCGACGCGTACTTGTGCGCAATGTGCCCGCAACTCACCATCGAGAAACAGTGGTACGGGTGGAAGGCGTAGTTGAACCGGTACTCCCGGATATACTCCGGGTTGGAACAGTGGTATTCGTCGTACCGCTCCACATCCGGGAGACTGTTGTTATTGTCCTCCTGGAAGCGCTCGTAGAGCGCCCGGTACGACCCGCCAAACTCCTGGTCGTGAAAGTAGCCGTCGCACAGCGACGAGCAGATGATCACGCAGTTGTCGTTCATCACCCGCTTGTGCCGGATCACATTGGCGCTGATCGCCTGCAACATTAGGATCGGGTTTGTCCCGTGGCCGTCCCCGTAGTGGAAAAACTGCGGCATCCCAAAGACCATGATGTCGAACTTCTCCTTCGCCCAGGGGATGTAGGTCCGCTTCCCCGCCACCGCCCACGTCGCCTCCTGCACCTTTGTCGTCTCACCGGCGGCAACTGCCATCTGCCGTCCGTAGGTGTCGAGCGCCGCGTCGATGGAAAAGAACTTCTTCCCCATCTTCGCTTCCATGTGCTTTCCGATCGAGTCGAACTTCCGGCGCATGGTACTCTTTGAGTTCACCGGCGTGAAGTCCTCGGCGTGCATCACTCGCGGAATGTGGTTGGTTGCGATCGTCTTCCAATGGACGATTCCCGTGGCGGCGTGCTTGTACCCGCCGGAATATCCGCCGTAGGGATTCCCCAGGGCGTGGCCGATCATCACCACCAAGTCCGAATCGTAGACTTCGCGGTTCATGATCACATGGTTGTTGTCATCGTCGCACCCCAGGTCCACCAGATTGTCCCAGTCCTCAGAGTCGTGGTTCGTCACGTTGTTGAGAATCGAGAAGCGGTGGTATACGTCCGGTCCGAGGATATCGCGAATCTCGTGGGGTTTGTTCTTCCGGTGAAGGCCGTTGGAACAGACAAACCGGATGTTCCGGTCGGGAACGCCCGCTTTCCCCAGTTCTTCCAGGACGATCGGGATCGACACGCGGCGGTGCGCCGTCGGGTGACTGCCCCCCTTCACGCGGTCGGGGAAGACGATCACGACCTTCGAATCGGGTTTCACCTGTTTGCTGATCGGCTGAGCATCGATCGGGTTCAGGATCGCCTCCCGCGTCGCCGCAAGGGGGTCGGGAAGCAGCGGCGGATCCGGCACCGTTTCGCCGGGGACAAAGACCTCCGTCCGGTCATCAGGGAGATCCGCCGTGAGCATCCCCGGTCCATATTCGAAATCGATCTTCATGGTTGTTGCCTCCTGCTACGCGAGCCGCGACCTTACCGCCGCGTCGATGCTTCTCGCATCGTATCCAAAATGTTTCACCAATGCATCCTTCTTGCCCGATGCGCCGAAGGTCCTCATGGCGTGGAATGACACGTCTCCAGGCACCAGCCGGTCCCAACCTGGCGTCGATGCCGCTTCCACGACGATTACTTTCTTGCCACGGATCACAGACCCTCGCTCGGCATCGCTCTTTTCGAGGAACAACTCGAGACACGGCATCGAAACGACGTCGCAGGTAATGCCGTCGGCGGCAAGCGATTTAGCCGCTTCTTTCATCGGGGCGAGTTCGCTACCGCTCGCGACGAGTGTGACCGCAGGAACCCCGTCCGCCTTCACGACGAGGTAGCCTCCCTCGGCAACGAGGTTCTCCTTTCGGTACTCGGAAAAAACGGGCTCCACCGGGAGGCGCGTCAGGACGATCATCGACGGCCTGCCGCCGTTTTGGAGGGCCACCTGCCACCCTTCCGCCACCTCCGTTCGATCCGCCGGGCGGATAACGAGGAGATTCGGGACCGACCGGTACGCGGAGAAGTGCTCCACCGGTTGGTGCGTCGGGCCGTCCTCGCCAATCGCGATTGTGTCGTGGGTCATCACAAAGATAACTTGTTGCCCCATGATCGCCGCCAGGCGGATCGCCGGTTTCATATAGTCGCCGAACGCCAGGAACGTTCCGCCGTACGGCACAAATGGTCCGTGAAGCGCGATACCGTTCATCACCGCGCCCATGCCGTGTTCCCTCACACCGTAGTAGATATAATTGGGGGCCTCCGCCGGTTCCTCCGAATCGTCAAACGCCACGGAGGAGTCGGTGAGCGTCTGCGTCGGGCCGGTGAGATCCGCGGAGCCGCCGATCAGGTTGGGCAGGCCCGCGGTCAAGGCTGATAGGACCTCCCCTGACGCGGCCCGGGTCGCAGTGGCGTCCTTCCCGGCCGCGTCGCGCTTGTACGCGTCAACCAGATGCTCGAGTTGAGCCTCATCGATCTTCGCGACGGTTTTGTGAGCGTTCTTTTGCCACTCCGCGTACGCTGCCGCGTTCCGGCTGCAAGCCGACTTCCACAGTTCAGTGACCCCGGGGGCTATCGTGAACGGCGTGGTTTCAAGGCCCAGGGCGCGGCGCGTTTCCGCGGCGCGTTCGGCGCCGAGCACCGAGCCGTGAGCGGCGTGCGAGTCGGCGAGCGGTGAAAACCGGCCGATGGTCGTCTTGAAACGGACCATCACCGGTCGATCCTTCGTCTTCGCTTCGTTCAGAACCGCCTCTATCGCCGCATAGCTGTGGCCGTCGGCTTCAAGCGTCTCCCAGCCATACGCGCGAAATCGTGCCGGGACGTCGTCGGAACATGACAAAGACCCGCGACCGTCAATCGTGTTGTTGTTGTCGTCGAAGAGCAGGATCAGCCTTGAGAGCCTCAACCGGCCGGCGAGCGAGCACGCTTCGTGACTGATGCCCTCCATGAGGCACCCTTCACCGGCGAGCACCCACGTGTAGTGGTCAATACCCTCCGGGTTGCGCGCGCGGGCGGCGCGCTCGGCGATTGCCATGCCGACGCCCATCCCGATGCCTTGGCCCAGCGGCCCGGTTGTGCATTCAATACCCAGGTGCTGTTCAACCTCCGGGTGACCACTGGTAACCGCACCCAACTGGCGGAAGTTTCGGAGTTCCTGCTCAGACAACGGGTATCCGGCGAGGTGAAGCGTCGCGTAGAGCATCGCCGACGCGTGGCCGGCAGAGAGAACAAACCGGTCACGGTCGGGCCACAGAGGATCCGACGGCTTATGCTTCAGGACCGTGCCGAAAAGCACGGTGATAATATCAGCCGCCCCGAGGGGCATCCCAGGGTGGCCCGATCCGGCCGCCTCCACCATGTCCACACTCAGGGCACGCACAGCGTGTGCCATCTGTTGAAGTTGCTGGTTGTCCAAGGTGTTCATTCCTCTATTCCTCCGGTCACCGGTACCGTTCGAGCGCCTTGCGCACGGCGTCAATGTTTTTGTTCGGGACATCCGGTTGAATGTTGTGGACCGAGGCAAATACGAACCCACCGCCGGGCGCCATGATCTCTATGCGGCGGCATACGTCGTCTTCCACCTCCTGCGGTGTACCCGACTTGAGCATCGACTGCGTCTCGATTCCGGCACCCCAAAAGGTTACGTCTGATCCAAAGTCGCGTTTGAGTTCGGTTAGGTCCATGCCGTCACAACTGTCCTGCACGGGGTTCAAAATGTCGACGCCGATCTCGATCAGGTCGGGGATCAGGGGGCGGATCGCACCGTCGCTGTGGAAGAAGATCGACACGTCACCGACGGCCGCTTCTCGGATTCCCGCAAAGAGCTTCTCGTGGCGCGGTTTGAGCATCGTCCGGTACGTATCGGGCGCCATAATAAGCGCGTTTTGCGCACCCAGGTCATCACTCGTCCGGACAATCACGGGGATATCTCCGATCTCCGAGAGGACCCTGCGCCAGTAGTCGAGCTGCAGCCGCAGCATTGTATCCATAAACGCTTCGGCAATATCGGGACGCAACAGGAGATCCATAAAAAGCGTCTCGTGCCCGCGGATTCTCCCCGGCGCGTCAAATATCGTCACCATCGGGTTCTCGACAAAGACGGCGCACCGCAATTCCTCGTGGATCTGCCGCGCCCGCTGGGCCATACCGGCAACCGTCTCGTCGTTTGCCAGGTCGGGCCACGGAAACGTCTCCACGTCGGAAACGGTTATCTCCTCTTCATGGCTGAGCGGAGAGTCGATCACATCGAAATAGAGTCCATCCTTTTTGTCCTTCCGCCAGGTGGTATTCCACTCATCGATGATGTAGTCGTTTGTTTCGTCGGACCAGCGCTTGCGCGCCCACCGGGCGGGGCCGAGCTGCGTCGGGTAGACGCCCCTGACGTCCACGAAGAACGCCGCTGCCATTTCATCGCCGAAGAGTGCCGCCTGGGCGCGCTCGAACATGACCGGCCGCTCCCGTTCCCCGGGGGAGACGCCGATGTGCCGCGCGTACTCGGTGTACTTGTCTGCGTGTATACCGGTGACAATACAGGCACCGACGTCCACCGGGAGCGTGTCGGGCTCCCGGTGCTGCAATGCCGCGTGAATGCGTTCGCTCGAAGTCATACCAGGTACCTACAAAAACGACGGATAGGGGATGTTCGGCGGATCGATAAAGGCGTCGGAGAACCCGCGCGGGAACATGTGCCAGCGTTTGTCGGCATCGTCGGGATAGACGAACATACCGCCCACCTGCCACGTGTACGGTGTGAACGTATACTGCAGGCGATGGCGCTTGTACTCCCAGAGCATGTGAATCTCCGCCGGATCCGCCATCAGGTTGGACCAGATATCGTGGTGAATCGGGATGAGGACCTTGGCCTGCAGGTTTTCGGCGGTTCGGATGCAGTCGGAGGCCGTCATCTTGTCCGTTCCACCCGGGAGGTTTTCACCAAAGGCGGTGAGGCACACGTCGATATCGAACTCTTTGCCGTGCTTCACGGTGTGGTTGGAGAAGTGTGAGTCGGCACCGTGGTAGATCGTGCCGCCGGGTGTCTCGATCACGTAATTCACCGCGCGCACGTCCATGTCGGGTACCGGTTTTCCGCGCAAATCTCCTGCCGGGGGCATCGTGATCAAGGCGGTTCTGTCGAAAGATTCCGTCGCCGTCACTTTGATGTCCTTGAACTCAACCACGT
This sequence comes from Spirochaetales bacterium, assembly GCA_028282545.1. Lineage (GTDB taxonomy): Bacteria > Spirochaetota > Spirochaetia > DSM-27196 > Alkalispirochaetaceae > JANQHT01. The sequence goes on from JANQHT010000012.1 coordinate 35,418, forward strand.
CGCCCGGCTTCATCGTTATAAGGCGATCCTCCGGAACGCCCCAGTCGCGCCAGATGTTGACGCTGTATTCGGGACCGACAAAGGGGACTTTCGTGTTCTCCACGATCGCCGCGGCTACATACTTGTCGATGTGGTCCATGTGGAAATGCGTGGAGAATACGGCGTCGATCTCCTTGATCGCCCAGGGATCGATGACGACCGGAGCGTTCCGGAGGTTGGGTTGGATTTCCCGGCTCCCCGTCATGCGAACGATCTGGTTATCCTTGCCCTGACCGTAGGGATACGGAAAGTTCTTGGTCCGTTTTCCGGAGCCGACCCAGAGATCGAACATAAGATTTCCGTTTCCTTCCGATTTGACCCAGATGCCGGTGCAACCGAGCCACCACATGGCAAAGGTGCCTTTCCGCACGTCGGTCTGTTCGATTTCCTCATTGAGCCACGTGCCCCACTCGGGGAATACGTCGTGCAGCCAGCGATCGCGATCGATGTCCTTGATGTGTACCTTACCCATTTCCGTGTCTCCTCATGTCATCATACCTGATCTATACAACAATAGAGTCTTCAAAGAGCGTATAGAGCGCCACCTCCGCGTCGATCTTCCCGGTTTTTCGGTTGGCTGAGAGGATCGAACACGATCCCGTCTCCTGTATTACCGATACCTGGCTCGGTCCGATGTCGGTGCCGATTACCGTCTCCACGATCTGCCCCGATTGATCGCTACGAAGGACCAGGAGCGCTTCATCCAGTTTTCGGTACCCAAGCAAAAACGAGGGAATTCCGTTGATTTCGCCGCCCCAGACGACGTGGCCAAAGGCGATCTCCCTGGAGTAGACCGTCTCCCAGCCACCGTCACGACGCTTCAGAATACGAAACGTGTCGCCGTGAAAGGGAGAAACCACGGCAAGCTCGACCTCACCGTCACCGTCTATGTCGCACACCGCGGCGTCGCTCGCCGGCTCGTCGAGCCATTGTTCCACCGCCCAATCGTCCATTGGGTCGCCGGGAACGGTCAGTTTCCAGAGTCCCGTTTCGGCGCTGATCAGAAAGCAGTCGCGGCCATCGACGACCGTTCGGGTCAGGCCGTGGTTCTTCGTCACGTCGCCAAGGACCGTTTTTCGCTTTCCCGGTCGGAGCGTCTTTGAGTCGAGGGGTGCCACAAAAACTTCACCGGGGCTCGACCAATCTTCGATCTCCCTTTTCGCGGAGCACAGCGTGGCCGCCAGCAGGTAGAGCACCCCGCCCCGCACGATGATATCGAACCTGTGCAGGTACGGGATCTTCTCAACCGGATGCATTCGCCAAGTGCCGTCTGACTCACGACGAACCACGTTGAAGTGCGATTCCGGCGCCTGGAACACCGGCTTGAAGCCGGTGACCGCGAAGAACACATCGCCGTTGGTAGGGTGCGGGCAGATATCCGTCGTCCCTCCAGGATTCCCGGCAACGGTCACTGCATCAAAACCGGGAACGGTGTAATACGTGCAGTCGCCGTCTCCCTCGGAGCCAACGATGAAGCCCCTCGGCGGACTCCCGACTACGGCGGTCGAATACACGCGCTCAATGAAACCTAGCGACGCCTTTACGACTGTCATGTCTTACTCCTCCGATTCGCCTTGCTGTGACTCAACGAGTTGGAGCGCCTTCTTGACCAAGTCAATGTGGTCGTGCATGAGGTCGCGCGCCTCGTCAGCGCGGTGCTCCACGATCGCACCGAAGATCTCTCTGTGGATTTGGGTAACGTCCTGAACGAATACCCCGGTTCGCGCGGACGTCTCCTGCTGGACCCGGAGTGTGGATGAAATCGCCGCAAGAAACTGAGGAAACATCGCGTTCCCCGACGCCTTCGCTATGGAGATGTGGTAGGCCCTGTCCGTCTCGAAGCGCGCCGTCACCTCTTTTTCGATCGTCCAGTCCGTGCCCCGTTCCACCGCCCGCTCCCGGGCAACCATTGCATCCCGGATGCGCTCGATATCGGCGTCGGTCGCATTGGTGGCGGCCAACCGGGCCGCCTCCCCTTCGATCAATCGACGCGTTGCGAGCAGGTCGTAGACGGGCCGCGCGCTCAAGAGCGTATGCCAATAGAGGAGGCGCCCCGCCTTGTCGGGGTCGTAGTGTGAGACAAAGGTCCCTTCGCCGTGGCGAATCTCCAGGATTCCGACCTGCTGCAGAGCGTGCAACGCTTCCCGGAGGGGCATCCTACTTACACCGAGTTCTTCCGCGAAGGAGCGTTCGTTCAAAAGGCGCTGACCGGGCGTTAGCTCCCCTTCCCGAATCTGCTCGATAATTCGGTCGACCACCTGCTCACTTACCTTACGACGTTGAATGTCCGGCTTCACATCAAATCCCAAAACCGTGGATAGGTTTCATAGTTTGCTGACGGTACCACAAAACGGGGATAGGGAAGCGATCGCTACGCTGCATCTTTCGTTCTTTCGCGGCGCACGTGGTTCACGATCGAGACGATCGGTAAAACGACCGCCAATGTCACGAAAATGGATCCGATTCCGAAACGCGAAAAGGACTCAAGAAATGACCCATAGTTCATTACCGATCGCCTGAGATTTTCCTCCACAACCCTCCCGAGCACAAAGGCAAGAATGAAGGGTGAGATCGGATAGTCGTTCTTGTCCAGGACGTACCCGATAATCCCGAATGCCATCAGATATATGAGATCAAAAACGTTGTTCTTGATACTGATCACGCCGGTGACGCAGAAGACGGTGACCCAGGGAAAGAGATACGATTTCTTCATCTCCGTCACTTTTGCGACGTACCGAATCGTCATGATTTGATATACGAACATAAAGATGTTCGCCACAAGGGCTACGTAAATGATGCTTCGAAACAGCGTCTCGTTCTTGAGGGAAAGGAGCGGGCCTGGAGTAAGCCCCTGAAGTGCCAGCGCTCCCATGAGAATCGCCGTTACCGTATCGCCGGGTACACCCAACGCGAGCATTGGAATAAGTGCGCCGCCGGTCGTCGCGTTGTTTGCGCTTTCGCAACTGTAGATGCCTTCCTCAATCCCCGTGCCGAACCGTTCCGGATGCTTCGACGAGCGTTTCGCCTGCGCGTACGAGATGAGACTGGCTGCACCGCCCCCCATTCCGGGGAGAATACCGATGAATGTGCCCAAAACACTACCGCGCAACATCGTGCCGATGTTTCGACGAATGCTGCCCCAGGCGGGCAGGTAGAAGAGGCGCGGCTTCACCGGCAACGGTTTTACGTGCTCTTTGAGTTTTGCGATCGAAGAGACGATCTCCGGAAGGGCGAACACGCCGATGATGACGACGATGAGGTTGAATCCACTCTCCATGTTGTAACTGCCAAAGGTATAGCGCGCGGCAATACCGTCGACGGGGCTGATACCTACCGTTCTCAACAGGAGCCCCATAAAGAGTGCGATAAACGCCTTCAGAGTGCGGCCTCGGAGCATCACGCACACGAGAACCAACGCCAGCGATGCCGTCGCGAAGTACTCCCATGGGCCAAACCCGACCGCCATTTTCGAAAGGACCGGAGCAAGCGTAACGAGGCAGAGAAAGCTGAAGAGCCCCCCGACCAGGGACGCGAAGGAGCCGATCGATAGCGCCTCGGTGGCTCGGCCCTGTTGCGCCATCGGATAGCCGTCGAAAGTCGTCGCTACCGACGCCGCGGTTCCGGGAATGCGAAGCAGTGTGGCCGATACGAGGCCTCCGCTCACGCACCCCATGTAGAGTCCCATGAGGAGGCTGATAGCGGGCATCGTTTCAAGCGTGAAGGTGATGGGCAGCGCCAGTGCCACGGCTATGGGAGCGTTGAGCCCGGGAATAGCGCCGAACACGTTCCCCACGGCAACACCGATGAGAATCAAGAGGAAATTCTGCAGACTTACGACGTTTTGCAGTACATCAACAAGCACTTCAGACCCCCAGTATCCCTTCCGGAAGGAGAATGTTCATCCAGCGCGTGAAGAACAGGTAGACCGCCGTGGCGAGGACGATGTTCGTGACGGTGACCATCACCGTTTGGCGACGCGTCATGCCGTCATCAAACTCGGTTCGGTAGAAGTAAAAGATCGTGACCAAAAGGTAGGCGACCGTACTCAAAAGGTATCCGACGAACGGCAACAGAACCATATAGACGAGCGTGAAGACCATGTACACCAACCGTTTTCCCTGGAACATTTCAAGGAACGCAAAGGAGTTGTTCAGCTCGCGACGGCGGATTATCTGTACGATTCGAACAATAACCACGACGACAAGAAGAACAACAATAATCCGCGGAAACATTCCGGGACCGCCGGACTTGTCGAGTATGCTAACGCGAAAGCCGTACGACGTTGCGAACATTGCGCCGCCGACGATTGCAAGAAGCGCAAGAAAGATGATTTCGCCCACCGATTACCTCACTCAAGATGCAACCCGCCGGCGTCCGTGTGGCCACCGGACGGGTTGAGCCACGGACCGCGACGCTTTGCCGCGGTCCTCAGCTACGAACAATCAGTTCCCGAGGACCATCGCCGCCTTTTCGGCAAACGTTTCGTACGCGTCATCCATAAAGGCAGTGTATTCGTCGACGGTCATATATGCAGTTTTGTACGCCAGCGCCGCAAATTCTGCCTGACAATCGGGGTTTTCCGCAGCGAGTTTCATCAAGTTGTTGACGTAGTCGACGATCGCTTCGGGCGTGCCCCCCGGAGCCCACAGGCCCTGGACCTGTTTGAGATACCCAAAGTCGGTAAAACCGAGTTCATCGAAGGTGGGGATATCTTCGTATCCAACAACTTCAACGTCGGTGATCACGCCGAGCGCGCGAAAATCGCCGCTATCGATGAACTGGCGCACCGCGCCGATCGCATCCACGTATCCGTCCACTCGTCCCCCGAGCAACTCCGAAGATTTCTGCGCCTGCGCAAGGTCAACCATCTTGAACTCTACGCCCCGTTGCTCCGCGATGTGCAAAATTGCAAAGAACGGCAGCGTACTGGTCACCGAGCCCATCCCGATCTCGCCGGGATTCGCCCGGGCAGCCGCGACCAGATCATCCATAGTCTGGTAGTCTGAGTCTGCCTGGACGACGACCGCAAGGGTCGAGTTCAACCACTGTCCAACCATCTCAAAATCTTCATTGGTAAAGTCGTGAACACCAAGCCCGGCCATCATCGGGAAAGCGACCGGTTGCGTGACAAACATGGTGCCGTCGGGATCGGCGTTCTGGACCGCCTTTGCGCCGGCAGAACCGCCGGACCCACCGGTGATGTTGATCACTTCCACCGGCACGTCTGAGTACTCGGTCATGTACTTTGCAAAGATCCGGGCAGGTACGTCAGTCGTGCCGCCCGCCGCAAAGGGAACGACGATCTGGATCGGCTCCGTCGGGACCCAGGGTCCGCTCATTTCCGGCGCCGCTGCCGACTCTTCCTGACCACCGGCATAGGCAAATCCGACCGCTACCGCGAAAGCAACTACCAATAGAATGACTCTCTTCATACAAAACTCCTTTTTCTTGGTGTGATATCTCCTACGACGCACCGGTCCGTGCGACGTCGGGAAAAACCTCGGGAAATGTTCTCGACTCTCTCCTGCCGTTTCGCCTCCTTCTGCCGTCCGTTGGATCGCTCCGGCGGATCGAAGTGTTATGATCACCTTACCACTGGTTTTTCCAGCGGTCAACGTTTTTTTTTCTCGAATCGAGGCCCAAACGAACGAACTGCTCACCCGGCGCGTCGCTTTCCCTCAACGCGCGGATCAACAACGCCTCCATTCGTTCAATCTCGCGAAGGTCTTCGCATTTCATCTCCTGGGTAGGCGAAGCATCGAGATCGTAGAGCGAATGTTTGTCGAAAAAGAGTGTGTTCCGTGGTCTCCCCGGCGTCTTGAGCAACGGACACCCTTTCGTAAACTCCCACTTCGGCCGTACCGTTTCAGACTCTTTTATGAGTTGTGGCGAAAACCGCGCAAACATGTTGTTCGGCATCAGGGTGTACATGGACAGTGGGGCGTTGTCTCTCGTCGCCGGGTAGCGCATATAGACGTATCGACCGTCGGTAATGCACACCTGTTCGCCGAACACCCCAAAGAGCCCATAGTCGCGCACCGGTGCGTCCGATTGGATCGTGTCGCGTAGCGGGCGACCCTGCGCGTGGTCGGGAAGGGGGAGCGAGAAAAAATCGAGCAGTGTAGGACCTAGGTCGATCGTCTGGACGAGGGCTGAGCGACGTGTATTCGCCTCTCCGCAACGGGGATCCCAGATAAAACACGGCGTGTGCGCGATCTCCTCGTACATCGCCGTCCCGTTTTTTCCCCAAAACCGGTGCTCACCCAGGAGAAATCCGTGATCGGAGAATACGATGAGCATCGTGTCGTTCCACATGTCGTGGCGATCCATCGCGTCCAGTACCGTTCCGAGGTTCTCGTCGCACATCGATACCCGCGCGCGGTACAGGTTGCGGACGTGTTCGACGGTTTCGTCGTCCTCGTCGCGTATGCCTCGAGGCCAATCGTAGTGGGGCCCGGCGTAGGCGTCGGGATACATCTGTTTGAAGCGATCCGGTGCAAGAAAGGGCTCGTGGGGATCGAACGTCTCTATCTGGAGCATCCAATTGTCTGCGTTCCAGTTCTTTTCGATAAACTCGGTACCGAGAGAAAAGGTACGTATCCCGGGGTACGTCTCCTCCGTGGTGAAGTACTCGCGGTTTACCCAGTCGTAGCGCCAGACCTCCGCCGGGGTCCTGCCGTCGGGCTTCATCGGGACTTTTACCGTGTCTGGGATCACCGGGTCTTCGACGTGCCCCTTCCAGCGATCACCCTGTTGCCCGCGCACGCCTTCCCACGAATCGTATCGAGTGTGGTACGTGCACCCTCCGTCTTCCCAATAGTGCGCGTGGTCCGTCACCAAATGGGTGTAGACACCGGCATGAGAGAGGATTTCAGGCATCGATTCGTCGAACGGTTCGAGAGGCCCCCAGTTGCGGTGGAGGAAGTTGTACCGGCCGGTATGCAACTCACGGCGGGCCGGCATGCACGGCAGACTTCCGGCGTAGCACGTGTCGAAAGCGACGGTCCGCTCCGCAAGGCGCTGAAAGTTCGGCGCGTGCACGCCCGCCCCGCCGTACGGAGGCACGTAGTTCCGTACGAGCGTATCAAAGAGGACGACTATCGCGCGCACCGGAGTTTCTCCGAGTACGCATTTGGTAAGGTCATCATACCTCATATCATTTTTGATCCCTTTGGAGCTTCCGTCAAGGTTTTCTTTGTCGCGCCCGAACGGGGCTTCCCCATTGGCATTCACCTGACATTCGCCGCACCACAAAATTAGTGATAATAGTGGAAAATCGCTTTACCACGATCGAGAAAAGCGCTACCTTTGGGTACATGGCCAATCGTCCTCGGGAACACAATCAAATTCGTGGTATCACCTGGGACCATCCGCGAGCGTATCGCTGCCTCGAAGCGTCATCACGAGCGTTCGAAGCGGAACACGGCGTCTCAGTAGCGTGGGATCGCCGGTCGTTGCAGGCGTTCGCGGACGTACCAATTCAATCTCTCGTGGAGGAGTACGATCTGGTCGTATTGGACCACCCCCACGTCGCCCAGATAGCGCGGTCGCGATGCCTTCGTTCGTTGCCCTTCCCTTCCGATGCCGACATATCGTCTCTCGGCGGCAGCCTCGAAAGCTACGTTTGGGATGACGCGCTATGGGCCTACCCTATCGACGCGGCGTGCCAGATGGCCGTTCGGCGGCCCGATCTATGTGCCGGTATACCGCCGACGTGGGAAGAGATCCTCTCGGGTACGGCGTCCAAGATCAAACCGATCGTTCCGCTCTTACCGGTCGATGCCTTCGATACCTTTCTTTCCCTCGTTGCGTCGCTCGGGGAGGTACGCCTACCCCATTCGGACAAAGAGTTTGTCTCGAGTACGAACGGATTACGGGCGTTAAAAACGCTAAAGGCGTTGTACAAAATGGGACCCGCCGAAGCGACTCGTTGGAATCCGATTCGCGCACTTGAAGCGCTCGCGACAACCGACGAGTTCCGCTTCTCGCCGTGCCTCTTTGGCTATATCAACTACGCGCGGCCTCGCTTCCGCGACAAGACTCTCGCGTATTCGCAGCTACCACGGTTCGATGGTGCAGGTCCGTCGCGTGGAATACTGGGCGGCGCCGGCCTCGGAGTCTCCGCTACGATGAGTCGCCCCGATCTCGGTATCGCCTTTGCCCAGTGGGTCGCATCTGAGCCGATCCAATCGGGCGTATATCTCGAAAACGACGGCCAGCCGGCTCACCGCCGGACGTGGCGCACAAAGGGGGCCGAAACGAACTACTCCGGCTTCCTCTCCGGCGCCTTTCCTGCTATGGAAACCGCCTGGACGCGTCCGCGCGATGTCTGGTTTCTGGGCCTCGTCGACGACGTATGCGCCGTAATCGACAACTTCTTTCACAAAGATCGAAATGAAGAGGAGTTCCTGCGCGACATGAACAAAATGTACCGCGGGCGGCTCGCGGAGGGTAGCGAATGAAAACGGTGGTTATAACGGGGGGCAACAAAGGTCTCGGACTCGCGCAAACGGAAAAGTTCCTCCGCGAAGGGTACCGCGTGTACGTCGTATCGCGATCGCGCGGTGAGTTGCCGGAGGACCCGGACGTGGTGTTTCACCCACACGATCTCACGAACTGGAGCGACCCGCGGTGGCTCAACGAGATCCATGCTGACGCTGGGCGGTTGGACGTCCTGGTAAACAACGCCGGCATGCACCTCAAGAAACCGGTGTGGGAGGTCTCCGCCGAAGAGCTGGAAAACGTTCTGAGTTTGAACGTAAAAGCGATGTTCGCCGCGTGCGGTCGGTTTGTCGAACTACCGCACGAAGGCGGCGGAGCGATCGTCAATATCTCCTCGATGGCCGGTGTAATGGCATTACCGTCGGCGGCGGCGTACGTCACCGCCAAAACCGCGGTGATCGGCCTGACGCGGGCAGTCGCCGTTGATGCCGCTCCGTACGGTATTCGCTGCAACGCGGTCTGCCCCGGCTTTATCGAAACGGAGATGACGCTCGCCGTCCTCCGCGGCGATCCGGAGCGACGAGCAAAGATCGAAGGACGAATACCATCGGGTAAGTGGGGTACGCCGGAGGATGTCGCGAACGCGGTGTTTTTTGTTGCGAGCGATGCCGCCGCGTACATCAGCGGGACGACACTCCCCGTCGATGCGGGGTACTCGGTTGGATTCTAAATCGTACCGGCGCACCGTTCTCGCTTCAGCCGGGCGCGTTGAGGTCGTCGCGGAAACGATGCCTGCGGAAGTCGAACCGGGGTGGATCCGGTTGCGCCTCGCCGCGGCGAGCGTGTGTGGAACCGATATGCACTACTTCCGCCACTTCGCCAACGCCGGGTTTTCGTTGCAACGCCCGACGACACTCGGTCACGAAGCGTGCGCCCGCGTTGTCGACGCAAACGGGAGCCAGTTCAACGCTGGGCAACTCGTCGCGATCAACCCGCTCATCGCCTGTACGACGTGTGGCCCCTGCGGTGACGGTGCCATCAATATGTGTCCGGAGAAGCGGTTCCCCGGGTCTGCGACGACGATACCCCACATCGACGGGTTTTTTCGCGAGTACTTCGATTTTCCAGCCCGGTGTTGCTATCCGGTTCACGATGAATCGATTCCCGACCACGTAACGTGTACCGAACCGCTCGCGTGTGCGATTCACGCGGTGAATCGCGCCGGCGTCCGCGAGGGCAGCCGGATTCTAGTCACCGGCTGCGGCCCAATGGGACTCCTCGCCACCGTCGCGGCGCGGTCCAACGGGGCCGACGTGGACGTTACCGATCTCAGACCCGAGGCTATCGAAATCGCGAAACGCCTGGGAGCGACACGGGGATTCGTCGCCGGCGACGAGGTGATACGTCCCGAGGCGGGCGCGTATGACGTCGTCATCGAAGCGAGCGGGTCACACGCCGCGTTCAACGAAGGTCTCACCGCTGTACGAAAACAGGGAACGATCTCGATGCTGTCACTCATTCAACGGCGCTCCGCGACTGTCGATCTCCACCTGGTTGCGCTCAAGGAGATCACCACCGTTGGATCGATCCTCTATACGGCGCGGGAGTTCATCGCTGCCCTCGAATTGGTGCAATCGGGTGCGATCGACCTTTCGCCACTCATCACCCGGCGCGTTCCCTTACGAGAGCTACAGTCGGGTTTCGATTTGATGGTCGCCGGCCGCATCGCCGGCAAACTGGTCGTTACGCCGTAGTCGGGTCACACCCGCGCGCTCACGCCCGCAGTCGCGGGGCGCTATTCGCCGGTGTAGAACCAGCCGTTTCCCTCTTTTCGTGCCAGCCCCTGGGCGGCAAAATTCCGGAGGCTTGCGTCGATAGAGACGAGCGCGCGCCACTCTTTGACCATGTTCTGGTCCTCGCAGCACCGATCACGAAGCTCGGCAAAGGTGATTCCCGGTTGCGCTTTTATGTGCGTGACGATCGAATCTTCGACCTTGGTTACCCGACGACGACAATCGTCGATGAGTTGCAACGTCTCTGCGCTCGTCTTGGCGTCGTCGTGGGCGAGCAGTACCCTTTTCACCTCTCGTTCCCGCAGGAACGCCTCGATCTTGTCGAATGTTCGGCGCATAACCGTCGGATCTTCGTAGAGGTAGAGAACGGGATTGAACGGGGGCAACAGCGGATCTGCAAGGACCAGCGTCTGTGACGAGCTCTCGAAGAAACCGATCTCCGACATCGAGTGGCCCAGTACTTCGACTACCTCCAGCTCTACGCCACCGCCGAGGTCGATGACGTCGCCGTCCGCCACAAACGTCTCTATCGGCCCCGCAGTCGGTCCCATCCAGTCGAGGTATTCACTACGCAGGTCGAACATCTCTCCCTCCGGAAACGCATGGACGATCGCTTTCGCGTTTAACAGATTGTCTGCGACGCGATCGGCCCGGCCCGCGTGCCCCATTATGGTGCAACCGGTCTCAGCCTTGAGCCACCCATTGTTTCCCACGTGATCCATGTGTTCGTGCGTAATCAGAAGAAGGTCCAAACGCGACAGTTCGATATCGAGTTCTCGAAACGCCTGCTTCAGCGCCGGGAGACCGGCGTAGAGACCGCTGTCGATAAGCGCGATTCGTTCGGCACCGAGCACAAAGAATACTCTCGTCGCGGTCTTTCCCTCGTGATCCCCCGGTAGCCCCATCGCGACCGTGACGAACGGCCCCGACCGGTAATCGATGACGGACTGTTTCATTCCTCCTCCTACCACTCCCGATTCAACTCGTCGATTCTATTGGTAAAACAATTTACCAAAGGTTGGCGCAAAGATCAAGGCGACTCTGATATAGTGGGAGAAGAATGCCCACCATCGCCGATATTGCCAAGTACGCCGCCGTTTCTCCGGCCGTCGTTTCCCGCGTCATCAACCGCGACCCGACTCTGCGCGTCTCCGACGAAACACGAGAACGCGTGAATCGGGCGGTTGACGCACTCGATTTCACGCCAAACGCCGCGGCGCGGGCTCTCCGCTCATCAAAGTCGGGACTTATTGCGTTTGTCGTTCACGATGTCACCAATCCGGTGTACGGCGAAGTACTACGGGGCGCGCAAATGACCGCGTCGCAATCGGGAAACGCCCTTCTAATTAGCGAAGCTTCGAACAGCGGCGATCGTGCGTCGCGGCTCGTGGAACTCGTCGGCGGGCGCGGCGTCGACGGATTGATTCTCCAGGCGGATGGGGGTATCTCCGACCTGATACTCGCGAGGGCGGCGCGGGAACGCGTTTCGACCGTTCTGCTGCAGGCCGAACTCGACGTCCCCGCCCACCTCCTGCGCCTGCCGGACAAGACCGCGGCGGCAATGGCGACGAGCCACCTAGTGGACCTCGGCCACCGGGAAATCGCGTGTGTCGCGACCGAAGCGGGGCTCTCGTTTACCGAACGAAGGGCCGCCGGATGGCGGGCAGTTCTCAAATCGGCGCACATGAACAACGGCGATGACCGTATCGCCTATTGCCCCACATCGATAGAGAACGGGCGCAAAACCACGGTGTCGCTTCTCTCGGGAGCCCCGACCATAACGGCTGTCGTGTGCTTCAACTTCGTGACCGCTTTGGGCGCGGTGAAAGGGATTCGGGAACTGGGTTGGCGTGTACCCGAAGACATCTCGGTGGTGACGATCCACGATCTGGCCGTGGCGGAGTTCCTGGAGACCCCCTTGACGGCGGTGCGAATGCCGCTCTTCGCGATGGGAACGAGAGCTGTCGAACTCATTCTGCGACGGAGCTTCGCAACCGGCGCCGAGAGTGTGATAGACGATCCCAAACCGCAACTTATCGTTCGGCGTAGCTCGGCTCCGCCGCGGTGCTGAGAAGTTCCTGAGCCGCCGCTTCGCACACGACGAGGGTGTTGAAGAGCCGGCCGCGAAGGGCGGCACGAAGGGCTGCCGTTTTGATCTTGGTGTCGCAGACGCAGATCGACCATTCGGCGCGGCGGAGCGCGTCAAACGATAGCCCGACGACACGCCGATTGTATTCATCGATCTCGTCCCCGGAAGCGTCGAACATGCGGGCGAGCATGTGTCCAACGGCTCCGGAAGCGAGAAACGATTTCCGTTCATCGTCGGTGATGTACCCCGCCCGCTCCAGGCCCGACTCGGGATCGGAGAGCACGCCGATACCGGAGAGCATAACCTTCGCCCGCGCCGCCGCTTCAAGCGTTTCCCGTATGGGCGTTTGGTTCATCAAGAGGCGGGCAACTTCGGCCGATTCCACAACCGCGGGAGCCTGTACGTACCGGTAGGTCCCGCCGAGCCGACGAGCCATCATCATTGCGAGTTCGGGACCGTCGACGGCGGGGTCACCTTTGCCGAGACTCCCCACCATCTGGACGACGGAAACACCGCGAACCGGCGGAAAATCGATCGCTTCGACAACGTGCGCCGGTTCCGGTCCCCAGGTGATTCCAACGGTCGTACCGTCGTCGAGAACGCTGAGCAGGAGTTCCGCGGCCGCCGCGCCGACCAAGCGAAGCGAGTTTTCCGGCGTCTCATTGTCGGCGACGACGATCGCGTCCCTGAGGCCGAATTCCTTCCGTATCCGTTCAGAGAGTTCCGGCCGTTTCTCAATCGACCGATTGATCGTAATCTCGACGATTCCGACCGATCTCGCGTCGGCGAGCAATCGAGAGACCGTTGATACCGAGCTACCGAGGATTGTCGCGATTTCACGTTGCCCGAGGCCGCGATCGTAGTAGAGTTCGACCGCCCGCACCATCTGCGAATGTCTGGGATCTTTCAACTTTCTCTCCGACGCGGAACGTAGTCCACGGGTTCCACGAGAACGTCGCTACTGCGGCATTCCCACCGGGTCCGCCGACTCGTGCAGCGGTGGCTGCGGCCAGTGTAGCCCGCGTTGCCCCGCGAGTCCACGCCGCGGCGACGGCGAATGGTTCCTGTCCGGCCACCCGACCAATTCGCCGTTCTTTACCCACTCTACGTCGGAACCGTAGAACTCGCCCACCATCGTCTCGACGAGCCGGTCGCGGACAGACGTGTGATCGGGAGATGTGGCGAGGTCGAACCGTTCTTCCCGATCGTTCGCCAGGTCGAACAACTGCACCCGGTTTCCGACGGCGTAGTAGATGAGCTTGAATCTTCCGTCGCGGACCATGCGCGTTGCACCGGCATCTTCGACGCATTCACCGTAGACGTAATCGCGTGTTTCTTCACCGACCATGGAGATACCGTCGACCGTCTCGGGAATCGGGACTCCCGCCAAATCGAGCAACGTCGGCATGATATCATCGAGGCAGACGAGACGATCGTCCACGCGGTGGTGACCGACGCGCGGATCGTACCCAGTTTCGCCGTTGCCGGCCCCCATGATGATCATCGGAACGTGGGACGAGCCCTCATAGAACGTTCGTTTGGCCCACAGCCCGTGGTCGCCCAACATATCACCGTGATCGGATGTGAAAAGAACTATCGTTTCGTCGAGCAGCTTCTCCTCGCGGAGCGTTCCGATAACGACCCGAATCTGGTGATCTATGTGCGTACAAAGCGCGTAGAACGCCCGACGAATTGCACGAATTTCTCGCTCCGAGTAGACGTTCCAATTGCTCTGAATCGTCTTCAGAAAGTACGGTAGGTTGGCAAAATCGCTCGACCATTCGGCCGAAATCGGCATTTCAGCGTCATCGTCACTGTACATGTCGAGATACGCCCGCAACGGTACAAGCGGTGGGTGCGGATGGTTGTACGAGAGGTACCAAAGCGCCGGTCTCCTCGGATCGCGTCGCTTTATCGTTCGTACCATCTCCCGCGTGTGCCAATTGGTGGAGTGGCAGTACTCGGAGAGGTGCCATGGTCTCGACGTGTAGTCGTTGTTCGACATGCCGTGCGCGTAGTGCTGACCGACGTGCCCCTGTTCGGCGAGGAACAACTCGTAGTCGTCCATCGTTCCGTACTGAGCCCGCCCCTCCTCCGCGAGGACGATGTCGTCGAACCCGATCCGGTCGCGCATCGGATGGACGTGGACCTTTCCAACGGCGTACGCCTGGTAACCGGCTCCCCGGAACGTATCTGCCAACGTCGGGAGGTGCTCCGGCATCGGCTCCTTGATTTTGAACGTACGATCACCGTGGGTACGAGGTGCCGTACCGGTCATGATCGAAAGACGCGCGGGGACGCAAATGGGGCAGGTGCTGTAGGCGTTTGACATTCGTACACCGTTTCGGGCGATCTGATCCAACGTCGGCGTAAGGATAGAGGCGTGCCCGGCGGCACCGAGGAGTGAACTCATCCAGTGGTCGACGGTGATGAACAGCACGTTGGGACGTGTCGGCATGGGATCCTCCTCCCTCTCCGAGGCGGGCGACGCGGGCCGCAAGAAAAGTCACACCGGGGTGACTCTTCCGCCCGCCTGAATGAGCATTCGCCTGACAATCTCGGCGTCGCGATTCCGTTTGAACTCTTCGGGGTCGCGTTTGTTCCAGTCGTAAAACCCGGAACCCGATTTCATTCCGAGTTTTCCCTCCCGGCGCAGACGCCCGATCGACGTTTCCGCCGGCGACGTGACGTTGCTCAAGTCCGCCCAGACGGCGCGGGAGGAGTCGCTATCTATAAGATCGAGTCCCGCGAGATCCGCGTGTTCGAAACTGCCCATCGCCGGGAGTCGCACCGCGTACCCCTCTTTCAAAACCTTGTCGCACTCCTCGGGATCGACGAGTCCTCTATCGATAAGACTCACGAGTTCGCGAAGAACCGCGTGCTGGATGCGCGCCCAAAGAAATCCGGGAATATCGGGACACGTGACCGGAGTCTTCCCGGTTCGTGAGAGCAGATCGACTACGGCGACGGTAGTCTCGGGTGCGGTTGCGGTACCGGGAACGATCTCGACGAGCTTCACGAGATGGGCCGGCTGCGCGTAGTGGGCGACAACAAACCGATCGGGATATACAAGCGGTTCCTGCAGCGCCGTGGCGCTGAGCGCCGACGTCGTACTGGAGAGGATCGTGTATGAATCGGCTTCCGCCTCGATCCGTCGCAGGAGAGTGCGTTTCTGTTCCAGATCTTCCACGATCGCTTCGATCGCAAACCCGACATCGCGTACCGCCTCTTCGAGATCCGGTACGAGCGATATCCGCGCCCGGGCGGTTTTGACCTCGTCGCGCGAGATCAACCCGTTCTCCGCCATGTGCGCGAGAGCCGCGTCGATTCGTTGCGCCGCGTCACCGAGCGACGCTTCACGGCGCCCCCAGAGCTGTACCTCCAGACCGCCGACTGCGAGCGATACGGCAATCTGGGCACCCATGGTTCCGCTACCCAGGACTGCGCCGCGGGCGGGTACCGGTTTTCCCTCAGACACGTTTCCACCCCTTTTCGCTCTTTCGCACCACTCCTTTTTCTTCGAAGTCGAGAAGGTGTCCGTTGATCGTAACGAGCGCTCGCCACTCTTTGAGTTTTTCCCATTTGTCGCACACGATGTCACGCAACGGACCAAACTCGATTCCCGGGTGTGACTCAATAGTCTTTAGTATCGTCTCGGCGATCTTGTCGATCCGGTCGTGGCACTCCTGGGCCCAGGTAATCGCTTCGTCAGCCGGTAACGGGCGGTGGTGCGCGGTCAAGACCGTTTCGATCGCGCGATCGCGAATCATGTCGATGATCTTCCGGTGCGTCGCCTGCATCGTGCGGGGATCCTCGTACAGGTTGAGGACCAGGTCGTAGGCCGGCATGAGGGGATCTCCGAGGACGAGGGTGTTGCTGTCGCCGTGATAGAAGCCGATTTCCGCCATGGAGTGGCCCGGCGTTTCAACAACCTCGATTTTTGTGTCGCCTAGGTCTATGGTGTCGCCCTCGGTAATAAATCGGTCCACCGCCGCGGCGTCAGGCCCCATCCAATCGAGGTACTCCGGCTGAATATCGAAATAGGGTTCGACGTCGGGAAAGGCGTGTACGATCGTTTCCGCGTTGAGTACGTTGTCCGCGATTCGGTCGGCGCGGAGCGGATGCGCGAGTACCGCGCACCCCGTATCGCGCACGAGTTGAGCGTTGTTGCCGACGTGATCCATGTGCTCGTGAGTGAGAAGGAGATAGTCGAGATCGTGCGGGGCCATCCCGAGCGCATCAAATGCTTCGAGCACCTGCGCGTAGCGGGCGTGGACGCCACTGTCGATAATCGCCGTCTTTGTGCTCCCGCGCACCACCCAGAGGCGCACGCTCGTTTTGTTGTCCATGGCGCCCAGGGGCAAATCGACCATGTGAAACGGACCCCATTGCCCGTGTACGCCGCCGTTGCCCTCTTCTCGTATTGATCCAACCACGATGTGCTCCTCCGCTACCCTTACGTTCCGGTGAAATCGGGATCCCTCTTTTCGACGAACGCCGCGATACCCTCTTTACCGTCGTGTGTCGCGAACAGTGTTCCGAGCACCCGTTGTTCGAGGGTAAGACCGGCGGCCAAGGACGTCTCGATCCCGTCGTCGATAACTCGTTTTCCTTCGGCCAGTGCCACACCGGCCTGGTCCGCCAGGCTGGTGGCAAACTCGATCGCCCGCGGCATGAGCTCGCCCGGTTCATACGCCGCGAGTGCAATACCGAGCGACACCGCCTCTTCTGCCGGCACCATTCGCCCGGTAAGGATCATCTCCTTGGCGCGCATCGGTCCGACCAGTCGCGGGAGGCGTTGTGTCCCGCCGCCTCCCGGGAGAAGACCGAGCTTGATTTCCGGGAGGCCAACCTTCGTCTTGTTGTTTATCAGAATAAAATCGCAACAGAGGGCGAGTTCGAGTCCGCCGCCAAGGGCGTACCCGTTCACCGCGCAGATCGATATTTGCGGCAGGGACGCTATCGTATCGAAGGTACGCCGCGAAAGGCGCTGGAAGCGATCGAACTCAACCTGCGAAACGTTTTGGTATCCGGTAATGTCCGCACCGGCGACGAATCCCCGGCCGGTCCCGGTGATGACGAGGACGCGTACCGTATGGTCCGCGGCGAGATCGCGGGCGAAAACGCCCATCTTTTCCATGATCTCGGCGTTCATCGCGCCAAGCGCATCTTCCCGGTCGATGCGGAGCGTCACGATCGACTCTTTCCGCGACACCACCAGGTGTGGATGGATACGCTTCTCGTCACCGGTCACCCGATAACCCCCGAGTCGATCATGTCGCGCGTCCTTTCCGCTCCGAGCACGGACGAGAAGACCTCTTCGGTGTGTTCGCCGACGAGGGGGGGCGCATTCCGCACCGTTGCCGGCGTCCTCGTCATCGTGATCGGACACCCGATCGCCGTAATGGTACCCGCTTTGGCGTGTTCCATATCCACGAGCAACCGTGACCCCGTACTCTTAAGCTCGTCGATCGCCTCGTACGAGTCACGAACCGGCGCCGCCCACACGTCGGCGGCGGTGAGTATCTCCATCCACTCAGCAGTCGTACGCGTGACCGTAATCGATTCGAGCCTCCGTTTGACCGCGTCGCGGTCCGCCCATGAGTCGAGTTCGGCGAGAGAATCGTCTCCTACCAGTGGGCCGAGCCTCTCCAGCTCGACCATGGCGATGACGATCCACCCGTCGCTGGTTGGATAGGCGCCGTAGGGAGCGTCGTTCCACATTGAGGCGATCCCGGCCTCGGATCGCGATATCCGTACGTTTTGGTTGAGAATCGCAAAGAGTTCCTGACACATACTCGCCATGACCGACGAGTAGAGGTCCACCTCGATCCACTGACCGATACCGTGGGTGTTTCGCGCAAGAACTCCGGCGAGGATCGCGTTGGCGACGGAAAAACCGCCGACGATATCTGCAATCGGTGTACCCAACGCGGTGGGTGGATCGGTGGCGCGACCGGTGTTGAACATCAGACCCGACATCGCCTGGATGAGGAGGTCCTGACCGGGTCTGTTTTTCCGCGCCAACTCCGACGTCTGCCCCCACCCCGAACCGGAGACGTACACGATGTCGTCTTTTACCGCTTTGAAATCGTCGTACCCAAGCCCGAGTCGCTGCATCACGCCGGCCCGAAAATTCTCGACCACCACGTCGCACGTTTTTGCGAGTTCGAAAATCGCCGCGCGGCCCGCAGCGTCCTTCACGTTGACGGTAACGGAGCGCTTGTTACGATTCATCGACAGAAAAGCCGCTGAATCACCGCCAACGAACTCGCCCACCATCGGCATACTTCGCATCCACTCGCCGGCACCCTGACGCTCGACCTTGATCACGTCGGCGCCGAGATCGGCCAGTATCTGAACACCGAACGGTCCCATCATCATCTGTGTGAAATCGAGAATTCGAATGCCTTGCAATGCTTGTGGTTTCTCGCTACTCATCTCCACTCCTCGAAATATTCCCGGTATACTGCAATTTTTTTCATCCACTCTCAAAGTACCACGGGTCTTCCACCCCGTCAATGGTTTTCTGACTGCCCTTGATTCGAACCTCCGGTTGACTACATGCTGAACCCTTGGATTCCACCGTGGCGGGGATTGTGTCACGCAACTCCTTGAGACGACACACACACGGGCTGTTTTGCCACGCCTCGTTTCCCTATCTCTTCGCGGTCACCCGTGTAGGTGCCCAACGTTGATCACGCGATGATCGGCGGCCTTCGACGTTCGTTCCTGACGAAAGTCATTCTCGCCCTGTACGCGGTGTCGTCGATCGGTGTGCTCGCCGGAACATACCTCGCCACTCAACGTACAATGGACCGATTGCTGACGCTCGAAAATAATTACAACGAACAACAACTGCGCGAGGATGCCGTGGGTGTTGCCGGGCTCTTCGACCGGATACTATCGCTCTTTGTCCAAGTGTACATTCCGGATCATTTTGGGTTCTCCCTCGAGTCGCTCCTGTCAAACGCTTCACGTGGCTCGATGCCCGCCGCGGAACGACTCAATCGCATCCAAGCCAAGTTGGAAACGATGGGGCAGAACTACGGTTTCATACGTGACGTTGGTCTCGTTGACTACGTACAGGACGACTTTTACTTCTTTTCCGCATCGCCCGGACGAGCCCGGAAACTGCAATACGACTACCGAACGAGCGCTCTCCTCACACCATTGCGTGACAATCCCGCACCGATTACAGTGCTCCCTCCCCATTTACCGGATTATGTGCTCGGCGTCGGTACCTTGGAGGAACCTTTGGTGTTCTCGGTGTGTCTCCATATCTTCGATACGCGCCGCAGCCCAATGGGATTGCCGATTGGAACGCTCATCGTCAACATTCGACCAGATATCTTCGCCGAAGTTACCAGGCCCGGAGATGATCACTACTTCGATCACAGGGTACTCGTAGCAATTGCGGACACCAACGAAGTCATCTATGACTCAGCGCACGGGAATAGGGCCGCGACAGAAGTGTTCGTGCGCGAACGGTGGGGGGATGAAGATTTTCTCACCTCCGAATTGATCGTCGAAGGCGGATACGTAAAATTGATCACGATACTTGAGAAATCGCAGATTCTTCGTGTTCATCGCGATACGCGATTGTTGATCGTGAGAATCGGCGCCGTCACGGTGTTATTTCTTCTGGCTACGTCGCTCCTGCTTTCCCGAATGATCACGAGACGCCTCAGCCCGCTCTCGACCATGATGGACCGAGTCAAACACGGCGATCTTATGTTTCGTATCCCGATTCGCCACAGAGACGAGGTTGCCGCTATCGAGGAAGCGTTCAACGACATGTGTCAGAAACTTGACACGCACATACGGGAAGTCTACCTGTCCAAGCTTCGCTTCCGAACGGCTCAACTGAGGTTGCTTCAGAACCAGATGAATCCCCATTTTATGTACAACACGCTCCAATCAATTCAAATGAATGCCCTCATGCATCAAGACCGGGAAACCGCCGAAATGACACGTCTCCTGGCTGAGGTGTTCCGCTGGGCTCTGGATGACACCACCGTTGAAGTGCCGCTCAATGAGGAGATCCACTATCTGCGCGTCTATACGCGACTCCAGTCCATACGTTTCGAGGAATCAATATCGCTCGACATCGATATCCCTCGAACTCTTGGGCGATGCAGTATCCTCAAACTGGCGCTCCAGCCCCTCGTGGAAAACGCAATACAACACGGACTCAAGAATCGTTCCGGCGGCCACATAACGGTGTCGGGGTGCCACTGCGGACGAGATTTTGAACTGTCCGTCGCAGACGACGGTACCGGTATCAATGAATCAGAGATCGAATACATCAACGAACTCTTACGGGAACACGCTCCCGCGACCGAGGACGACGGTCCTGGACGGCATATCGGATTGAGGAACGTCCATTCCCGCCTTCGCATGTTCTACGCCGACGCCGAGGGAGAAGTGGGGTACGGGATCACAGGCGTGCAAAACCGTGTTGGGGGAGGTGTGGAAGTCACCCTGCGCATCCCGTTGGTACCTCGTCCAATGAAGGATCGGTCGGCGTGAGTTGGTCCGTCATCATCGTGGATGACGAGCCGAAGGTCAGGAACGGCCTGCGGGATGTCATCCCATGGCACGACTACGGGTACACCGTACAAGGCGTGTTTTCCGACGGGGACGAAGCGCTCGAACACCTGCGCTCTCACGAGATTGACTTGCTGGTGACGGACATCAAGATGCCCCGGATGAATGGAGTCGACTTGGTCCGGAGAGCTCGAGACCTCGGGAGGGTGTCTCACGTACTGATCTTGAGCGGCTACGACGATTTTGCCTACTTGAAATCGGCGATCGAGCTAAACGTCGACAGCTACATACTCAAGCCGGTGAACGTAGATGAAGTCTGTTCCCATTTGGGCACAATCGAGCAGCAACTCGGACATGAGCAACACTCGCTCCGCTTGATGGACGCCGGCATGGATGCACTTCTCAACAACCTTTTTCAACGCCTCGTCCAAGGCGATGTGCGGGCTCCGGAGCTACGCAACAAGCTGACCTTTCTGGAACAAGCGGACCTGCTTCTCTGGGACGGCTACTGTATCGGGGCCGTCCAGCTGCTCGACACCGATTCGGGCTGGGCACACCACGCGAACGCCCGGGAGCTGGAGTACCTGGTACGCGTGTTACGGTCCGAGATCAAACACACCGCTTGTCTCTTTTTTTGGGACCGGGATCGTGTCCCAATGCTGATCGGGCAAACCGAGGCGTCCCTGGCACAAGTAATTGGTGAAGTTGCTCGTACGGTGTCCATTGAAACAAAAAAGGGGTGTGTTTGTTTTGGAGGCGTGCCGGTCAGCGACTTATTGGAGATTCACCACGGCTACCAGACAGCGTATGAACATATGTTCCGATCGCGGATTCCGAAGGACACGGCCTCCTACATCTCGTACGCCGACGCAGTGATCATCGCCGCCGCCAATGACGCCACCACGATTCCGATCGGGCACATCGATGAAATTCTCCACCACTCCGACAAGGAAGCGCTGAGGGACTTGCTGGATTCCATCGCCAGAGACGCCGGCGACTTTGCCAAAGTGTCGCGGCGGTACTTCAGTTCAGTCATGTACATTGTCAGTTTGCTGCAGAAGCGAACCAAACACATCACGTCGTTGTTTGACGAGTTGGAGGTTGCCCCCGGTGATTTTTCGTCGTTCGCTACTCCCTTGAGTCTGATCGCGTATTCGCGAACGCTTTGCGACCGCATCGATAAACTCGTATTTCGCTCGGGCGTACAAACGAGTAATGCGATCGTGAATGACTTGGTGCGCTATGTCCACAACAGGTATCCCGAGGGAATTGGACTCACGGTGTACGCCGATGAAGTGGGCATGAACGCAGCGTATCTGGGCCATCTGTTCCGGCAAGAGACCGGCCGGAGGTTCACTCAGTACGTCAGAGAAGTCCGAGTGCAACGCGCTTGTGACCTGCTGACGGAGACGTCATTTCGGATAACCGAGATTGCCGGGAAGGTCGGTTTCCCCGACTCGCGCTATTTCTTGAGAGTCTTTCGCGAGATAAAAGGATGCACACCGTCGCAATACCGGAATCTGGCCGGCAACTAGAATTCTCACCACCCGTTGTGGAGTTTTTCACAATTGCCGGCGCCTCTGTTTGGCCGGATACTCAACTATTCCCCGGATAGATCCGGGAGCAATCCACACCAAAACGGAGGTTGGTATGAAAAAACTGGCGTTTGCGGTTGTCGTTCTGACGCTGTTCGGCGCAGGGTTGGCGTTTGCCGCCGGCGAGGCGGAAGAGCCCTCCACGGAGACCGTGGAGATTGTGTTTGCGGTCAACGAAACTCCAATCCTGACGAGCGATTTCTGGTCAATAGTGTCGAACCGGTTCATGGAGGCGAACCCCGGCGTGGTGGTTGAGAACATAGCCCAGCCATCCTCGAATATCATGATACGAGACTATTTGAAGACGCTTCTGGCAACGGGTCAGTTTCCGGATATCATGGTTATGGCAAGTCCGGCAGATTTCGTTGCCGCGGACGCTCTCATGGCGCTGCCGACGGAGAGCCTCTCGTATCTCCTAGACCCCGAAGTTGGGCAGATCAACGGCAAATCCTACGTCGCCGTGTACAAATACCAAGTTGGGGGGTTCTGGTTCAACAAAACGGCCTTCCGCGAACTCGGGCTGTCGGAACCACAAACGTTCGACGAGCTATTGAGCCTGTGCGAGACGATCGAAGCCGCCGGTCAGATTCCCATCTCCATGGGGCTCAAAGACGGCTGGCCGCAGTTGGTTCTGGCCTCTATGATCTTGTCGGCGGATGTGCTCGCCGAGGACCCGGAGTGGGGTTTGAAACGGAATGCGGACGAGGTGCAGTTTTCCGATGAGAATCTGGTTCGCGCGTTAACCAAATATCAGACGTTGGTTCAGAATTTTGCGAATGACGATTTGGCGAGCGTCACGTACGTACAAATGCTTGAGTACTTCTTCTCAGGACGGGCGCTGATGCTCCCGATGGGATCGTGGGTGCAGGGCGAAGCAGTGCGAGTCAATCCTGATTTCGAGGTCGGTTTCTTCCCGGTTCCAAGCGACGAGGCGGCCGACACGATTTCAGTGTGGGCAAACGAGGGACTCGCGATCAACGCGAACACCGATCATCCGGAGGTCTGTCTGGACTTTGTCGACTTCTTTTTCAACGACACCGTCTGGTACAGCCAGTTCCTACAGACGGAGATGCTCTTCCCGGGAACCAAAGAGGTGGTTGAATACGAGATGAGCGCTCTGCGCGAGGATGTCGGGGCGCAGTTTGAGACGCTCCGCCCCGTGGAACACTGGTACGACATGACGGGCGACGCAGCCCTATTGCCGGGGCTCCAAGCCTATTTCAACAAGATGACACAACGCATCGCCATGGGGTCATCCGTCGAAGAGGAACTTGCGCTCTACGACGCAGAGTGGGACTTTGCAAACAGCAACGCTCAGTAGACGCGGCCGCGCTGATTCGATCGGCGGCGCGGGGCCCAAGGGGGTCCCGCGTCCCTTTTTTGAACGAACACCATGAATACCCGCAAAGGCCTCTACGACACGTTCTTTCTTTTGCCTGGACTGGCTATTTTTGTCGTCTTTATGTTCATCCCGCTTGTGTTCAGCATGCTGTTCAGCTTCACGAACTGGAACGGTATCAATCCGAACTTTCGATGGATCGGTATCAGGAACTTCGTCACACTCGCCCGGGACGTTCCATTTCGATCGGCACTGATGGTGACGATTGTCCTGACCGTCCTCACCACGCTGCTCACGAACGTTATAGGGATCTTGGCGGCAGTGGCGATTGAACGGCGTGGGTGGGTATTCCGGATAAGTAGAACCCTCATCTTCATCCCTGCGATTCTCAGCCCGGTCGTGGTCTCATTTATATGGGCCTA
>JANQHT010000030.1 GCA_028282545.1 Spirochaetales bacterium
TCCGCCGCCAGCGTGCCGGCGAGAACGGCGACTTCCTTACTGTGGGCCAGGACGTTCTGGCCGTAACTCGTCCGGAACGAAAGGCGTCCGATACCGCGGACCCCCTCGGGCTTGAGGTGATGGACCCCCAGTTCGTACAGCGCTTTTTCGCCCTCTTCGTAGATCGTCTGGCTCAGATCCTGTGTGACCTTCTGGACTACCTCTTCAATCCGGGTCGGATGGATACGACCGTCGGAAATGAGCCGTTCCAGCGAGCGCTTTGCGATCTCCTTGCGAATGGGGTCAAAGCACGAGACTACCACCGCTTCCGGCGTGTCGTCGATGATGATGTCGACTCCGGTGAGCGTCTCGAGGGTCCGGATGTTGCGACCTTCCCGCCCGATGATGCGCCCCTTCATCTCGTCGTTCGGAAGCGTCACCGAAGAGACGGTGATTTCCGTATTCACGTCACTCGCCATGCGCTGAATCGTCGAGACCAGGATCTCCCGGGCGGTACGCTCCGCGGTCATGGTCGCTTCCTGCTCGATCTTGTTCACGAGACCCTGGGCATCATGGCGCGTCTCGTCCTCGAGTGACTGAAGAATGAGTCTCTTGGCTTCTTCCCGGGTGAGACCCGATATACGCTCTAATTCATTGCGCCAGTTTTCCTCCTGACGCTCAAGTTCTTTCGATCGCTCTGAGATCTCTCTCTCGCGGGCGTCCAACTCCCGCCGCTGTTGTTCGGTTGCGGCGGTCTTCTGTTCTAGGTTTTCTTCTTTCTGCTGCAGCCGACGTTCGACACGCTGCTGTTCGTTTCTGCGTTCCCGTAGTTCCTTGTCCTGTTCATTTCGTTCACGTTGAAGCGACTCCCGCGCTTCAAGAATCAGTTCCTTTTTGCGAGCTTCCGCCTCTTTCTCGGCGTCCTTTCGCAATCGCTCCGCTCTCTGCTCAGATGATGAGAGCTGGAACTTGGCGTATAGCCACCGTATCGTCCAACCTAGAAGAACACCAGCGAGAGGAAGCCCCAACCACAATAGTAGTTGCATACACTTCCCCCGTAAATCGCTGTAATAGGGAAAGCTACAGCGCCGGAACGGCAATTGTCAAGCTCGGCGGGGTCAGTCAAAGAGGTCTCATCGTGGAGAGCAGATAACCTTGGCGCGTTTCTCTCCACACAACGCTCGGCTTCGCTGCGCTGCAGAGACGCGTTTTGCTCTTCGTTCCGGGCGCGGCCGGCGATACTCATCTCCAATCGGCAATCTGATCTCCACGATGAGCCCCTCCTATCCTTTGATATAGAGACGAGGTCCTCGGGGGCTCGTCGCCCTCCGTCCATACTGAGAATTGATAGGGTCAGTCGAAAAGATCGGCTACGTCGGTATCGACCTCGGACCGACGGTCCAGACGCTCGTCGCGCCGCCGCAAGCGGAGCGCGCGCCGGAGTCCTCGCTGAATCAACACGAGGACGTCCCGGGTCAACGTTTCGATATCGGCGCTTTCGACGTTGGCGATCACGGTATCCATCAGCGCCACGACGAGCGCAGGCGCGTTGCGGTAGAGACCGGGACGAAAGACACCCCTCCGAGATCCATCCCGGATAACCTCCGCGAGCACCCTTTCCACGTGGCGCCGGAGGTTCCCCACGGCACCTCCGGCCGCTTCCATTCCCGGGTAGCGGTAGCGCGGGTCGTTGGACAGAATCCCCCGGAGAATCGGGTATTTCTGAACCCCGAGTACCACAAAGCGGTACACCGCCTTGAGCTGATTCATCGGCGAAAAGAGGCGCTCAACCGCGCGATCCACCATCGCGATCCCTTCCCGCTCGATGAACGAAAGGAGCTGCTCGTAAAACGCTTCCTTGCTGGGGAAATACTTGTAGAAGGTGCCGACACTTAAACCGCACCGTTCGACAACCTCTTCCACGGAGACGTCGCGGTACCCTCGAACCGAAAAGAGGTCCATTCCGGCTTTGATAAGGAGGCTGCGACGGCTCACCTTCATTGCCCGAAGTATAGGCGACATCAACCTGGAAGTGAAGCTTCTCTTCGATTATTCACTTTTCCCAATTGTCGTTTTTGTCCAATTTTCCGGCGCCTCCAAAGTAACCCCGCCCATTGCGTCTGCGCGGGCTCCCCTTTTGGCAAAAACCGTAGTCCAAGGGCAGCGCCTGCTCTACGATGTACGAGTGGGTACGATACCGCCTCCGGAACCAACAACGGCCGCACACTATCGCCTGCGATGCGTCGGAACCGATGCCGTGTACGACGACGTTCCGTCGGGAGATCTGGGACGCCTTCCGTTGACCGACCCCTCGGGGGAATCGACGGCGCTGCTGCGGACGGAATACGACAACCGTGAGTTCACTGTCGGCCCCGTGGAGGAGGGTCTCTTCCGGTTCAAGTCGTGGTTACCGGTGAAAACGACGTTCCCGGGATCGGCGGCGCCCATTTCATACCACGGTTCCGGGTTTGGAAGGGCTCTCGGCCTGGAGCGGCTCCAAGTCGTTTTTAACGGATACTGGCCCGAACGCGGTGGAGCGATGCGCACCGGCACGTTCAAGGAGACGGAGGCGTACACCGTATTCGCCCGTCGCGGCACATCGACGGGGCAGCACCTTGTAATCGCATCCGCCGGCAATACGGCCCGGGCATTCCTTCACGTTGCGTCGCGGTTTGATCTGCCGGTTGTCGTGGTGGTTCCGGAAGCGAATCTTCCGGCAATCTGGACACCGGAACTTCGCAGCCCCCGTACCGTGGTCGTGGCAGCCGGCGACGGGGCAGACTACGCCGATGCGATCGCCCTCGCTTCCTTCCTCACCGAATCCGACGCGTTTGAACCGGAAGGCGGCGCGCGCAATGTAGGTCGCCGCGACGGAATGGGAACCACCTACCTCGCGGGAGTTCATGCGCTTGGCGACATCCCCGATCACTACGTGCAAGCCGTTGGAAGCGGTACGGGCGCGATCGCGGCGTGGGAAGCGAACCTTCGCCTTCTTGCGTCGGGCCCTTTTGACCGGCGGAAGAGCCGGCTGCACCTCGCGCAAAACGCTCCCTTCCAGGTAATGGTGGATTCCTGGCGCAAACAGAGCCGTCGGCTGGTGGACCTCACGGAGCACCAGGCGAAAGCGTACGTGGCGGAGATAGGGGCAAAGGTACTGGCCAACCGGACGCCGCCCTACGGCGTCGAAGGCGGTCTCTTTGATGCGCTCTCAGATACCCAGGGAACGATGTACGCGGTCTCCAACGCCCAGGCGCGCGCCGCAGGAGCACTCTTCGCGGAAACGGAAGGAATAGACGTTAGCCCCGCCGCCGCGGTAGCATGCGGCGCGCTGATTCAGGCCGTCGACCGGGGAGAGATCGATCGAAGTGATTCGGTACTCCTGAACATCACCGGCGGCGGCTGGGATCTGATTCGGAACCAGGGAACGATCCATCCGGTGATCCCGGACATCGTTGCCCCCCGACCGATGTGGAACGCTGTGGACATCACCGCAACGGTAGAAGACCACATCGCCTCCGTAGGTTCGGGACAATAGGAGAAGAGAAACGATGGCAGATGCAACCAGGACAAAGCTTCCGGACGTATTCGACAAGTGCCTTACCGACGGCGGATACTTTGGACCGCAGCGCGCCGCCGGCGACCACTATTTGACCCGCCCGGTGCTCCCACCGATCCCGGATCGGATCATGGAATTCCAGGGCAAAGACCAAATCATGTGGTCGGTCAACAACTACCTGGGCCTCGCCAATCACCCGGAGGTGCTGGAGGTTGCGCGTGCCGCGGTAGACGAGTTCGGCGTCAGTTCTCCCATGGGTTCCCGCATGATGAGCGGCAACAGCCAATATCACCTCGATTTCGAAGCGGAACTCGCCCGTTTTTCCGAGAAGGAATCGGCGTTCCTCTTCAACTACGGCTACATGGGCGTGACGGGGACAATCAGCTCCCTGGTGGGTCCCGACGACATGGTAGTGATGGACAAGCTCGCCCACGCGTGCATCGTCGACGGCGCGTTCATGAGCCAGGGGCAGGTGCGCGTCTTCAAACACAACAACGTGGAGAGCCTCGAGAGCGTTCTCAAGCGTATCAACCGGGACCGCAAGGGCGGCATCCTCGTCGTCATTGAAGGCGTCTACGGGATGACCGGCGACCTCGCCAAGCTCGACGAAATCGCCGCAGTGGTTCGCGAATACGACGCACGGCTCTTCATCGATGATGCCCACGGCTGGGGCGTCATGGGAGAACAGGGACGGGGAACGGCCGACCACTTCGGCGTCCAGGACGATGTGGACATCTACTTCGGAACCTTTGCCAAGGCCTTTGCGTCGATCGGCGGCTTTGCGGCGGCCGACAAAAGCGTGACCGAGTGGATCCTCTACAACGCTCGCACCCAGGTCTTTGCCAAGAGTCTTCCCATGCTCTACGTCCAGACACTTCGGAAAACTCTGGACCTAGTGATCGCCGGCGACGACCGGAGGGCGCGACTGTGGGCGATCAGCAATCGACTCAAGAACGGCCTTCGCGATCTTGGTTTCTACGTCGGTCCCGGCGAATCGCCGATCTGCTCCGTGTTCGTCCCGATCGGCGAGGAGGAACTCGAGAAGGTTGGAATGGCGGCCGTGGCCTACCTTCGCGACCGCGGCGTCTTTGTCACGGCGATCACCTACCCGGTTATTCCCCTGGGGCTGCTCATGTTCAGGATGATTCCGACGGCGAGCCATCTCGAAGAAGACGTGGACAACACCGTTGCGATCTTTCGCGACATGCGCGACGCGATCGGCCTTAATCCCCAGATGTCCGGCGAAGACGAGGCAAAAGTCCGGAAGGTCTTCGGCCGCTAGGGCCTGTTGCGCCGTTTCAAGCGGCCCGGGTCAATCCCGGACGCGGCCCAGTCCCATCAGACGCAGCATCCAGTCCGGCAAGGGGCGGCGGGGATCACGTTTTCGTAGGTCCAGGTACCACCGGATCGCTTTGACAAGCGGTAGTTTGTGCGTTTCCACGAACTCGATCAGCGTACCGTCGGGATCCTCAACGTAACTGAACCGTCCCCCCGCTTCGCCCATATCGAAACTGGTGCCGCTGTCGATCGTAAAGGGGTGCCCCACGCGGTCACAGCGCGCCTTGAGT
This sequence comes from Spirochaetales bacterium, assembly GCA_028282545.1. Taxonomy (GTDB): domain Bacteria; phylum Spirochaetota; class Spirochaetia; order DSM-27196; family Alkalispirochaetaceae; genus JANQHT01. Next base: position 5,104 of record JANQHT010000030.1, read on the forward strand.
TCGTCCATTCCCGCAACGTCGAAACAGAGGTGAATAAAACCGAGGTCGCCCCAGAAGCGGTCCGCGAAGATCGCTCCCGGCGAACCGCCGCTCGTACGCTGCACCAGTTCCAGGTGCGTCCGTCCGAACATGCGGCTGAACGCGCCGGCCCGTTCGGCCGCGTGCGTCAACAGCACCCGTCGAAACGTCTCCCCGCCCCCATCGATTCCGGTGAAGTCTTCAAAGGTCCCCGAAACGTCGTAAACGACCGCGTCGTATCCAAGTACCTCCCGATAAAAGGGGAGCGATGCGTCGATATCGGAGACACCGATCAGGGCCCCCTCAACACCGCCGGTGGGAGTTTTGCGCCGCGAGAACCACGATTCCGATTCAACCACGATGAAGCAGTTGCCCCAGGGATCGACGAGCGAAAAGCGCCGGGCCCCGCCGGGGTCCGTAACGATTCCAGACACGACATTGGCCCCGTCCTGGACGAGGGACTGATACGCGGTGTTGATCGCCGCGGTCTTGATACGCCCCGCGAAAATTCCCAGGTCGCCCAGCCGCGGAGGCGACGCGGGCGCCACCGGAGTCCGGCTCGTGTACTGCCAGATTTCGAACCCGCCGCCACCGGCGGTGTTGATTGCAAGGGTGGCGTCCCGCGATTGAACGGCATTACCGGTGTACCGCGTCATGTAGGGAGCCTCCGCAGCCTCTCTGAAGACCGGTACGTCCAATCCGAAAGCCTTCCGATACCACGCAAACGCTTCGTCAACGTCGGGAATTCCCACTCCCAACTGCTGGATGCCCGCAATCACCACTTCCATTTCACCATCCACCACAACACACCTCCGCGTTACGCGTATCTCTACACGAGCAACAGCGCCCAGTTTGCCCCAACCAGGAGCCCCGCCGCTACCCATCCTGCGATCGTGGGGCGCGAAACGCCCAGGGCGCGCCCGTTCGGCGACGCCCCGTCGGTTTTGCCGCCCTCTTCCCCGGCCCCCGATCCACGGAGTTCGTAGAAGAGCTCCGATAAAAGCGAATCCACGCTTTCCATCGGACGACGCCAGGTCACGCGGCGACGCCCCTCCAGGAGGAACTCGAACGCCCAGAACGTTCGCGCCACCAGTGCGCCGGCGCGGCCGGGAATGCGCAGGTCCGAACGCACCGCCGCCACGGAGAGGAACACCATTCCGACGATCGCGAGCCCCTTGAAGACGCCGGTTCGGAGCGCCCCGGAGGTGAGTGCAAAGGAGCCGAACTCGGATAGGACCCGGCCGGAGGGAATCGCCACGTGGAATACCGTCACCGACGCCAGGACGATGGCGAAATAGCCGTACCGAATCCGTTTCCCCGCCAACAGCGCCAGCAACAATAGAAGGCCCACCTGTGCCGCCCGGACGACGAGGCTCTCCTGTAGAAGAAAGGCCGGGAGCAACGCCATCCCGGCGTAGAGCTGAGTCGCCGCGTCAAGGTTTGCCTGAAACCACGGTACCGGTTGCCGACTCCTCATCCGGCTTCTCCGTAGGCATGCGCCAGTTCGGGAAGCCACCGGGACCGCCTACGGTAGCGCTCCGCCACGATACCCACGACAATCCCGGCAACAGAACCAAGGATCAGGAACGGCGGTGCCATCACCCACGAAGGTGCGCCGAAGACAAACCGGATCGAAAGAAGCAGTTGGACGGCGTTGCTGGCAACCGCCCCGGCGAGGCTCACACCGATCAGGGTCACCCGCCGGCGGAGCGTACGATGAACAAACAACATGACTAGGCCGCTCGCGAACGAACCGAAAAGTGAGAAAAGAAAGACGTAACTCGCCAGGGTGCCGTTGATAATCGCCTGGCCAACCACCTTCAGCAGGATCAATACCAGCGTATGCTTCCAGGTGAGAACATGGAGCGTGACCAGGATGGGCAGATTCGCCAGGCCGACGCGAAAGAACGGCAACGGTTTCGGGATGAGATACTCCAGGGTCGAACAGAACATGGCAACGGCGGCCAGGAGGGCCAACACATCTCGGCGTCGATCGTTCATAGGGGTGAAATGAACGCGGCGGGATTCGAACCCACGACCTCTGCCTCCGGAGGGCAGCGCTCTATCCAGCTGAGCTACGCGTCCGCGAGGAGAGCTTACAGCAGGGTCTCCGGCAAGGTCAACGCGGCAGTTCAGGCTGCCCCACAACGTGGACGGAGGGCGACGAGCGCTCCGACGAATGTGTCCCTGTCAAAGGACACGCAGGTCTCATTGTGGCGATCAGAAGGCCGATTGGAGAAGAATGCCGCCGGCCGCGCCCGGGACGAAGAGCAAAACGCTGGGCTTCGCTGCGCTGCAGAGACGCGTTTTGCTCTTCGTCCCGTAGGCAGGCATGAAGAGAACAGTGCCAAGGTCATCTGATCGCCACAATGAGACCTGTTGAGGTCAACGAGCGTTTCTTGAAGGGCGCTCGCGCCTGTGGTACCGTCGCTCCGATGAGATGCGTGGCATGAAGATCGATCCCGTTACCCTGGCTTCAGCGAGCCCGCGCCGCACGGAGTTGTTGGATCGCGCCGGGATTCCCCATATCGTTCGTCCCGCCGATGTGGACGAGGCGACCATCGTCTCTCCGGAAGGTCACGAGGCGACCGCCGAGTTGCGGGCCCGTGCCAAGGCGGCGAGCGCGAAACTCGCGGACGGTTCCCGCATCGTGCTGGCCGCCGACACGGTGGTCATCGTTGACGACGAGTCGCTGGAAAAGGCGCTCACCCCGGAAGAGGCGTGGTCAATGGTCGAGAGGCTGGCCGGCAGCGACCACCGAGTCGTCACCGCCGTTGCCCTGATCGCGCCGGAACTCGACCTAACGGAGACGCGCCGGACCTCGACAACCGTGACATTCGCCCCAATGTCCACGTCCGAAATCGACTGGTACGTGTCGACCGACGAGTGGAAGGGGGTCGCCGGCGCCTACCGGATTCAAGGGGCGGCGGCGCGGTTTATTCCATCCATTACCGGGAGCTACAGCAACGTCGTGGGCTTGCCAATAGCAACGGTTTGGACTATGGTGTGGCGATTCCAATCCTTGTTGGAACAATACTCCGGCACGACCCGGCGGTAACGCGGGCCAGACCGAGAAAGAGAGAATGGGCGCGGACTACGGTTCGCACAGGAGGAACGCGTGGCAGTAGTTACGATGAAGAGCCTGCTTGAGTCAGGTGTGCACTTCGGGCACCAGACAAAGCGGTGGGATCCGCGAATGAAGAAGTACATCTTCGCGGAACGCAACGGCATTCACATCATCGACCTTCAGAAAACGATCGGATCGATAAAAGAAGCGTACGAAGCGGTTCGGGGAACCGTGCTGCAAGGCAAATCGGTGCTCTTTGTGGGCACCAAGAAACAGGCACAACAGGCGATCGAGCGCGAAGCGACCGCCTGCGGCATGCACTACGTCAACAACCGCTGGCTCGGCGGCATGCTGACCAACTTCGCGACCATCAAACGGTCCCTGCTTCGATTAAAGAAGCTCGAAAAGATGGAAGTGGACGGGACGTTTGACAGCCTCAGCAAGAAAGAAGTCTCGAAACTCACCAAGGAAAAGTTGCGTCTCGAGAAGAACCTCGGCGGCATCAAGGAGATGAAAGATCTCCCGGGAATCGTCTTCGTGATCGATACCCGTAAAGAGGCGATCACGGTGGCGGAAGCGCGCCGGATCGGGATTCCCATCGTGGCAGTGGTTGACACCAACTGCGACCCCACCGGCATCGACTACCCGATCCCCGGGAATGACGATGCGATCCGCGCGATCACCCTCTTCACGCAGATCATCTCCAAGGCGGTCATTGAGGCGGATAACGAGATCGGACTCGAGGTAATCGGAAACCTTCAGGACGAAGAGGAACTGGAAGCGTCCGTTCCTCCCCCCGATTACGACGAGGAGGAAGAGGAGATCGAAACCGTTTCGATGGCGGCTGCGATCGGGAAGGAAGAGGAAGATACCGACAGCGTGACCGCGGAAGATTATTCCGACTACCAGCCCGGATCGGACAACGAGATGCCGGTGGACACGGCAACTCCGGAGGAAAAGGTAGCCAAGGAAGCGGGTATCGACCAGGAGACCCTTTACCAGGAGTAACCTGGTACGCACAACAGATTGGAGGATCAGGTGGCAATTACAGCTGCAGATGTAAAAAAGCTCCGGGAAAAGACCGGAGCGGGATTGATGGATTGCAAAAAGGCGCTCGAGGAGGCCGGCGGCGATTTTCAGAAGGCCGAGCGCATCCTGAAGGAGTTGGGCAAGGCTGCTGCGGCCAAGCGAAGCGGCCGCGCCACGAACGAGGGACGGATATTCATCTCCGTGGACGGTGGTTCGGCGGCGATCGTCGAACTCGCCTGCGAGACGGACTTTGTCGCACGCAACGAGACCTTTGTGGAACTCGGTGAGTCGATCGTTACCCAGGTGCTGGAACGGTCCCTGGACGCACCGGACGAAGCGCTCCAACAGAGCGTTGCCGATGCAATCAGCACGATAAAGGAAAACCTGAGCGTTCGCCGGGTGGCACGCATGAGCAAGGGTGCGGACGAAATTTTCGCGAACTACACCCACGGCGAGGCGGGCCGGATGGGCGGGATCGTTCGGCTCAAGGCGGGCGACGTCGGTGCATTCGACAACCAGACGGTTCGCGACTTCGCCTTCGACTGTGCCCTGCACGTGGTTGCGTTCAGGCCGCTCTACCTCTCCACGGACGACGTGGATCCGGCATACCGCAAAGAGCAGGAAGAGATCTTCCTCACGCAGGCCAAGAACCTGGGGAAACCGGAAAAGGTACTGCAGGGCATCGTTCAGGGGAAACTGAGAAAGCACTTTGCTGAAATCTGCTTTCTTGAGCAGGGCTTCGTCAAAGATGAGAAGACGAGCGTCGGTGCCGTGGCGAAGTCCGTTGGGAAGGAGGCGGGGACGTCGGTGGACATCACCGGTTACCTCGTGTACGCGGTGGGTGAGTCCCAGGACTGACCCTCACAGGAGCAAACGATGGACCATATCCTGAAAGACGCAGAAGAGCGGATGAAAAAAAGCGTTGCCGCTTTGAGCGACGAGCTGGGCGCGCTGCGGACGGGGCGTGCCTCGGCGGGGGTTTTCGAGAAGATCCGCGTCGAGTACTACGGCAACCCCACGCCGCTCAACCAGGTTGCCACGGTGAGCGTTCCCGAATCGCGACTCGTGGTAATTCAGCCGTGGGACAAGTCCGTATTGCCGGAAATCGAAAAGGCGATCCAAAGTTCCGAACTCTCCCTGAATCCGAGCAATGACGGCAAGGTAATCCGCATCAACATTCCGCCGTTGACGGAAGAACGTCGAAAGGAATTGGTGAAAGTTGCCAAAAACATCGCGGAACAGTCCCGCGTCGCGATCCGAAATATCCGGCGCGACGCGAACGACGAGCTGAAAAAAGCCGAAAAGAACGGCGAAATCAGCGAAGATGACGAGAAGCGCGGCGTCGACCAGGTCCAGAAACTCACCGATTCCTACGTTGAGAAGATCAACGAAGCGATCGAAGCGAAAGAGACGGAGATTCTCGAGATCTGATGGGCACGCTCGCCCCCACCGCTGCCGTTCCGTCCCACATCGGGATCATCATGGACGGCAACGGCCGTTGGGCCCTCCAGCGCAACATGAAACGAACGCGCGGCCATCAGGAGGGGATCGAGGCGGCCAAGCGCGTCGTCAGGAAGGCACTCGATCTCGGCGTCGCCACGCTTTCGCTGTACGCGTTCTCCACGGAGAATTGGCGACGGGCGAAGGAAGAGGTCTCGTTCATCATGGCGCTGGTTGCGAAAAATCTCAGAGATCAATACGACTTTTACCGGGAAAACCGTATCTGTGTTCGCCATTCCGGCAATCTCGCCGGGTTGCCCGGGTCGGTACGGAAAGAGATCGACGCGGTTTCGCACGAGACGTCGTCATTTGACGCTCTCACGGTGAATCTCGCGGTGAACTATGGAGGGCGCGACGAAATCGTGCGGGCGGTCAACCGCGTGATCGACGCACGATCCACCGGCGAGGTCACCGAGGCGGATATCGCCTCGCACCTCGATCTTGCCGACCTGCCGGAACCGGACCTCATCATCCGGACCGGCGGCGAACACCGCCTGAGCAACTTCCTCCTCTGGGAGTGTGCCTACAGCGAACTCTACTTCAGTGACCGACTTTGGCCGGACTGGGGCGGCGATGATCTGGAGCGCGCCGTCCACGACTTTCAGGGACGGCGCCGAAACTACGGCGGTATTCGGAAGTGACCAACCTGGCGCTTCGCCTGCTGGTCTTTGCCATCGGGCTGCCCCTGCTGGGGTTGGCGATCTTTGCCCTCCCCGGTCTGGAGCACCCCTTTTTTGCCCTCCTGGTCTGCGTGGCCGCCGCACTCGCCGCCCACGAAACGGCGTCGTTCTTCTCCTCCGGCGCCTTGCGGTACCGGGGTCGAAGAATCGTTCTCCCCGCACTTGGGGCGCTCTTGCCGGCGGTCGCCTACGGATCCGTCCACGGGCTGTGGAGCGCCGACGCGATTCTTTTCGTGCTCGTCGTTGCGGTGGCGCTGGTGCTGACCGTGCAGATCCTCCGGCGCGACAAGGGTGAATTCCTCGACATCCTTCCGGCGGTGGAAAGCCACGTTTTCGTCCTTATCTATCCCGGGTTGTTTGCATCATACGCGGTCAGGATGCTGGAGTTTCCCATGGCGGGGCGAGTCGTTCTTGTATTCGTCCTGGCTGTGTACTTAAACGACAGTACGGCATACGTCACGGGACGCCTCTTCGGCCATCGCCGGCCCCAGGACCGCGAGTTTGTCGTACCGATCAGTCCGAACAAGAGCCTGGCCGGATTCCTCGGCGGGATGACCGCCACGTTCGTCGTTCTCTTCACGGCTGCCCACCTCTGGCCGGACGAGTTCGGCGGTACTCCCCTCGAGACGGGCGCCATTGCGGTCCTTATCGGAACCATGGCGATCGTGGGGGATCTGGTGGAATCGGCGCTCAAACGTTCCGCCTCCATCAAGGACTCGGGTTCCCTGATCCCCGGTCGCGGAGGCCTGCTCGATTCCGTGGATTCGCCGCTCTTTGCCGCACCGATATACTATTACGCGTACGAACTGTTATCGATGGGAAGGATGGTGTAGAATTTCGTGATCGGTGTAATCGTTGGTCTCCTTGGTATCGGACTGGTCATCTTTTTCCATGAATTGGGGCACCTCTTTGCCGCCAAGTCGGTGGGAATCACCGTGGAAGCGTTCAGCGTGGGTTGGGGCCGCAAAGCCTGGGGATTCACCCGGGGCGGAACCGAGTATCGCGTGTCCTGGCTCCCCATCGGCGGCTTCTGTCGTATGAAGGGAGAACGCGCCCTGATCCGCGCCTGGCACGACAAAGCGAATCGGATCGACGTTGAACCGGGCGATTTCTACGCCGCCCGTCCCTGGCAGCGCATCTGGGTCCTGGTGGCGGGACCGCTGGTCAACCTGCTCTTCGCCGCCGCGGTGCTCGGTACCATCGCCTACATCGGTTTTACCACCCGCACCTTTGAAAACCGGATAGTCCTGGTGAGCGATTTCGGAGGCGCCCCGTCGCCCGCGGACGAGGCGGGACTTCAGACGGGCGATTACGTTGTTGCGGTCGACGAAACCGAGATTGCCACCTTCACAGATCTGCAGACGGTCGTGAGCGTTGATCCGGGGCGGGAGATGCTCTTCCGGGTGCGGCGGGGCGAGAACGACCTTGAAACACGTATTACCCCGGCCCTGGATCCCCAAAGCGGGGCCGGGCGGATCGGCGTCTATCCGTGGGTGGATCCCGTGGTGGAAACGGTTATGGACGGCTCGCCGGCGGCGATCGCCGGCCTTTTCCCGGGTGACCGAATCGTCGCGGTTGACGGAGCGGAAGTACCCCATTCCGTCGCCGTCCACGAGGGGATCCGTCAATCTGGAACCACCGCCGATCTGACGGTCCTTCGCAAGGGCCGACGCGTTGATATCCGCGTCATTCCGAACGTCGACGAAGCCGGTGCCGTCTCCGTCGGGATCGCGTACGAAACGATCGCGATTCGGAGTCCCGAGATGAGCGTCCCGGCGGCGGTCGTGACGGGTTTTTCCGAGGCGATCGATACCCTGGTGCTCACAGTTCGCAGCCTGCGCCTTCTCTTCTCGGGTATCGACCTCACCCGCGCCTTGATGGGCCCGGTGCGAATCACGGTTTTGGCCGGGGAGATCGTCACCGATGGGTTCGCGGAGGACGCCGCCGGAAGGATCATCTCCTTTTTCAACTTTCTCAGCCTTGTAAGCGTTGCCCTCTGTTTTATGAATTTGCTCCCGATTCCGGCGCTCGACGGCGGACAGATCCTGCTGTCCGCGGCCGAAGGCGTCACCCGGAGGCCGCTCCAACCGCGCTTTGTGTATCGCTACCAGGTGATCGGCAACGTGTTGATTGTACTGCTCATGGCGTTTGCCCTCGTGAACGACGTGCTCTTCTTCGCTCGGGGGGCTCTGTGAGGAAAAACAGGCTGGTGTACCTGCTTTTCATCGCGCTTGTTCCGGCTCCGGCGGCGACGGCGCTGCCGGCGACCGTCATCCGCAGTTCCCACAGCGGGGCAATCACCGCCATCGAGTCGACGGTTGACGAGTTGCTCTTCACGGCGGGTTCCGACGGCAAGGTCAAAGTATGGGCGCTCGACGACGGCCGCCTCGTACAGGACATCCAGGCAGACCGCCTCCCGGTCAGGGCGATCTCGCTCTATCCGGACGATAGGCGCGTTGCAGTTCTCTCCGGGAGCCGGCGGAGCAATCGCATATCGGTCTGGGATTGGCGGGAAGGAGAACTCCTCTTCGTTCGTTCCATCTCGACAGAGGTCATCCATTTCGGGGTGTCCCCCGACGGCAGCTACATCCACTACACCACCCCGACTCTCGAGAGCGTTCATCTCCTGGACGGGAGAACGGGCCGGGAACTTCCCTTTCTCAGGCGCCCCACCGGTATCGTCAACTGGGCGATGGTCGGCTCAAGCGAGGAACGGATCGTATCGTACGTTCCAGCCACGGGAACGGTATCGTACTACGATATCGTGTCGGGCCGCACCGTTGCGGAGTTTTCCGGTCCCTCGGGGCTCACAATCCACTCGATTCTGGACCAACGACGCTACGCCGTAGCGCTCGACCGGGAAGGGCTGCTGATCATTCTGGACCTGCTGACCGGGGACGCGGTTGCCCAACTCCCGGTTGGGTCGGTCAGGGCGCTACGCGTTGAACCCTCCACCGGTGATATCGTGGTTCTTGCCGACGATTTCTCCGGCCGCCCCACCTTTCGTCGCTACGGTTTTGACGGTCGCGACATCCGGCAGAAGTACGAGATCCGTCGCACGATCCCGGAAACGACGAGCGCCTTTGCGCTTGCCGCCCGGGAGATCCTGGGTGCCGACTTCTCCGGCCGTATTCATCGCTGGCCGGCGTTCGAGAATGAGCCGGTCGAAATGGCCCGCTCCACGATCGTTCCGATCCGGGACGCGGTTCTGTCGGGCAACCGGCTGCACCTGTTGACGGCGGAAGGTATCGTTTCCGTCACCAGTGACTTCCTGGACCACCGCGAAACCCCCGCGCTCACTTCCTACGCCCGGGAACGGCGCATACCGGATCCCATGGGCCCGGAATCGCGCTTTATCACCCGGGATCCATTAAATTTGTACGTCTGGACACCGGAGAACGGCGAAGCTCCCCTGCGGCGCTTCCGGTTCTACGGCGTGACGCTCCCGCTCGATTTTTCTCTCCCGGTCGTCCCGCGCTTTGTATCCGCCCGGGATGATCAGTTGCTTGTAATCTCGGCGGCCGGCGAGGTGAACCTGCTCGACGAGTCGGGTACCGAGCTTTTTCGGTATCGCGGAATCGGCCTCCAGGCGGCCATTTCGACGCCCTTCGGCATATTCGCCGGGAAGACGGTGGAGACCGCCTTTGATTCGAGCCTGGTGCGGATCTCGCCGCTGACCGGGGAAACGGTGCCCCTATCAAACGATGCGGACCTTATCTTTTCCTTCGCTTTCGACGAGCGTCGGGGCCGCCTCTTTTCGCTCGGTGTCGCGGAGGACGAACGTGCCGGACTGGCAACCGTCCTCCAGGTTCACGAAGGTTCGAGTACCGACCGTTCCCGGACGGTGCTCTCCATTCCGGGCGAACACCTCGACTCGCACGTACTGGTAGATGAAACCACGGGTAACACCTTCACGACCCTGGACGATCGCGGCGGCATCCTGCGCTGGGACGGGCGTCGCGTGTCGGAACTGGCGCGCAATACCGCCCGCGTCCCGCTTCGGCTTCGCCTGTCCGACGGTCTCCTGGTCGCGACGAATACCGATGGAACCTTGTCTACGTACGAGGCGTCATCGGGTGAACATCGGTTCGATCTGGCTTTTGTCGAACTCGGTAATGGACGGATCGAATGGATTGTCGTCATAAACGACGGCCGATTCTATACGCCCTCCGATACGGCGGCGGAGGCCGCGTATGTTTCATCCCGAGAAGAGCTGCGTCGACGAATCCCTACCCTTTCGACACGGTAGCGGGGAGACGCGCCGCCGGTTCGGCGTCGCAGCCAATCCGGCGTCCTCTATTCGGCGTCCGAAGAGATTCGTTCGATCGCCTCGGAGACGGCATCGCTGATCTCGTCGGCATGCTCGATCATGAGCGTGTCTGCGTAGATACGCCCCATGAGGTTGACCCTGTACATGGGGCGCACGTGGTTCAGTGCGTAGGCCGCCATGTCCAGGACGCACTCCTCCGACGTACAGGCCGAATCGCCACGCTCCTCCAACTGGCGACCGAGTTCCGCCAGTATCAGCCGTTCCGCTTCATTAACGAGCTCTTCAAACGCGTATAGGTCGCGTAGATCCATTCCGCCTACTCCCCGTATACCGAATCGTGGGCAAGAATTTCGAACTTGGCAAACTTCGGTACAAACGCAAGCCGGATGGTGCCGACCGGACCGTTCCGCTGTTTCGCCACAATCACCTCTGTCTCAACCACGTTCATCGTCTCGGTCGTGTCGCGCTCCACGTTTCGTTCCCGGTGAAGAAAGACCACCACGTCTGCGTCCTGTTCGATGCTACCCGACTCACGGATATTGGACAGGAGAGGTCGCTTACCTTCAGTATCACGCGTCACCTGCGAAAGTGCAACAACGGGAACGTTCAGCTCCCGCGCCAGTGCCTTCAGGGAACGCGATACCTCGGCTATCTGTTCGTGACGCGGGAGATCCACGTTTTCGCTCGTGATCAGCGTGATGTAGTCGACAAAGATGATACGCACCCCGTGCTGGCTCACCATTCGGCGCGCCTGGGCACGAAGGTCCAGGAGGCGCATCCCCGGCGTATCGGAGATCCATAAGGGTGCCTCGTAGATACGACCGGCCGCGCTGGTGAGCGACGCGAAGTCTGAGGGGCGGAGCATTCCGGTCCGAATCGTCTGACTCCCGATCTTCGCCTCCGCCGCAACGAGGCGCTGCATCAACGCCATGTCGCTCATCTCCAGGGTAAAAAAGCCAACCGGAATCTGCTGTTGGATGGACATGTTCGCGGCCATGGTAAGGGCCAGCGCGGTTTTTCCCACCGATGGTCGCGCCCCGATAACGATAAACTCGCTGTCCTGGAATCCACTCGTCATATTATCGAGATCCGGGAACCCGGTGGGGATGCCCGTGTAGTCATCCTGGTTGTGATAGAGCTTCTCTATGGCCGCCACGGTACGTTTCACTACGTCACGGGCGGGAAGGAAGGAGTGGGTCTGATTCGTTTCGGTGAGGTCGAAGATACGTTGTTCAGCGTCTTCCAGCACGCGCCGGGTGGGCGTGGATTCGTCGTATCCCCGTTCCGTGAGTTCCGCCGCGAGGCGGATCAGGTTTCGCCGAAGGCTCGACTGCTGAACGATTTGCGCGTAGTACTCGACGTTGGCGCTCGTCGGGACCTCGGTGGTCAAGCTGGAAATGTACGCCGCGCCGCCGGCCCGTTCGAGTTCCCCGGCGGCGGTGAGTTCGTTCGTTAGCGTAATGAGATCGATGCTCTCGTTCCGGTCCCAGAGGCGCACGATCGCGTCAAAGATGATCCGGTTCGACTGTCGATAGAAGTCGTCGGCCCTGATGAAGTCAATGACGCGCGTCAGGGCCGATGAGTCGAGCAGAACGGCGCCCAATGTCGCCGTTTCCGCCTCAAGGTTGTGGGGAGGAACTCTACCCACCACGGCGTATCACCTAGGCGTCAACTTCCTCTTCGGTTTCCTCGTCGACGGCAACGCTCTCTTCGACGACGTCGTCCGCCTCGGAGGCCACGCTTTCCTGGACAGCGCCATCTTCCACTGCGGGCACAGTCGCATCGTCGCCGGCAGATTCCGCCACGGATTTGGCAGGCATCTCGGTCGCATCGCTTTCATCGGGCGTATCATCGCGTTTTTCCGTCGGCTTCTCGGCCGGGGCGGCCGGCGCCGCTTCACCGGAGGGAACAACGGATACCGTGAGGGTCGCCTCGTTCTCACCGTAGAGACGGACACGGACCTTGAAGTTTCCCACCGTTTTCAACGAGTGGTCGGGGACGTCGATCCGCTTCCGTTCAACGTCGATCCCGGCCTTCGCCAGTTCGTCACAGATCGTGGCGCTCGTGACCGATCCGAAGAGCTTACCGTTCTCACCGGCCATCATGGAGATGGTGAGCGATTCGCCTTCCAACCGCTCCTTGAGCGTCTCCGCGTTTTCGCGCTTGGCCGCCTTTTTCTGTTCAATCCGCGCCCGGCGCCCTTCGATCATTGCCAGATTCGACTTCGTGTGCTGAAGAACCAGACCGTTCGGCAACAGGTAGTTACGGGCGTAGCCGTCCGATACATCGAGGACGTCTCCCTCTTCGCCGAGATTTCCCACGTCCTGATTGAGAATCACCTTCATTCATCTCTCCTCCGGTAGTCCACCCATAGCTCACTCAAGCCGATGAGGGGCAGACCCCCGATTACGATCATGTTTATTCCCGGTACAAACGCCAGGATCGCCGCGATCGTGAGCGTCCACCGTATTCGTGCGGGCGGGAACCCGCGCCGTAACAGCAGGTGCTGTACGATTCCAATTCCCTGAACGCCGAACAGAAACGCGCTCGTGAGCGCTACATTCCACCCGAGGGCGGGAATCAATCCGTCCCGGCCGGTGAGCCACGACATGACTACCAGGCCGAATCCCCCGATCACCGCCCAGATAAGGCGAGGATCTACGTTTACGCGGTGCAGGCTCGTAATCGCCGGTCGCCCGGACCGAACGCGACCAAGGTTCGTTCCGAACCACCAGTTGATCGCCACCGTCAGGCACAGGCCGAAACCGACCGTGCGCCCGATAAGCAGGCTCAACTGATCGGAAAGCCACTGTCCGTCCGCGGGCATCCCCAACGTCGTCAGAGCACCGCTCATCTCGGCGGACAGGACCGCTCCCAACCGGTCCGGTGAGACGATCTCCACCACCACGGGTAACGCGATGATCAGCGCCAGCGCTGCCGCCGCGGGGAGGCGTAACGACCAAACCAAGTACGGGCGCACCCAGTCGTAGGCGATCAGCGCGATCACCACTCCCGCCGGGAGGAGCGCATCCAACAGGAGCAACCGGACAAGACCCGGACCGGCGGTCCCGAACGCCACCGCCTGTCCAAACCGCCCGAGAACAAGCAGCGCGCCAAACACGGCGGCACCGCGAATCGCCTCGCGCCGGCCGGACCGAACCAGAAGCGTCTGGAGCGGCACGGCGAACACAAAGGCGAAAACCCCGGAAAAAAAGAGCAACGACGACGCAGCCGCCGCCCATAGCGCGGGTATCCACTGCGCAGCAGCGCTCCGGTCCCACTTCATGGTACTTCGGGGGCGTTCCCCCGCCCCGGTCGTTCCAAAAGTCCTCTTTACCCCATCGGCAACAGCGCCAGGGCGCGCGCTTTTTTTATCTCCCTCACGAGACGGCGCTGGTTCTTGGCGGAGGTGCCGGTGATTCGCCGCGGAAGGATCTTGCCGCTTTCGGTGCAGAACCGACGCAGCACGTCGGGGCGCTTGTAGTCGATCACAAGGTTGTGCGCCTTGATCTTGTCAATCTTCTTTCGAAAATGGGATCGGCCGCCGCGGGGGCGAAATCCCCGATCGCCGCGGTCACCACGATCTTCACGATCGCGTCCGGGGTCTCCTGGTCTTCGTGTTTCATCTGACATATGTGTATTCCTCCGTGTTGTACCTAGAAGGGAATCTGGTCGGGAAAATCGTCGCCGGGACCGGATTGAGGTCCCTCATACCCGCCGGAGGCGCCGCCGGTTACACCACCGGGAGCGCCCATCCCTCCGGAGCGCCCCTGGCCTCCACCGGGGGCACTCCCGAGCAAGCGTACGTTGTCGGCGATGATTCCAACCTTGCTTCGGTTCTGGCCCTCCTGGGTCTGCCAACGATCCTGCTTGAGTCGTCCGTCGACGCCCACCTGCTGGCCCTTCACGAGGTACCGTTGAATCGCCTCGCCCTGCCGGCCAAAGACGGTGATGTCAAAGAAGTTGGCCTCTTCAACCCATTCGTCGCCCTGCTTCCGGGAACTGTTGACAGCCACTGAGAAGGCGCAAATCGCGAGACCGCTGTTGGTGTACTTGAGCTCCGCGTCGCGCGTGAGACGACCAACGAGTACGACGCGGTTGATATCTGCAGCCATCGGGTACCTCCCCTACTCTTCCTGTCGAACCATCATAAAACGCAACAGTTCGGTCCGGAGACGCATCTCCTTTTCGATCCCCTGCGCCACCAACGGTTCAACCTCCACCACGAAGTAGAAGTAGTGGCCCTGCAGCTCTTTTTGTATCGGATAGGCCAGGGTGCGCTGCCCCATATCCTCTTCGCGTTCTATGACGGCTCCCGCTTTCTGGAGTTCGCCCCGTACCGCTTCAACGCCCTGCTTGAACGTCTCCGGGTCAGCCCGAAAGACACACATCGCTTCGTATTTTCGCAACACAATCCTCCTTGTGGACTAAGCGACTACCATTCTGTTACCATTTCAGGGTAGTAAGAAGGTCCGACGAACCTAACACAGTGAAATCGTCTGTGTCAAGAAACGACGAGGCCGGAGATGAGCGCAAAGATTCACTATCAGGACGACCTTTACTTTCTGCATTCGCTCATCCGGCAGCTCGATTCCGGGCTGAGACTGGAACTTGACGCGGAGTTTTTCTGGGACAAGATCCTGGAGGACGTGTTTTTCGTCGATGCTACGCTGCTGCGTCTCTTTGCGCGACTCAAGGACAATGACTACCTCATCCACCGCGTCGAGTACCTGCGCAACCTCCGGCGGACAGGGACGGCGTTTCTCGATTTCCTGGTTCGCATCCAGGAAGACAACAGACCGTTTTCCCGACACATAAACTCGTACCAGGAAAAGATCAACCAGACGCGGCGAAGCCACCTGGAAATGCGCCGTGGGATCGACGCTATTCTGCATGAACTCGAACCGGATGAGGAGACCTCGGACATCGTCTCCTCCCGTGAGTTTGATTTCCTTCTCGCGGCAGACCGCGAGGACCCCGACGAATAAACGGAGTCACCAATATGCTTCGAAAAACGAAGATCGTCTGTACCCTCGGTCCCGCCGTGGACAACGTAGAAACGATGAAAGCGCTGCTGGTGGCGGGAATGAACATCGCGCGCTTCAACTTCAGCCACGGCAGTCACGAAGAACACAAGCGGCGCATCGAGATGCTTCGGGAGGCGAGCAATGCCGCCGGTATTCCGGTGGCACTGCTTCTCGACACCAAGGGTCCCGAAATCCGGACGGGCGTGATCAAGGGCGGCGGGACGGTTACGCTCAACCGCGATGACGAGATCGTCCTGACCACCGATACGATCGAGGGCGACGAGAAGTTTCTCAGCGTAAGCTACCAGAACCTTCCCTACGAAGTTGAAGCGGGCGGTAACATCTATATCGCGGACGGGTTGTTGAACCTGGAAATCACCGATATCCGCGACAATCGTATCCACTGCGTTGTCCGTAGCGGCGGCACACTGGGCTCACGGAAAAACGTCAACGTACCGGGCGTCAAAACGGCACTCCCGGCGATAACGGAAAAAGACGAGGTTGATATCCGCTTCGGCATCTCAATGGAAATGGACTTCCTGGCCGCTTCGTTCATTCGCAAACCGGTGGACGTGCAAACGATCCAGGCCCTGGTGGATTCCGAGCAGGGGCACATGCGGATCATTTCCAAGATCGAGGACGAGGAAGGCCTCGAAAACATCGCCGAGCTTACGCGCCTGTCGGCGGGGATCATGGTCGCTCGCGGTGACCTGGGGGTCCAACTCGAAACGGAACAGATTCCCATGGCGCAGAAGCGCATCATCCAGCAATGCAATCGTCAAAACAAACCGGTAATTACGGCGACACAGATGCTCGACTCGATGATCACCAACCCGAAGCCCACACGCGCGGAGTTGACCGACGTCGCGAACGCCATCTTCGACGGCACCGACGCGGTAATGCTCTCCGGGGAAACCGCCGGGGGCAAATACCCCGTGGCTGCGGTGGAAACGATGCACCGGATCGCGATCGAGATCGAGAGGTCACCGGAATACATCAAGCGCAGTAAGGACTACTTCTTCTTCCACGCCTCGAGCAACGACATCGGCGAAGCGATCGCCAAGGCTGCCTACGTGGTCGCGACAGACGTGGAAGCGTCCGCCATCGTAGCCCCGACGCTCCGCGGGCACAGTCCGCGGCTGCTCTCGAAGTACCGGCCGGTTCAGCCGATTATCGCCGTCACGACCTCAGATGTCGTTCATCGGCAGTTGCTCCTGAACTGGGGAATACACCCCCTGCTTGCCACATACGCCCACGATTCGGAAATCATGGTCCAGAACGCCCTGAGCCTCGCCTTGAAAAGGGGCTATATCCGCCGCAACGACAAAGTAGTAACCGCCGCGGGAATACCACTCAACAGTCCGATCATGATGAACATGGTCAAAGTCCACTACCTCGGCAACATATTAAACCGTGGGCAACGCGGTTTCGGTTCTATCTGTTCCGGACGACTCGTGAAGGCGCACGATTTCGAGGAAGCGATCCATAGACTGGAACGGGACGGTAGCGAGATTCTCCTTGTTCCGGAGATAACGGAGGCGTTTCTGCCCCTACTCAAGGATCTGCGGGGCCTCGTTGTCGAGAAGCGACCGGTGATTCCCATCGAGGAGATCCAAACGCACAGTCCCGATCTTATCCTCGTGGCGGAGGTTCGCGACGCCTATCGCCAGTTCGAACACCGCCAGAGCATCAGTATCGACGGCGAGGAGAAGATCATCTACGAGGGATTCCTCGAATAAGGGGCTTCCTACATCTTTGTATTTCTCGTATCCACGCCCGTCATTGATGTAGTACCATACGTGTAGGTAGGCAAGTATGGAGACGACCAACTATCGGGAGAAGTTTGAAGAGCTCTCCCTCCTCTTTGAGATCAGCCAGCTCCTCGACCAGAGCCTCGACCTGAAGCAGGTCATTCAGCCGGTGTTGACCGCGGTAACGGACCATATGGACATGATCCGCGGGGCGATCACGCTCCTGAATCGGAATACGGGCGAAATTTTCATAGACGCCGCCTACGGCCTCTCCCCGAGCGAACGCCACCGTGGGCGGTACCAACTGGGCGAGGGCATCACCGGGAAGGTCGTACAATCGGGCCGGTCGAAGATCATCCCGCGCGTATCGGACGATCCGGAGTTTCTCGATAAAACCGGTGCACGCCGGGGCAAACGTGCGACCGACGTCTCCTTTATCTGCGTACCCATCAAGATCGGCACGGAGACGATCGGGGCGTTCAGCGTGGACCGCGAGTACGGCGATGAAGAGGCGTTGAATTCCGATCTCCGGATTCTCACCGTTGTCGCATCGATGATTGCCCAGGCGGTGAAGACGCGCCAGAGTTTCATGGAGGAGCGGGAACAGCTCCTCGAGGAAAACAACCGGCTCCATCGCGAGTTGGAAGAGCGCTTTCGGCCTTCCAATATCGTGGGCAACAGCAAGGCGATGCAACACGTCTTCGATATGATCGCACAGGTTTCCAAAAGCGACGCGACGGTGTTGATTCGCGGCGAGAGCGGCACCGGCAAGGAGCTCATCGCGCAGGCGATCCACTACAACAGTCAGCGCGCCGGAAAAGCGCTCATCAAGGTCAACTGTGCGGCGCTTCCGGAATCGGTCATCGAGAGCGAGCTCTTCGGACACGAGAAGGGTGCATTCACCGGCGCCGTGGCGACCCGGAAGGGCCGGTTTGAACTGGCCAATGGCGGCACGATTTTCCTGGACGAGATCGGGGATCTTTCGCCGTTGACGCAGGTGAAGCTGCTGCGCGTTCTCCAGGAGAAGGAATTCGAACGGGTCGGTGGAAACGAGACGGTACGGACCAACGTACGCGTCATCGCCGCAACCAACCGAAACCTCGAACAACTCCTGGAGCAGGGCCTCTTCCGGGAGGACCTCTACTATCGATTGAACGTCTTCCCCGTGCACATCCCGCCGCTCCGGGAGCGGCGGGATGACATCCTTCTCCTGGCAGACCACTTCATCGCTCAATACGCCGAAGCCAACCGTAAGTCCGTTCAGCGGATCTCTACTCCGGCGATCGATCTGCTCACGAACTACCACTGGCCCGGCAACGTCCGCGAACTCGAGAACTGCGTTGAACGGGCCGTCCTGCTCAGCGTGGACGGGGTAGTCCACTCGCACCATCTTCCGCCGAGCCTCCAGTCGGCGGAGTCTACCAACACCCAGGTCCACGGAACGCTCCAGGATGCCCTGGAAAACCTCGAAAAAGAGCTTCTCATGGACGCGCTCAAATCCACGAAGGGCAACATGGCCAAGGCTGCACGAATGCTCGACGTGACGGAACGGATAATGGGGCTTCGGATGAAGAAATACCGTATCGATCCGAAGATTTTCCGGACGTGAAAGAACTACATATGGGTATATTTCAATAATATAACTACATAAATGTAGTTAAATAAAAACTATATTACCTTGAGGTAATATAATATCCGATTGTAAACCTATAGGTAGGAAATAATTACAAAAACGTTCGTGTTTCCCGCCTGTTGGCACGGTTATCGCATAAACGGTGCCGGAGGTTTACTACATGATTACCAAACGATCCTTGTTTCTCGGCGGGGCTCTCATCGTCCCCGCCGTCGTTGCATCAGCCCAGACCGTGGACGAAACGCTCGCGCTGTTCCAAAACGCCTTCGACATGATCTGGCTCGTACTGGCAGCCGCGCTCGTCTTTCTCATGCAGGCGGGTTTCGCGATGGTTGAGACGGGGCTTACGCGCGCAAAAAACGCCAGCAACATCATCATGAAAAATCTCATGGACTTCTCGGCGGGCGCACTCGCCTACTGGGCGGTCGGTTGGGCGCTCATGTACGGAGAGAGCGCCGGCGGTGTTGTCGGGAGCAGCGGGTTTTTCCTGAACTACCCCGCCGGGACGGAAATGTTCGTCATATACCGCGATTGGATGTTCCAGGTGGTCTTCGCGGCCACGGCAGCAACGATCGTGAGCGGTGCAATGGCGGAGCGGACTCAGTTCAAAGGGTACCTCATCTACTCGGTCGTGATCTCCGCGGTGATCTATCCGGTGAGCGGCCACTGGATCTGGTCCGGCGGTTGGCTCTCCGAGATGGGATTCCACGATTTTGCCGGCTCAACCGTTGTTCACTCGGTTGGGGCGTGGGCCGCACTCGTGGGAGCGTTTTTCCTGGGCGCCCGGCGCGGCAAATATATTCGCTTGAACGGATCGGTAACGGTAAAGGCGATTCAGGGCCACAACATGCCGCTGGCCGCTCTGGGCGTTTTTATTCTCTGGTTCGGTTGGTACGGCTTCAACGCCGGGAGCACCTTGTCCGGAACCGATCTTGACATCGCCCACGTGGCGGTCACGACAACGCTCGCCGCGGCCGCCGGTGCCATCGCCGCCATGGCGACCTCCTGGGGATGGTTCGGGAAACCGGATCCGTCGATGTCCCTGAACGGCGCGCTGGCAGGACTCGTCGGTATTACGGCGGGGACCTGGGTAATCGCACCGGGCGCGTCTATCCTCGTCGGACTTATCGCCGGCGTCTTGGTGGTTCTCGCGGTCGAGTTGATTGACAAGGTACTGCACATCGACGACCCGGTTGGCGCGGTGAGCGTGCACGGTATCGCCGGCGCGTGGGGAACCATCGCGGTCGGTATCTTCGGTGACCTCGAAAAGATCGGCTCCGGCCTCACGCGGGGCGGGCAAATCGGTGTGCAGGCATTAGGCGTCCTGGCCGTCTTTGCCTGGGTCGTCGTGACGAGCGCGATCCTCTTCGGCATTCTGAAAGCTGCGGGTGTGCTTCGCGTGTCCGACGGTGAAGAGCAGATGGGCCTTGACATCTCCGAACACGGCACAGAGGCCTACAGCGGCTTCCAGATCTTCTCGAACTTGTAGGAGGCGCAGAGATGAAACTGATTATTGCGTACATTCAGCCGCACAAACTCAACGACGTGAAGGAAGAGCTGTACAAGTCGGAGGTGTTCAAGATGTCGGTAACGAACTCGGTCGGATGCGGGCAGCAGAAGGGCTACCACGAGACGTACCGAGGCGTAGACATCGAGGTGAACCTGCTCAAGAAGAACCGCCTGGAGATCGCCGTGAACGATGCGTTCGTTCAGCCCACGATCGACGCGATCGCTCGGGGTGCCCGAACCGGGGAGATAGGAGACGGCAAGATCTTCGTGCTCCCCCTGGAAAAGGTTGTACGGATTCGCACCGGCGAAAGCGGGAACGACGCGATCGGGTAGCGCCCGATTTTTCACCACGACCACCGTCGGGTTGGTCCGCCGGCAGGAACCGTCAGGTGGTTCGCCGGCATCGGCCGGTGGAGTTACCTAGACTCACCCCGACGGTGTACCGCTATCGGGCGGCCGCTACTCGTCGCATTCGGCGAGGGCCGCCCGGAAACGGGCAAAGCGCTCCCGATACGCACCGTACTGGTCGTCGTAACGGGCGGTTCGCTCCCGGCGTGGTTCGTACGTCTGTGCCAAGGTAACGATTTCCGCTGCGGCTTCACGAAGCGTGGAGAATCGGCCCAGCGCAACGAGACCGACACAGAGGTTTCCAACCAGTTCAGCGTCCGCGACCTCCGGAACGAGGATCGGCGTGCCGACGATATCCGCCTTCATCTGGTTCCAGATCGCGTTTTTGGCCTGCCCCCCGCAGGCGCGCAGGGCATTCACATGGGCCCCCACGGAGGCGAGGATCTCAACCGCTTCCCGCACGGCGAAGCCGATCGACAAAACCACCGCCCGCCCCATGGATGCACTGGTGTGGCGCGCCCCGAGACCGATGAACATCCCGGAGCGGAAGCTCCACGCGGCGCCTTCGTGGGCGGACGGAAAAAACCACGGAGCATCCGTCTCCGCTTCCTCCCGCACGATGTCCAGCATCATGTCGCCGTAGTCGCGCCCCCTTTGATTCGAAATACCGCGAAACCACTCGAAAAGAAGACCGGTGGACGAGAGTATGCCCGCCAAGTTGTACAGCCCGGGAATCGCATGGGGAAGGAGGCGGAGCCCCTCTGAAGAACGCGGGTGAGCAACGCAGTGATTGATACCTTCCGACGTTCCCGCCCGGTCACAGGTCCTGCCGGCTTCGAGCGTATCCGTTCCCACAAGGCTCATCAGGAAATCGGGGCCGCCGGTTACCACCGGAAGCCCCGGCGGCAATCCCAGTTCCTCAGCCACCGACGACTTTATGAGACCTGCAACCTCCCCCAACGGTTTCTCCGGGGGGAAAAGATCCGCCGGGAGGCCGTACGTTGCGATCGACTCGGGACTCCACACGTGGCGGGCAAACTCCTCCGTGGGCGCGTGCGTCAGCGCTTCACCGGTGAGGAGATAGACGAGGTACTCGGGAAAACTGTGGACGCGATGAATGCGCGTAAAGGCATCGGCACGGTGCTTTGCCAGCCAGGCGACTTTCGGCAGAAAGTAGGAAGGATCTCCGGGTATTCGTTCCTCCCGCCCGTCCAGCCACAACAAGACCGGGTCGACAATCGCGCCGTCGCGGTCAACCGCCACGACCGTCGGGCCGTTACCGCTGAGGACCACGGCATCTATACGACGGGAGGCCACCACGCTTGGAAGCGCCTCCCGGAGCGCCCGGTACCACCTGAACGCGTCCCACGGTTCCAACGATTCCCCGCCTTCCAGCAGGGGACGCCGGACAAAACTGACCAGGCGGCCCTGTTCCGTCAGAACGCCCGCCTTGAGGCTCGAAGTTCCGATGTCAATGCTCAGGATTTCGCGCACCGGCCAAACCGTAGCACCGCACCTGGGGCGGGTCAAGCGACTGGTACTTCCGGTACGATTTGGGTACATTTTGGATATGCACACAAAGAGAACCGCGGCGTTGCTGGTCTGCCTCGCCGTTTTGCTGCCGTATGGGTTCGTGTCGGCTACGGGCGTCACCGAGGGAATCGACGATGCTTCCTATTCGGTGGGGGTTTTTGTCCCCGGCGTCGTTGACGGGAGTCCCACGTACGAGATGATGGTTTCCGGTGCCGAACGGGCGGTCTCGGAACGCGCCGGTACGTCTGTCACGGTCGTTGAGGGTGGATTCGACCAGAGCACCTGGGAAGAGAGCCTGATGTCGATGGCGGCGTCCGCACGGTACGACCTGATCGTTACGTCCAATCCGAGCATGCCGGAGATCGCCGCCCGCGTGGCGAGTACGTTTTCCGGGCAACGATTCCTGGTACTGGACGGTTACCTCGTCGGTAACGGGCAAATCCATACAGTCCTCTTCAACCAGCGGGAACAGGCCTTTCTTGCGGGCTATTTCGCGGGGCTTGTCACGACGGGGGCGTTGCCGGACGCAAACGACCAGCTCGCCGTCGGCCTTTTGGCCGGCCAGGAATACCCGATCATGAACGATGTGATGGTTCCAGGGTACGAACTTGGTGCGCGCACCGTGCACCCCGGCATCACCGTTGACTTTCGGGTCCTCGGCAACTGGTACGACGCCGGTAAGGCGGCGGAGATCGTCGCCGACATGGTGTCGACCGGCGTCGACATCGTCCTGGCGATCGCCGGCGGCGGCAACCAGGGCGCGATCGCAGCGGCCAGGGAACTCGGAGCGTACGTCATCTGGTACGATTCCAGCGGTTATGACAACGCACCGGGTATCGTTGCCGGGAGCACCCTGGTTCGTCAGGACGAAGCAACCTACGAGGCCGTTCTGGCCGCTATCGACGGCACGCTCGTCTTCGGCGAAGCGCGTATTCTAGGTATTGCCGAAGGAGCCGTAGCGTTCGACAACGACCACCCCGCGTACCGGCGCCTCGTGCCCGCCGCGATTCGTTCGGAGATGGAGGCGGTCCTGGATCGAATCCGAAGCGGTGACGTGACGCTGGACATGCCGGTGCCGTGACCGGTCAAGCCCCGGTCGGTTCGCCCGTACTCGGCGTTGAAGCGGTATACAAGCACTTCGGATCGGTATGCGCCCTGGACGGCGTTTCGATCCGGCTCGCGTCCGGTACGGTGTGGGCCTGCGTCGGCGAAAACGGTGCCGGCAAATCGACACTGGCCAGGATCGTGGCCGGTCTGGAACGGGCGGACAGCGGCCACGTAACATCCGCGGGGCCCGTCGCCTTTGTTCCGCAGCACCCGGCGCTGGCCCCGGA
Organism: Spirochaetales bacterium; assembly: GCA_028282545.1. Taxonomy (GTDB): domain Bacteria; phylum Spirochaetota; class Spirochaetia; order DSM-27196; family Alkalispirochaetaceae; genus JANQHT01. Next base: position 28,803 of record JANQHT010000030.1, read on the forward strand.
ACTAACGATCCTGGACAATCTCATGGTGGGCTTCGAGCCGCTCCGCGGTCCCTTTGTCGTGCGATCCCGGGCACGCCACCGTCTTTCGTCCGTAGCCCGGCGTCTGGGCGTAGATATCGACCTATCCCTTCGCGCCGGAAACGCCACCACCGGCGAACTTCGGTTCGCCGTTCTTGTTGCGCAAGTTGCGCGGGATCCAACGGCGGTCATCCTCGATGAACCGAGCGTGGGCCTCGATTCGCGGGATCGTGAAAGAATGGAAGGCGCGATCAAACGTCTTGTCAACCACGGTGCGGCGGTTCTGCTCATATCTCACGACCTCGACGAAGTCCGGCGGCTGGCCGCGGGAGTCACCGTGCTGCGGGGGGGACGCGCCGTGGCGCAGTTTGAGGCTCCCCTGTCGCGACGGGCGATAGCCGGAGCCATGTTTGCGCACACTCCGGTTTCTACCGGCCCCGAACAACGGCGAAATGCGAGAGACGGCTCAGGGCCGATCCGACTCCACCTGGATGGGCTCACCGCCCTCTCACCGCACACGGGCGTCCAGGTAGGTCCGATAGACCTGGAGATTCGCGGCGGGCAACGGGTCGCCCTCTTCGGGCTCCGCGAAGACGGCATTCAAATGGTCGAGGCGCTCCTCTCCGGCGAACTCTTGACAACCTCCGGGACGTTGTCGGTCAACGGCAAGCGGTTGCCGGCGCGCCTTTCCCCGGGGATTCTCCGGGCCGCCGGTCTCGCCCACGTTCCTTCGGACCGCCTGGTTCGCGGGGCCACCCTCCACGGCTCGGTCGAGGAAAACCTCATTCTTCACGAACGGCTTCGCCTTCACCGAGGGGGCATTCTCCAGATGGGAAAAAGTGCGACCTTCTCCAACGCGCTCCTCTCACGGTTCAGGATCGACGGAACCCGGGCGGCCCGACTCGCATCGCTCTCGGGCGGCAACATCCAACGGGTGATCCTCTCCCGGGAGGTAGCGTGGAATCCCTCGGTGGTGGTAATAGCGGAACCCGCTGCGGGTCTCGACCTGGACGGTCAGGAGCAGCTCTCCGCCGAATTGGCGTCGCTCGCCGAGGCGGGGACGGCAATTCTCGTTCTAGGAAGTGATCTCCGAGAGGCGGAGCTCTTTGCCGACCGCGTCCGGGTGATCCGCAACGGGCGGATCGTGGGCGATTTCGACGCCACCGACGGCGCCTCGATCGTCGATGCGATGTCGGGAGAGGAAGAACGGTGACGCGGGCGGTGTCCGGCAGCGAACTCCGGAGTTCCGCCGTTGCTCTCGCGGCGGCGTTTGTGACCGCCCTGCTCCTGAGCGCGATCACGACCGATGATCCCGCCGCGACGATACGGGCCTTCCTCGTTACGCCGGTTGCCAACCGGTACCACTTCGGCAACATGATCTCCGCCGCGACGCTCCTCCTTCTGACCGCCGGCGGCGTGGTCTTCGCATTCTCGTCGGGTTCCTTCAACCTCGGCGGAGAGGGCCAGACGTACCTGGCAGGGTTGGTTGCCGCCCTGGTCCTCGCACGGGTACAGGCGGCACCGGGAATCGCGCTTCTTCTGGGATTTGGTGCGGCCGCGCTGGCCGGGGGCGCCCTGGCCGCACTGAGCGGCACCTTCCGGGCGCGCTTCGCCACGGACGAGTTGATAACCTCGTTCCTTCTCTCTGCCGCGGCGATTCCGGTGGTGGACTACCTGATCGTGGGTCCCATGCGCGATACCGCCGGCAGTCTCCTGGCCACGGTTCCGATCGCGGAGGAGTACCGTCTCACCTCGATGCTCCCGCCGTCCAATCTCTCTACGGCGCTCTTTGTCGGCGTCGCTGCCGTGGCTATTCTCGGACTGGTGCTGCGCTTCACGCTCTTCGGGTACGAAATGCGCATCGTGGGATTGAATCGCCGGCTCGCCAACTACGGCGGATTGCGCGTCGGCTTCTACACGGTTGTCCCCATGGCGCTTTCCGGGGTATTCCACGGGATCGCCGGTGCCGCCCTGGTGGCCGGCGTGCACCACCGGGCGATCGCCGGGTTCACCGGCGGCCTGGGCTGGAACGGAATCGCCGTTGCGCTCATCGCCCGGAACCGGCCGCGTTTTCTCATTCCGGCGGCCCTCCTCTTCGCGTATCTCAACGCCGGCAGCTCCGCCGCCGTTCTGGAGAGCCAGGCGACGTGGGAGTTCGGGGCGATCGTGCAGGCGGTGGTGTTCCTCTTTGTGACCGCGGAATTCCTCAGGCGGAGGAGGCGATGATCCCGCACCTCCTCCAGACATCGTCGATTATCCTCATAGCCGCTTTGGGCGGGCTCGTGGCTGAGCGGGCCGGCGTATTGAACATCGGACTGGAGGGTTTGATTTCGGTGGGCGCCTTCGCGGCGTTCGTCGCCGTCCGAGCCGGTACCGGTCCATTCCCCGCCCTCCTTGCCGCTGCCGCCGCGGGGATCGCCGTCGCCGCGATCCTGGCGGTTTTCCGCCTCCGCCTTGGGGCGAATATCTTCGTCACCGGGCTCGCCGTGAACCTTCTGTCCACGGGACTCCTCTCCCTGCTCTCGGAGACGCTCTTCGCAACCCGCGGCGTGGTCCGCCTCGCCGCCGATGTTCCGCTCCTATCCCAGGTAACGCCCGTGGCCATTGCCGTGGCGGTGACGGGCATCACCTACCTCCTGCTTGCGCACACTCCAACGGGTGTGCGCGTTCGGGTGGCGGGACAGGAGGCGGAATGGCTCCGCGTGCAGGGCGTGGACGTGGTGCGTGTCCGGACCGCGGCGGTACTCTATTCCGGCGCCGCCGCCGGCGTAGCCGGGGCCCTCCTGGCGTTGCGACTCGGCGCCTATCTGCCGGGAATCAGCTCCGGTCGCGGCTGGATCGCCCTGGTCGTGATCTACCTGGGGTACCGAAACGTCTTTGGACTGGCCGGCGCGGCGCTCCTCTTCGGGGTGCTCGACGCGGTGGCGGTCCGCGCCCAGGCGGTCATCGACGCCCCGCCGACGGTACTCCTGGCGCTGCCCTACGTGTTGACGGTGATCGTTTTTGTCAGTTACTCGGCCTTTCGGGCACGGGAATCACGCTATCGAGTCCCACGGTAGCGCGCACCGCAGCCCGGTGCTCCGAGAGCCACCTCGCCGTCAGTTCTCGCCGCTCTTCCAGTTCGCCCCGCGGCGCCGAGAGGTTGAGGTTCCCCGGCGAACCGGTGGCGGTTCGTGCCCGGCGCGCCGTTTCCGGATCCGGCATCGGCCGCTCCGTAGAGCCCTCCGCGGCGAGGCGATAGGCGTCGCGGAAGGGCGTTCCGGACGCGAGTAGTTCCAGAGCGTAGTCCGTGGCAAAGAGCTCCGGCGTTAGGGCGCTCTTCATTCGTTCGGCCACCGGCTCCATCTCGCCGGCGAGCACCTCTACGACGGCCAGGGCTCGGTCCGCTTCCGCCAGCGCTCCCAGGAGCGGTGCCTTGGTCTCCTGAACGTCGCGGTTGTACCCCGACGGGAGCGACCTGACAACGGCCCGGGCCTGTTCCGCGTAGCCCGCAACGGTGGCGGCCTTTCCCCGTAGCAACTCCAGCACGTCGGGGTTGCGCTTCTGCGGCATGATGCTCGAACCGGAGCAGAGCGCTTCCGGGAGCTTCACGTAGCCCAGTTCGGGGAGACTAAAGAGCACCAAGTCCGACGCCATGCGAGAGAGCGTCGCAAAGATATCCGCCAGCGCGCCGATGATCTGGCCGTCCAGGTGGCCCCGGGAGGCTTGGACGGAGAGCACGTTGTTCTGTACCGAGGCAAAACCGAGCGTCTTCGCCACCATTTCACGGTCGATCGGCAGGGGGACGCCGTAGCTCGCGGCGGAACCGAGGGGCGACCGATTACAGAGGGGATAGAGCGAAGCGAGGAGGTGCCAGTCGTCGAGGAGTTGCTCGGCGTAGGAGCCGAACCATAACCCCAACGTCGAGAGCATGGCGGCCTGCAGGTGCGTTCTCCCAGGCATCACCGTGTACTCGTGTTCCTCAGCCCGGTCCAGAAGGAGCGTCACCACACGATCGAGGCGGGCAAAAACGTCCAGGAGGCGCTCCCGCGTGTATATCCGCGTGGCCGCCAACACCTGGTCGTTCCGGCTGCGCCCGGCGTGTACCTCTTTGCCCGGCTCGCCCAGCGCCTCCGTGAGCAGCGTCTCGATCGTCGTGTGACCGTCCTCGTCGGCCCGGTCGATAACGATCTCACCCCGGGAGGCGCGTGCAGCTATGGAGGCCAGCTCGCCGGCAAGGAGACGGCCCGAATCGTCACTGATGATCCGGCAGGCCGCGAGCATTCTCACGTGTGCCACGCCGGCCGCGCAATCTGCAACCAGCAGTTCCCGGTCGAGGATGTAATCGTTCCCGACGGTAAACGCCTCGACCTGGGCGTTGAGTTCGTATCCCTTATCCCACAGTTTCGCCATGTGAGTCGCAAGCGTAGCGCGCTTTGTGCCCGGTGGTCAAAGGCGAACGCGGGGCAACGGCAGTTCGCATGGTGGAAATCACATAGCCTTGGTACGGTTCGAGGATCAAAACGCTTGGCTTCGCTACGCTGCAGAGACGCGTTTTTTCCTTTCATGAAACCTGCCCCTTGACAGAGATAGAGTCGTCGGAAGGGGCTCAGCCGCCCTCAGTCCATAGTGAGCGTTGCCGGAGGCGCCGCATTTCGCCGCCCTATCCCGCCGAAATCACCAGCTCCCCGTTTTTGGCGGAGACGTGCACCGTTGACCCGTCGGTGAACTCCCCGGCGAGCAATCGCCGAGCCAGCTCGTTCTGCAGGTGCTGTTGAACGGCGCGTTTTAGAGGGCGCGCGCCGAAGGCGGGGTCAAACCCCAGATCGGCCAGGGTGTTCATCGCGTCTTGGTTGACGTCCAAGGTCATGCGCCGTTCCGCCAAGCGCGCCGCCAGACGGTCGATCTCAAGGTGGACGATGGCCAGGATCTGCTCTCGCCCCAGCCGCCGGAAGGTGATCGTCTCGTCCAGCCGGTTGAGGAACTCCGGCTTGAAGCGCTGCTGGAGGAGCGCGGTAATCTCGGGTCGGATCGCCTCCATATCGTCCGCTTCAAGGATGAGGTCACTCCCGATGTTGCTGGTCATGATCACGATCGCGTTGCGGAAGTCCACCACGCGCCCCTGCCCGTCGGTGAGGCGCCCCTCGTCCAGAAGCTGCAGGAAGATGTTGTACACATCGGGGTGAGCCTTCTCGATCTCGTCGAAGAGAATCACCGAGTAGGGGCGGCGCCGCACGACTTCGGTGAGCTGACCGCCCTGGTCGTACCCCACGTATCCGGGCGGGGCACCGATAAGGCGGCTCACTGCGTGGCGTTCCATGTACTCGCTCATGTCGATGCGAGTGAGCGCCTTTTCGTCGTCAAAGAGGAACGCCGCCAGCGTCTTCGCCAGCTCCGTTTTTCCGACCCCGGTGGGACCGAGAAAGAGAAAAGTGCCGGAGGGGCGGTTCAGGTCGGCGATGCCGCTCTTATTGCGGCGGATCGCGTTGCTCACCGCCTCGATAGCTCGCGGCTGGCCCACCACGCGGCGAGCAAGGATCGCCTCGAGGTCCAGGAGCTTCTCCATCTCGCTGCTCATCATCTTCGTCACGGGAACCCCGGTCCACGCCGAGACCACCCGGGCGATGTCGTCCTCGCCGATCTCCTCACGCAGGAGGGACGATTCGGCCTGCAGCTCCTTGAGGCGCTCCGAAAGCTCTTCCAGCTCGCGCTGCGCTTCCGGCACGCGGCCGTGCTTGATCTCCGCCGCCCGCGCCAAGTCTCCCTCGCGCTCGAACCGTTTCTCCTCGATGCTCAAGGATTCGATCGTCTGCTTCTGGCTTCGGATACGGTCGATGGCCTCCTTTTCGTTCTGCCAGCGGACGAACATCTCGTCCCGCTGCGAGCGCAACTCCGCGAGTTCCGTTTCGATTTTCGACAACCTCTCGGCACTCGCGGAATCGTTCTCCTTGGAAACCGCCTGCTTCTCGATGTCGAGCTGCAGGATCTTCCGTTCGATCTGGTCCAGTTCCGTCGGCTGGCTCTCGATCTCCATCTTCACGCGACTGGCCGCCTCGTCGACGAGATCGATCGCCTTGTCGGGGAGAAAGCGGTTCGTGATGTATCGATCGGAAAGCGTTGCCGCCGCCAGCAGCGCCTCATCTCGAATACGCACGCCGTGGTGCACCTCGTAACGCTCCTGTAGCCCCCGGAGGATCGAAACGGTGTCTTCTACCGACGGTTCCGAGGCAAAGACGGTCTGGAAGCGACGCTCAAAAGCGGCGTCCTTCTCTATATGTTTGCGATACTCGTCGAGTGTGGTGGCGCCGATCGCCCGCAGTTCACCCCGGGCGAGAGCGGGCTTCAACAGGTTCGAGGCGTCCATGGCACCCTCCGCGGAGCCCGCCCCGACAAGCGTGTGAAGCTCATCGATAAAGAGGATGATTTCGCCGTCGCTCTCGGCGATCTCCTCGATGACGCCCTTGAAGCGCTCTTCGAACTCGCCGCGGAACTTGGTCCCCGCCAGGAGGCTCCCCAAATCGAGCGACAGCAGGCGCTTGTTCTTGATCGATTCGGGGACGTCGCCGCTGACGATGCGCCGGGCAAGCCCCTCGGCGATCGCCGTTTTGCCGACCCCCGGTTCGCCGATGAGAACGGGATTGTTCTTCGTGCGTCTGGAGAGGACCTGCATGACCCGGCGGATCTCCTCGTCCCTCCCGATAACCGGATCGAGCTTTTCCCGGCGTGCCAACGCCGTGAGGTCGCGACAGTACCGTTCAAGGGCGCGTTGCCGATCCTCGTGATTCTGTGAGTCCACGCGCTTGCCCGCACGAAGCTGCTTCAGGACTCCGTTGACCCGCTCGGCTCGGACGCCGACGGAGTGAAAGAGCTCCGCCGCGCGCGTTCCCGACTCGACGAGGGCCAGGAAGAGGTGTTCGGTACTGACGTAGTCATCGCCCATCTCTATCCGCGACTTGTCCGCTTTGGCAAAGAGCTTCTGGAGCGCCCCCGACGACTGGAGTTGCGCGGAATCGCCGAAGGCTTTCGGGAGCCGCCCTATCTCCGTCCGTAGCGCCCCGCCGATCTCTTCCGGACGTACATCGAGGCGCTGGAGAATCGCCGGTACGATTCCCTCCTTCTGTTCCACCAGGGCAAGCGCGAGGTGGAGCGGCTCGAGAGTGCCGTTATCGTGTTGATGCGCCACCGTCGCCGCGTCCTGAACGGCTCCCTGCGCCTTGGTCGTGTAGTTATCGAATGTCATATGGTACCTGATGCAAAGATACTAAGGGGCGCAAAATGCGACAAATAGTCGGAAATCGACGGCGAGTGAGATACAATCTCCCTGTCATGAACGCAAAGAGAACCGCTCTGAGCACGATTATCGTTTTGGCGGCGGTGGTCGCACCCCTCGTTGTCGCCTACGAACCGGCACCGGGGGGCGATTTGATCGATCAGTTCGCATCTCCGATTTCGCTCGGTCGAAGCGGGGCCCCGCCCATGCAGGAGTCCGTTTCCGGCGATACGATCAATCCTGCCGCGAGCGCCCTGAAACAACGAACGCATCTGGACGCGAGCTACCTTTCGATCGTTTCGGACGGTTCCGTCCGGGGGCACGCTGCGAATATCGGCGCGGCGTTCCCCTACCCGGTGGGCGTCTTCTCCGGCTCTCTTTCGTTCATGAGCGTTGATGAGACGGCGATAAACCTCGGGCAACGGGTGGGCGTATCCCTCGGGTTCAGCAAGGACCTCTACCCACGCCTCCTTTTCGGCGCCGGCCTCCGCGGCCGGTACGGTTCGAACGAAGGTGAATCGGGGTTTGCCGGCGGACTCGACCTGGGGGTGATCAACACGATCGGAGCGGTGGGCCCGCTTCGGGACGTCTCCTGGGGCCTTGCCGTCACGCAGATGGGCAATGGACTCGCACTCGGATACCCATCGGCGAGTCCCGCGCCCTTCACACCGGCGCTCTCCGCGTCCGCCACGGTGGTCGACACCGATTCCTTCGACCTCGGAGCGACTTTCCGCCTCACGGCGCCGACCTTTCAGAGCGTGACCGCCCACGCAACGCTCGCCGCGAAGCTCTTTGACCGCGTCTCTATTGCCGGCGGGTGGGACTTCAACGCCGCCGAGACGGGCGCCTCGAATCTACCGTCGCTCTCCCTGACGTATCACGCGCGTACGGACCTCAAGACAACCGAGGGGTTCGTCGCCGAGCAGGGGTGGGCACGCAGTGAGATCGACGTTCACGGTGCCTTCGCCCCGCTCTACGACGACGTGTACGCAGCGGGACTCGGCTTGAATGCCGCTCTGGGTGTAGTAGACGAAGATCCCCCGAGCGTCGGCGTCGACTACACGGAAGAGCGGTACCTCTCACCCAACAACGACGGCGCATCGGACGAGCTGCTGCTCCCGATTGATATCACGGACGAACGCTACGTGAAAGGGTGGGCGCTTTCCATCTACGACGAATCGGGAGCGCTGGTGCAGACGATCGAAAACAAGGAGCAACGGGAGGAAAACGTCACCTTCCGCAACGTCCTTGACCGTCTCTTCTACGTCAAGCAGGGCGTCGACGTGCCCCCGGAAGTTCGTTGGGACGGGCGCACCGCCGAAGGGGGCCTTGCCCCGGACGGCCGATACACCTTTACCGTCAGTGCCTTCGACGACAACGCAAACGCGGCGGTCACCGACTCCTTTACCGTGACGATAGACGCCACGCCTCCGGCCGTCGCTATCGTCGAACCGGATGACCCGGACGACCTGATCTTCTCTCCCAACGGCGACAACAACAAGGACACGATCGTGGTCGACCAGGAGGGCTCCGAGGAGGACCAGTGGATCGTCGAGGTCAGAGATGTGGACGACCGGGTCATCCGCGAGGAACGGTTCGCCGCAACCCGACCGGCTTCGTTTGAATGGGACGGGCGCGATGACCAGGGTGCCCTCGTTCCCGACGGCGTCTACTCGGTGACGAGTTCCTCCGTGGACCGTGCGGAGAACCGCGGCGCCGCCACGCTGGCGAATATCATCGTCAACACGGAACCGACGCCGCTGGGCCTCACGGTGGATCGCTCCGAAATCTCACCCAACGGTGACGGCGTTTCCGACGCCCTCACGCTCACTCCGGACGTCCCCGTAAAAGAGGGAATCCGGACGTGGCAATACGTCATCATTGACGCAAACGAGACGGCGGTTCGCACCATACAATCGAACAGCGAAACGCCCGAGTCTTGGGAGTTCGACGGTCGGGCGGACGACGGTAGCCGCCTCCCCGAGGGAAGGTACGTGGCGGAGTTCTCCGTCCGGTACAACAACGGGAACAATCCGGTGGTACAATCGCCGCGGCTCACGGTCGATGTGACGCCTCCCTTTGCGTCGGTCCGGCCCGACGTTGAGGTCTTTTCGCCGAACGGCGACGGAAGGATCGACGCCGTTACCTTCGCACAGGTGGCGGATGCAATTCGCGCCTGGACAGGAACGATCCGTGACTCTCAGGGCACCGTGGTACGCTCCTTCCAGTGGAGCGGAGAGCCCCTGGCGACGCTCCCCTGGGACGGGCGCGACGACAAGAACGAGCAACTCCCGGACGGGACGTACCGGTACGTTCTCTCCGGTCGTGACGTCGCGGGAAACCTCACGGAGACCGCGCCGGCAGCCGTTCGGCTGGATACGCGGGAAACCCCGGTCTTTGTCTCAACCGGAACGGAGGCGTTCTCCCCGAACGGCGACGGGCGCAAAGATCGCATTTCGATCTTCCCGGAACTTGCGGACCGCCGCGGCGTGACCGGGTACTCGGTGGCGATTCTCGATGCAAACAACGAACCGGTTGCATCGATCGAGAGACGCAACGCGCCCCCGGACGACGTTGAGTGGGACGGTCGCCTTCCCGGAGGGAGGATAATTCCCGACGGCGAGTATCAGGTGAGCCTCGTGGTTGACTACCTCCACGGCAACCGGCCCGGCGCGGTGAGCGCGCCCTTCACCGTGGACACGGTGGCACCGACCGCCTCGTTTTCGCTGGGCGATACGCTCTTCTCTCCCGACGGAGACGGCAACAAGGACGTGATCGCGATTGAGCAGAGCTCCTCCGCCGAGTCGAGTTGGACAATGGAGGTGGTTGCATCCAACGGCACGGTGGTCCGCACCGTTGTCGCCTCGGGCACGCTGCAGCCCACGGAGTGGGACGGAACCGACGACAGCGGGAATCAGGTACCGGACGGCCCGTACCGGTATCGCCTCCGGTCGGTAGACGAATCGGGGAACCCCTTCGAAACCGTTTCAGCACCGTTCACGGTAGATACGGCGCCGGTGGCGGTCCGGTTGACGCAGTCGGAAACGGCCTTCAGCCCCAACGGTGACGACATCAAGGAGAGCGTCACGATCACGCCCGTCGCTACGAGTGATGACGAAGTCGATTCGTGGTCGATACGAATCGCCGGGGAAGACGACGAAACGGTCCTGGAACGGGAGTTTACCGGTGGCCTAATACCCTTTGAATGGCGCGGGGAAACGGAACGCGGTCGCGCTCCGGATGGGGAGTACCGGGTGCTGGTGGTAACGCGATTCTCCAAGGGGAACATAGAACTCGCCTCTACACGGCGTCCCATAGTACTGGACACGCAGGCCCCCACGGCCACCGTCGCGATCAACGGCGACGTTTTCTCTCCCAACGGTGACGGCAACCTCGATACGCTCCGGATCGACCAGGAGACATCGATCGAACAGCGCTGGGCGGCGACGATCTCCGACGCCTCGGGCAACCTGGTACGCGGGTACGACTGGATCGAGCGCCCGGAGGCAACGATCCTCTTTGACGGCCTCGCCGAGGGGCGCAGGCGGCTCCCGGACGGCACCTACACGTACGAACTCTTCTCCACCGACGAGGCGGGCAACACCGGTGGTTCCGGGCCGCGCTCCTTCGAAATCGTGACGACCGACACGCCCCTGGAACTCGTTGCCGACACCGCCGCCTTCTCGCCGGACGGTGACGGCCGCCTCGACTCGGTGGTGCTCACGCCCCGGGCGGGCAGCACCGTGGGTATCACTCGCTACGCCTTGGCCGTAACGGATGCAGCCGATGATATCGTCTTTGAGCGGTCCGGCACGCGCCTGCCCGACGCGTTTGACTGGAACGGCCGCACCGGCACCGGCACCGGCGGGACGCTCCCGGACGGTACCTACACGGCCTCCCTCTCCCTGACCTATCGTCACGGGAACGCCCCGGTGGCGCGGAGCATACCGATCCTCCTGGACACGGCCGCACCGGACGTCTCCGTTCGCGCCGACGCGGCGATCTTCTCACCCAACGGGGACGGTCAACGCGACACGGTGACTATTTCCCAGACGAGCGAAAACGCCGACGGGTGGCGGGCCACCATCGTGAACGACGACGGCGACGTGGTGCGCCGCTTTGGGTGGCCCGACCGCGTGGCCACCGTCGTCTGGGACGGAACCGACGAAGCGGGCAACCGCGTTCCGGACCGGACGTACACGTACGAGGTCGCCGGCGAGGACGTTGCCGGCAACCGCTCGTCGGCCTCCGTCGCATCGATCCGGGTCGATACGCGACCGGTGCGCCTCTACGTAACCGTGGCGGAGCGCGCCTTTTCACCCAACGGTGACGGCGTCCTCGACTCGCTTCCGGTGCGGCTGATCAACACGCGCCCGGACGGCGTCGAGTACCGGACCGTTGAGTTTGTCGGTGCCGATGGTACGGTCGCACGGACCTTCCGGGCCGAGGAGTCACCGGCGCGGGAGGAACTGACATGGGACGGCCGCACCCGGACCGCTGTGGCGGCGGACGGGTTGTACCGCGTACGGTTTCGGGCGGCCTACGACAACGGGACGATCGCCGAGGCGCTCTCGCCCCCCGTTCGGATCGACACCGTTGGGCCGGACCTGGCCGCAACGGTGCGGGGCCTCCCCTTCTCCCCGGACAACGACGGTCTCAACGACGAGTTGTCGATCGACCTGTCGGTGAGCGACGAAAGCGCAATCGAGGAGTGGATCTTCGCGGTGAACGATCGAAACGCACGCCCCTTCCAGATTTTCGAAGGTTCCGGCACCCCCAGGGACAACCTTATCTGGGACGGCCGCTCGCAAAGGGGTGAACTGGTCATCAGCGCCGAGGACTATCCCTATCTCTTCACGGCGGTGGACGCCGTGGGAAACAGCTCCAGCGAAACGGGTCTCATACCCGTTGATATCCTGGTGATTCGTGACGGTGACCGGCTGAAGGTCCAGATCTCGAACATCAATTTCGAACCGAACAGCCCGGAACTGCAGCTCGATGTCGGCAGCGAGGCGGGCCGGAAAAACGTGGCCGTCCTCGATCGGCTGGTGGAAGTCTTCGACAAGTACGAGAGCTACGCGATTCGCATCGAGGGACACGCGGTCAACGTGACCGGCACCGACCGGGAAGAGCGCGAGGAGCTGCAGCCCCTTTCCCTCGCCCGGGCGCAAACGGTGCGCGGCGCCCTTGTCGAGCGCGGCATGGAACCGGACAGGATTTCAACGCTCGGGCGGGGCGGAACGGAACCGCTGGTACCCCACGGGGACCTGGAAAACCGGTGGAAGAACCGGCGCGTCGAGTTCATCCTGCTCCGTTGATCAAATCGGACGTCAGTGCTACGATGGGCTATATATGGTGGGTCCACCCCCTTTGATCCGAGTAGCACCACTATTTGTGGTGCTATTTTTTCTTTGTGTAATCCTTCCGGCGGAGGAGGCGCCCCTCCTCCCGGCGAGAGTGACCGATATCGAGTACGTCGGAGCAAAACGCACGCGTCCCGTTGTGTTGGATCGGTACGTCTCCTTTGGTGTGGATGACACGATCGGTGCCGATGACCTCGAGCGGGCGCGCCAGGAGCTTCGTGAGAGCGGTCTCTTCGCGGACGTTCTGGTGGAAACCGTTCCCGCCGACGACGGTGTGGCGGTGCGGTTTGTCCTGGACGAGAAATGGACGCTTGTGCCTTTTCCGTTTTTCTCAGCCTCCGGCGGGCGCTACCGGGGCGGCCTGGTGCTCATCGAATCGAACGCGTTTGGCTTCGACAAGCAGATCGTTGCCGTTGGAATCGGGGGCAACACGGGGTTTTCCACGTTTCTCCTGTACGACGATCCCGCCTTTCTCGGTTCGCGCTGGCAGACAACGCTCGCCACGTCCCTGGGAACGGACGAACTCGAACGGACCGACTCCGGCGGGAGTGTCCTGTGGCGCCGCGACGCCAACGTTGTCGCGGTGACGCCCCGGGTGGGATACCGCGTGACGGACGCACTGGAACCGTCGGTAGGTGTGGAGTTCACGGCGTTCGATTTTCAAAGCGAAGATCCCCGTGCGCCCGATCCCGGCGCCACCGGGGCGGTGACGCCCAGCGTGCGCGTTGCCTTCGACGATCGGCGCCTGGGAAGGGTCCTCTTCTTCGGTCCGGAGATGACGGTTGAAACCAAGCTCTACGGTTCGGACGTTTCTATCGACGGTGAAGCGGAATACAGCGTACCGGTAGCCGGTCTGCACAGGCTGCGCTTTCGCGCGGCCGGGGGGTTCGGTGATCGTCCGCTGCTCCTGGAACAGGACGTGGGAGGATCGGACGGGTATCGCACCCTGCCGTCGGGAACGCTCTTTGCCGACGACTACGCGACGGTGGCGCTGTTCGCCGACGTGGTTGTTCTCGAACAGAACTGGGGCGCCGTGACGTTGACTCCGTTCTGGGAAACGGGGTTCTTTGATACGGAACGCACCGGGCGAAGGGCGTTCTACGGTCCCGGCGGCGGACTGCGCGTCTACATACGGCAGGTGGCGATCCCGGCGCTCGGAATCGACGTGGCATACAACCTTGTGGAGGAGTCCACAGTGTTCAGCGTGGCGGTGGGAATGGGGATGTAATGCTCCACCGCGAGGGAGAAGATCCGGTGATCATTATCGAAGGCCAGATCGGTGTCGGAAAGACGACGATCGGCGAGATCGTGCACAAGCGGTTCGGACTCGAACTGTACCGCGAACTGGGAAACCCGCAGACCCTGAGACTGCTCGATCAGTTCTACGCGGACAAGGCTCGGTGGGCGTTCACCCTCCAGATCCACTTTCTCAACGAGCGGTTCCGCATGATCAAGGAAATTTTCCGCCGGGGCGGCGGCGTCCTGGATCGATCGATCTTCGGCGACCGGATCTTCGCGGAGATGTTGCACGCCGACGGCTCCATGACAGACGAAGAGTTCGGGACGTACTGTACCCTCCTGGACAACATGCTCGAACACGCCCAGGACCCCCGGCTGCTCATCTACCTGGACTGCACCGTAGAGACCGCGCTGGATCGCATCCGGATCCGGAGCCGCGGCCTGGAACCGGGTATTCCCCGGGACTACCTGGAAAACCTCAACAACCGCTACCTCAAGTGGTACGATCAGTACCGTCTTTCGCCCAAGATATTCGTCAACACCGAGGAATTTCACGTGGACCACCCGGATGAACTCGAACCGGTGATCGCGCGCATCGGCGCCGCGATCGAATCGAGCGCACCCTAGTCCGCATTTCTCACGCGGGGTGAATGAGAAGGGGCTTTTTGGGAGATAGCGGTGGGAGTTTGTGCTGTCGGCAGCAGGAGAGCGGTGGGAGACCATCAGATGCCTGCGACGTCGCGTTGATGGGAGCTGTTCGATCTCCTCGGCAAGGCTGGTCGCGGACCGATCCCCGTGGAGTGGGAATAGCGGGATCC
>JANQHT010000032.1 GCA_028282545.1 Spirochaetales bacterium
GCTTATGAATATCGTTCGATTCCTCATGAAATCATGTGATATCCGGCTGACTACAGTGTGAAGCCGTAAGTCGGCTGTTGTTCAGGAAGCTCTACCTACGGCGCCGGCGATTGTGACGACCTCTCCATCTGCTACACCTCCAACCTGGAAGCGGTGGGGGTGCCGGCGGCGTTTATCACGATCCCCGGGCATATCTACGCCGCTTTCGACTCGGGAGTACCCGAGAGTGAGATCGAGTCAAACTTCCCCAGGATCGACGAAGTGATCGCGTATAACGGGACCGCCTGGATTCCCGTTGAAGTGACATTGTTGGACCGTGGGTTCATCGAGGCGTGGCAAATAGGTGCGCGCCAATGGAGAGAGAACTCCTCACGTGACCAAGTGGAGTTTCTCCCTATCCAGGCGGCGTGGACGGCGTTCGAGCCCATCGGGTTCGATACGTCGGAACGGCAGGCGATCGATCCGCCCAATGAGGCGGCGCTCCTCCGCGCCTACCTCACGCAACTGGAAGAGTACGTAGCGGACGCGATTCAACCCCAAGTGGCGCGCCTCCAAAGCCGGATCAACTCGCGCGGCGGCACGGCCCGAGACTTCAACCGGATGGGCCTGGTCTACGCGAAGTACGAGATGATCAACGAAGCGGAGCACTGGTTCCAGCGCGCCGTCGACGAAGAACCGTTGGCCGACGCGTTCCTCAACCTGGGCCACTTGGACTTCATGCAGGAGGATTACATCCAGGCGCTCGACAACTATGAGGAAGCGCATGACCTGGAACCGAATGACCCCAAGGTCCTGCTCGCCTCGTCGCGTGCACACCATGAACTCGAAAACTACGGCTTCGCCATCGGCTACTACGATCGGCTCAAGGAGAGCAATCCGGGGCTGGCCGATCAGTTCAGTTACCTGCAGTTCCGCGGCCAGGAGTACGGCCGCGCGTCTGACGTGGCGCTCATGAAGAGCGTCATCATCTGGGGGGAGGACGACCAATGAGAGATCCAAAGACCTTTTCACCGTGGTTGGGCGCATGGATCGCCATCTCGATCTTCGCCTTTGTGATGTTGGGGTGCCCGACGGATAGCATTACCGGCGAGTTGAATGGCGGCGGTGGTAACGACACTGCGGCGCCGGTTCCGGGTGACAATGGGGCGATCGTCTGTTCGAATCCCACCGCGACGAGCGTGGACCTGAGTTGGACCGCCGCTTCCGACAACACAACCGCGACCGAAGACCTTGAGTACCAAGTGTTCTATTCGACCTCCGATAACATTACCGGTGTGACCGCTGCGGGTGACAACGGCACGCCATCGACAATCGGGTGGACGGCCAATATTGTGACGCACACCGTCTCTTCGCTCAGCGCGGAAACAACGTACTATTTTGTCGTCGTCGTTCAGGACGAGGCGGGAAGAGCCGCTGCATACACGCCGACATCGGTTGCGACCATCCTCCCGGATGACGATACGGCCCCAACGGTGACCGGGTCGATCGTTACGATGCCGACGTGGGAATCGATCGAGGTGTCCTGGCCCGCCGCGACCGACGACCGCGACGCCGCGGAGGACCTTGTGTACGCGCTCTACCATTCGACGGTCAACACCCTCTCGACGGTAGCGCAGACCGAGTCAACCGGCACGTTGGTCGATTCCGGGACAAACCTGTTGTCAAAGACCATAACCGGTCTCACCTTTGAGACCGGTTACTACGTGAACGTTATCGTGTGGGACGCGGCGGGAAACAAGGCGCAGTACGGGTCCACCCCTCAGACGACCGATACGGGCCCTCGGATCGTCAAGTCCGGCGGGTCCATAGGAGACAGCCCAACAACGTCCATTTCTCATTCGGGTTCTCCGCATACCCACGACGAAACGTACCAGATTCTCAACTCTACCGGAGCCGCCGCCGATCACCCCCTGGAGGTTACCGCGTGGTCCATTACGGCGACGGAAACGCCCCAGAGCGCGGTTTTCTCGATCCTGACCGCTCCTCCAACTGTGGCGTTGGACCCCGGAGACACGTACGATTTTATCGTTCGGTGCACCACGATCGGGGCACCCTCATCGACAATCGACACGGAGGAGTACTTCCGGGTTGACATCACTTCGAACGATCCCGTGAATCCAACGTACTCGTTTACCGATTACATCGCGGTGTACAGCTGATCGAATTGGTCCGCGGTCCCGAGTTTGACCTTTCGGTCATCGTAGCCTTTCACAACGCCGGTCCGTACCTTGGGCCGGCGGTCCAGTCTGTGTTGGATCAGACGATTTACCCATCGCGGGTCGAGATCGTTCTGGTCGACGACGCGTCGTCGGATGAAAGCGCCGTGACTGCGGCTGACTACGCCCGCCGGATCGGCAACGTCACCCTATACCACCTTGAGCCCCCGGCGACGGGTCCTTCCCGGCCCCGCAACCTCGCTATCGACAAAGCGAGAGGTCGGTTCCTCATGTTCCTCGATGGAGACGACCTCTTGTTTGAGGGCGCGAGCGAGACGCTCCTGGAGGTCGCCACCGACGACGCCGCCGAGGTCGTCTCCGGCTTGTTCCACCTGTACGACGGAACAACATCTTGGCTCCCGGCGGAGATGCGCCACTTTTTGGGCAAGGAACTGCGCGCGACGACGGTTGAGCGGTCACCGTGGATTCTCGCCGTTCCGCAGGTCCACTGGACAAAGATTTTCCGCCGCTCTTTGCTTGTCGAACACGCCATTCGTTTCGCGCCCCTTACCGTTGGAGAGGACGTCCTCTTCTCAATCACGGCGATTCTTGCAGCGCACAGTGCTTCGTTCGTCGATACGCCGATCGTCAAGTATCGGCAACGCGGAGCGTCGGATCGTGGGTCTATTACGGCTCGTATGACTCCACGCAAATTGACCGATCTGGTGAAGTCCAAAACGATGATTCGCCGGGCGTTCGAGGAACGCGGACTGGGTGCCCTGTACGAGTCGAGGTTCCTCGCGGTGGACATCGGTCAGCTCTTTCGATTGATTCGTGTCGGTTTTCGCCGCGATAGTGCAGACGTTCACGCATTCTTGCGCGAGGCGCAGCGTTACATCGCAACGATTCCCGACTCCGTCGTTATCGAGCTACCCGAACACTGGCGGGACGCCATTGAACTGATGTGCAGTGGTCGGTACCGAGAATCCATGCGTCTGATCACCGGGGCGAACCCTGGGGCTACCGAGACGACAGTTGAGCTGCCCAGGGCTCACGGGAGAAATCCGGCGTAACCCGGACGCCCCGTTCCAGTCGATTCGAGTACACCCAGTATCGGCACTGGACCCGATCCACCGTTGCCGGATCCAGACGGCGTAGGTATCCGATGGACACTCCCAGGTACTCTTCCTCTTCCCCGGGTCTCAGCTCGAGTGCGATGAGGCTCTTTTCGAGGAGTGCAAGTCCACGCGGTCGAAGCTGCACCGGGAGCATACAGATGTTCTCAAACGCGTGTCCCAACCCGACGTGCAGGTTGTGCCATCGAACGAAGGAGAGGCGGTGGCGGTCTGCGATATCGGCTACCATTTTGACCGCCCTCAGGCGGTTGAACACGGCCGAAAGTGTTCCCCGTCGATCGGTCAGGCCCGGCGTCTTCCTGCCGTGCGGGCGACGGAGGTAGAACGGGGTACGGCACGCCGAGATCACATCGGAGTGGACCCACGACTCGACGTTAAAGACGGTGTCTTCGCCGTGATCCGTAAGACGGAAGCGAACGCCGCGTTCTCGCACGAGCTTCGATGATATGAGCCTGGAGGTCGGCGTGTAGTGTCCCAAACAGGTCGATTCGTAGGCGCGGAGGTTCACGGTGGGGACAACGGTCGATACCCACGCGAGGCCGGGCAGTTGCGATGGGAGCCCGTGCCAACCCACGCGGTGATTGGTGCACAGCACCATGTCCGCCGTTGTAGAATGGGCGGTTTGTACCGCCGATTCGATCCCGGACGGGAGCAGAATGTCGTCGGCGTCGAGGAATGTCACAAACTCGGTTCGGACACGGTCGAGCGCTTCGTTGCGCGCCGGGCCCAGGCCCCGGTGATCTGCGCACACCAGTTGCCATCCGAGGCGATCGGCGAACGAAGCTGCAATGGAACGACTCGAGTCGCTCGACCCGTCGTCGACCAATATCGCCGAAACGTCGTGCCACGCTTGCGATTCGATCGAGGTCAGGCATCTATGAAGTGTGTCTTCGGCGTTGTAGAACGGCACCACGACTGTAACGTACCCATCCGATCGATTCACAGTTGGTCCCGCCGCCTTGAAACAAGCGCGAGGATTCTTGCTAACTCATGAAATCGTCGCGTTCTCGCCAAATCAGCCACGAGTTGTTCCAGATCGTTCAGCTCGAGCCTGTCCTCGCGAACAAGCAAACTGAACAGATCGTACAGCACTTCAGCCGTAGACCTTGGTAGAGCCACAATGCCGGAGCGAAGAAGCTGCTTGATCGCGTGTTTTGCGTCCAGTGCACCGCGGAGGTCCGCGTAGCCGATGCTCGAGTAGCGCTTGAAGAGATCAACGATGATTCTACGGGTCGTGATCAGGTCGACGAATGCGCGCTCGTCGATCCAATCGGTAACGTGTCCACCGGCGTCTGCACGCGAGTGAACATCGCGGTGGTACCGAACCGTTTTGACGCGCAGATGTGTTACCGATCGAGCGGACAGCATCGCGTGCCACACAAAACACGCGTCGTCGTTGATTGTGTTTTCCGGAAAGCGAACGCCATTCTGATGTAACTGCGCTTTTCTGTAGATTCTGGACCAGAGCGCCGGTGCCGGCCAAAAGAGCTCCGGCCGCGTGGCAGCGTCAACGCCCCGCACGTTGTCGAATGCCGGATGCCGAAAAAGCTCGATCTCGGTGACGACTCCGTCCTTCCCATGGCCGGCGTACTCGGACGAGACGACGTCGTCACCGGTTTTTTCGATCGTATCCAGGAGTGTTTCGCACGCCCACGGTTCATACTCGTCGTCAGCGTCAAGGAACATAACGTATCTTCCGTGTGCGGCGTCGAGGCCTACGTTTCGCGGTGCGCCCGCGCCGCGTACGTAGGTTGACAACGAAAACGATCGGCAAAAGGGATACCGCCGCTCGAACTCCTGGATCAGGTCACCGCTCCCGTCCGTTGAGGCATCGTCAACCAGTATCGTTTCGAGGCGTCGAAGATCGATCGTCTGATTGCGGATCGAGTCGATGGCACGTTCCAAGGTATCTCTCGCGTTGAAGACGGGGATTATGATCGAGATGTCCGGAGTGTACGGTGATGACGCACGCGCCACGGATCGATTATATCCAACTCTGATTGGAGCGACAGAGAGTCGCCCGGTAGCACGCCCCTCGCTTCCGCGATACATCCTCGACTTCAATGCGGGTGAACTGCAGAAACACGCCGAGAGCAAGTGGCGGCTCGTAGTAGACAACGGTTTGTTTGTCCGGACCGCGCCGGTATCGGTCGGCGCTTTCGAGCGCGACTAGACCGGTTCGGGTAACGCCGGCGTCGTCGCGCGGTGTTGAACAACACGGGAGGCGTAATGAAACGTATCGTATGTGCCATCATCGTGGTCGTTCTTATTCTCACCGTGTTCGGTTCCTGCGTTCCCGGCGAGGGGCGCCACACGACAGAGGAACCGGCCAACCTCTGGTGGGGCATCTGGCACGGCTGGGTAGCACCAATTTCGCTCATCGTCTCCTGGTTTAAACCTGAGGTCTCGATCTACGAGCGGAACAACACCGGCTTCTGGTACGAGCTAGGATTCTACATGGCGATCATCTCAGGGTTCGGCGGTATCTCGCTCTCGCGGCGGAAGAAGCGACACCGCGACGAGGAGTGACGCACGTGGCCCTCCCCTCGCTGCCCGCGATGCACGGATGTGACCGTCCTGTAGAACTCACGTATCCAAGCAATCTTGACGCCGGTGCGTTATCCTTTGACGCGTGGCGCCGTCAAGGCGCTACTGAGGAGGAAAGTAAATGAGAAAACACACCGCTCTGGCCGTTTCCCTGGCGCTGATCGCGACGGACGTCGCCTTTGCCGAGGTAACCGTTACGACCGAAGCGCCGGTAGTAACGTTGAAGAGCCCCTTGGCCGATGATTCGACGTTCGCCGCCGCCATCAGCAACAGACTCACCACACCGCTGGACGAGTTCGCCGATGGTATCGCCGACGAACTGTCGCGATTTGACAACCAGGATGACCTGGCACTCGGATTCGCCAACGCCGGTGCCTCCGGGGCACACGTCGGCACCCTTCGCAGCTTCAGCGACTATCGCAGATTCGCCCTGGTCGTCAGCCCGGGGCTCGGGTTTGCCGCGCCGGGGACGGACTTCAGCACGCTGGAGTCGTCCGGTGACCAGTTGATCGAAGAGGGTGACACCTACATCGGTGCCGCGATTCAACCGATCGTTGTTTCCGCCGGTTTGCACCTGGCCCCGCTGGTGAACAACCTCTACATCAACGCGAAGTTCGGCTATGCATCGATCGCGGAAGGCACCGTTACACCGGGGCTCCAGTTTGACTCCTATTCCCTGGGGGTCATGGCCAACTATCAACTGCTCGAGTCGCGTTCGCTCCCGCTCGGTTTTATCCGGTGGAGGGGTCTTTCGGTCGGTTCCGGTCTGCTCTACCAGGAGAACAACGCCGAGTACACGCTCGAACTCGGGGAAATCGGGGGTGATGACGGGGCCGAGGCAAACCAGGTTGTCACCTACGGCGATGTCGGGTTGACACAGCCGCAATTGAACGCCGCCTACGGCGCGGGTGCCCCATCGGTTTCTGACACCTTTGCGCTGTTCAGCGTTACCCCCACGCTCACCGCGTCGATCGAAAGCAGTTCGGTCACGATCCCGCTCGAAGTCTCGACCGGTTTGCGGCTTCTCTGGCTCTTTGACGTGAACGTGGGTGCGGGAATCGACGTCAACTTCGGATCGTCTACCGTTGGCGTCAGTTCCAGAACGGAGCTCGCGATCGATGGTGACGATTTTGACTCCACGCCGGGAGCGGTGACCGTGGCCTCCAAGACGACCGGCGATGGTCCCGGTTTTGTTCGTCCCCGTCTGACCGCCGGGGCCGGCATCAACCTCGGCCCAATCAAACTCGACGTGCCGCTGATGTACTACTTCGACGGCGGCAACACGGGACTCATGGCCGGGGTCAACCTGGGCATCGTCTGGTAGCACGCGACTCGCTTCGAGAACAAAACCCCGCAGGGCCGTCGTTGGACGGCCCTTTTTGGTTGCAAGCAACAGAATCTCGACGTATGGTGAAGACACAGGAGAACTACGTGGCTGCTCGAACGGTCGATGAGATTTCCGTCAACGCGGAGTGGTGCAAGCGGTGTGGTCTGTGCGTCGCCTACTGCCCGAAGCGCGTCTTTGACCAGGACGCGTTTGGACGCGTCATCGCGGCGCGGGTAGCGGACTGCATCGGATGCGAGCTGTGCGAGCGCCTCTGTCCCGATCTGGCCATCACCCTCCTTCCGGAACGGGCGGTAGCCCATGGGTGAACGCACGCTGTTCGTCCAGGGAAACGAGGCGTGTGCCCGGGGCGCGCTGTACGCCGGGTTGGAGTTCTTTGCGGGCTATCCGATTACGCCGTCCTCGGAGATCGCGGAGCTGCTCGCCGAAGAGATGCCGCCGGCGGGCGGCAAGTTCATCCAGATGGAAGACGAGATCAGCTCCCTCGCCGCGGTGATCGGCGCGTCCCTGACCGGTCTCAAGTCGATGACGGCAACGAGCGGTCCCGGTTACTCGTTGATGCAGGAGGCGCTGGGGTACGCGATCATGGCGGAGGTCCCCTGCGTAATCGTCGACGTGATGCGGGGCGGTCCCTCCACGGGTCTCCCGACGCAGGGAAGCCAGAGCGACGTGAACCAGATCCGCTGGGGAACGCACGGCGACCACGCGATCATCGGGATCACCGCCTCCTCTCACCAGTCGCTCTTCGAAAACACCGTGTACGCCTTCAACGTCGCGGAAACGTACCGTACACCGGTGGTCGTTCTCTTCGACGAGCTGCTGGCGCACATGCGCGAACGGCTGGAACTTCCCGAACCCGGGGACCTGCCGCGGGTAGAGCGCCTGAGAACGCAGTTGCCCCAGGGCGTTGACTACCACCCCTACCTGGCGCGGGAGGATGGACGGCTGCCCATGGCCGATTTTGGAAGCGGGCACCGATTCAACGTGACGGGCCTCTATCACGATATGTGGGGGTTCCCGTCGACCGATCCCCAAACGGTGCACGACCTGGCGCATCACCTCAACGACAAGATCGAGCATCGTACGCCGGAGATCACGCGCAACAAGTCCTTCAACCTTGAGGGTGCCGAGACGATCATCATCTCCTACGGCTTGCCCGTCCGGTCGGCCATGCAGGTGATGAAGGACAGCCGGTGGTACGGGAGCACCCTGGGCATCCTGGAATTGGAGACGATCTGGCCGTTCCCGCGGAAGCTGGTGAAAGAGGCGTGCGCCGATGCCCGCGCCGTCGTCGTGGTCGAGATGAACATGGGGCAGATCCACCAACAGGTTCGCGACGCCGTTGACGATCCCGCCCGGGTATTCCTCTGTAACCGCGTGGACGGCCAGTTTATTACCCCCCGGGACATTCGGAGTTTCCTCCGGATCGTGGAAGGACAGGGGGTCTGACATGGCGGTCCAGGATTATATCCGGAAGCGATTCTTTCCCCACATCTGGTGCGCCGGGTGCGGTCACGGTACGGTGCTCAACGCGCTGTTACGGTCGGTGGAAGCGCTGGGGCTGAGCAAGGATGAACTCGTCATGGTGTCGGGTATCGGGTGTTCGGCGCGCATATCCGGCTACGTCGATTTTCACACGCTCCACACGCTGCACGGCCGGGCGCTCGCCTTTGCCACGGGGGTGAAAATGGGGCGGCCCGACTTGAAGATCATCTGTCCCCTCGGCGACGGCGACGCGCTCGCAATCGGCGGCAACCATTTTATTCACGCCGCCCGGCGGAATATCGACGTGACGACGATCGTATTGAACAACCAGATCTACGGCATGACCGGCGGCCAGTTCTCGCCGCTGTCGGGGTGCGACGTCAACGCTACCACCGCGCCCTACGCCAATATCGATCCCGCCTTCGACACGGTGAACCTTGCAACCGCCTCCGGCGCAACCTTCGTTGCGCGCACCACGACCTTTCACGTGCACGAACTCGAAAAGTACCTGACTCGTGCCATTGCGCACCGCGGTTTTTCCGTGGTGGAGGTACTCTCGCAGTGTCCGACGCATTTTGGTCGCCGCAACAACCAAAGCGACGCCGTCGAGATGCTCGACCATTTCCGTCAACAGACGGTGGCGCGGGGGGCAAAAAGATCCCGGGAACGCCCCGATCTGATGCAGCGCGGGATATTCGTCGAGGAGGAGCGGCCCGAGTACTGCGAGCAGTACGATGCCCTTGTCGCCAAGGCGAGTGCCGCCGGGAACGGGACCAACAACGGCGGGGCCGCATCGTGAGCTGGAAGATCATCTTCGGGGGCGTCGGCGGTCAGGGTGTCATCACGGCAGCGATCCTGCTCGGTGAAGCGGTTGTCGTGGACGAGGGGCGTTACGCCGTACAGACGCAGACCTACGGTGCCCAGGCGCGGGGCGGTCTCACCCGGGCCGATCTCACCATATCGGACCACGAGACGTACTACCCTAAGGTGAATCAGGCGCACATC
>JANQHT010000057.1 GCA_028282545.1 Spirochaetales bacterium
GACAACCTGCGCCCGGGAACACGCGTTTCCCGCGGCGATCTCCTGGTTTCGATTGATTCCTCCGACGTGCGGAGCGACGTGGAACTGGCGGAGACGGAATTACTTCGCGGCCTCGCGGGGTTGCTGGCCTCGCTGGACACGCAGGATCCGATGGCGATCCGGCCCAAGTGGGCGGCGTTTCACGCGCGCCTGATCGCCGGGACCGTTCCGGAGCTGCCGGCCACCGAATCGGAGCGGGAACGCCTCGTGCTGAGCACCTACGGCGTCGTCGAGAGCTACCTCGCCCTTGAACGTTCCGGAAGGACGCTGAGTCATCACAACGTGGTTGCCCCCTTTGACGGTGTCATTCTGGAAGGGGCGGTTCCGGAAGGCGTTGTCGTCACGCCGGGGCAGCAGATCGTCACGATAATCGATCCGGTGAACCTGGAAATCTCGGTTTCGGTCACTCAGGACGAACTCGCGTATCTGCAGCGTTCTGCCGGCACGGAAATCGCCATTCGGCCGGCGGACAGGTCCGAGCCGACGCTCACGGGCACACTCGATAGAACCGGTGGTTTCACAGACCGGGAAACGCAAACGGTGTCCCTCTATGTACGTTTTGAAAACCGGGAGGAGCACCTTGGTTTTCTTCCGGGGACCTTTGCGGAAGTCGAACTGGCCGGTGACCCGATCCCGGCGGCGTTGCTCGTCCCCCGCGGGGTGATCAACGAGGACGGCACCATCAACACCCTTGACGCCGGGCACCTGACAAAACGTTCGGTCGACATACGCGGGTATCGCGGTGACCGGGTGATCGTCACCGGGGCCGGCCTGCGGGACGGTATGGAACTCGTGACGACCACCATCCAGATTCCGATCGAAGGAATGCGGCTGACAACGGAGTCGGGGGTAGTCGGCAATTGAAACGAATAATTCGACTCTTCATCGACCACCGGATTCTCACCAACTGGTTGATGCTGCTCATCTTTGTGGCCGGAACGTTCGGTCTGATGAACATCAAGAAGCGGATCTGGCCCGCGATCGAGTTCGACTGGATATCCGTCAGCGTCGCCTGGCCCGGATCGTCCGCCCGGGAGGTGGAGGACGGCCTTGTCGTAAAGGTGGAAGACCGCCTGGCCACTCTGGAAGGCGTCGTGTCCGTCATGGCGATTGCCTACGACGGGAGCGCGTACTTCGGCCTCGAGACCACTTCGACCGCCGATAAACGCGATCTGGTCGACGAGATCGAGCGCATATTCGACGACATTGAGGACTATCCGGAAGATGCACGACCGCCACGGGTCCAGCGCGAAACGCAATGGTCCCGCGTCATGCTCCTCTTTATCTACGGCGAGTCGGACGAATCACCGTCGATCTTGGAAGACGTGGCGGAGGAGTTCAGGCAGGATCTATTAAAATCGGGCCAGGTGTCGGAGATCCGCGTCTGGGGGTTCCCGCGCGAAGAGATCGTGATCGAACTGGATCCTGCCGCCCAGCAACGGCTCGGCATCACCTTTGATCACGTGGCCGACGTTGTTCGCGCGAGCAATGTAGATACTTCGGCGGGCTCTGTCCTTACGGATAGGGAGCGTATTCAGATCCGCAATTACGACAAGGAACTCGATCCGGACCGTATCGCCGCTATTCCGCTTCGGACAACAGCCACGGGGCGTATCGTTCGCGTCGGGGACATCGCCACCGTGACGCGGACGCGGGCGGAAAACGCCCTGTACACCCGCGTGAACGGTCGCAACGCGATTGGCCTGCAGATCATGTACAACGAGTCGGAGGACG
>JANQHT010000064.1 GCA_028282545.1 Spirochaetales bacterium
CGCCGGAGGCGCCGGTGGATCCGGCACCTACGCGCAACGTCACGCCCAGGGCAGGCGTGCAGGCAGTGGTGTTTCACCCGCCGGTCCTGCAAGCGTAGCCGCTCGAACCGGAGCGTCCGCAGCTCTCGCAGCGGCCGGTTCTGCCGCAAAAGGGGCGCTCCCGTGGGCGGCCGGCCTGAACATCATCCAAACCGGCGTGAACATCTATCGCAACAGAGACCTGTCGGATGAGGAACGCCGTCGGGAAAACACGGGGGAGATTTTCGCTGCTTTCGGTGGAACCGGCGGGGCGGTAGCGGGAATGGCCGCCGGCGCGGCACTCGGGTCCGTTGTCCCGATCTTCGGCACTATCGGCGGTGGTGTCATCGGTTTCGCGCTGGGTGCGGCTGGGTACCATTTCGGCCGGCAGCTCGGAGGGGTCGCCGGTCGCGAGATCGGGAGCCTCGAAGGGGTAACCGCCTCCACATTCGGATACACACCCGAGGAGGTCGCGCGCCTCCGGAACACGTACGGAATGAAGGCGTACGAGGAAGCTGCGCACTCCCGACACGAACCCCCGTCCGGGGAAATACGCCAGAAGGTTGAGGTCGAGATCAACGACCGCAATATGACGGCAACGTTGGAGACGTTGTCAAACACGGTTCCCGGGTTGAGCACGGAGACCGGAAGGGCGGCGATAGCGCGGAGATTGCAATGAGTTTCGACGCGCCGCTTCCCGAGCTGATTTCGCCGGACTGGAGAGAAGCGCTCTCGATCTCCGGGCGGGAGGGCTACGGCACCGGATCGTACGACGCGCCGGATAGCAGCGACCCGTCGTACTTCGTGCTGACAAGAACACGTTTCTCCGGCGGCCAGGCGGTCGAGACCAATGAGTATCCGTTCTTCGGCGGGTGGTCGAACGACGCGCTGAACGAACAGCCCCAGAAGATCCGGATCGAGGGAGTACTCCAGGGACCGCAGATCCTCCAACGACGGAACGCACTCGTTGAGCGGCTGCGTGTGCCGACCTCCGACGACACGCCTGGTCACCTGGTCCTGCCTCTGTGGGGGCGCTTCTCGGTCGTCGTCGCCGACTATGAGGTCTCGGACGAGGTGACCAAAAGCGGGGCGATCGAGTTCTGGATTGCCTGCGTCAGAACAGGTATCGCAGAGGCGGTGCGTGCCGAGCCGTCCACCGTTCCCGATCTCGAGGTGTCCAGGGAGGCGTTCTCCGCTGCCGCCCAGGCCGCGTTCATCGAGGAACTGACCGACGAAACAACGGCTATCGATACGCTGCGTGCCGGGTGTGCGAAAATCGCCGGCAAGCTGCTATCCGTTGTCGGCCGAATCCAGGGCCTGCAATCCACGCTGAACGACGTTACCAACAGCGTGAACTCCATCACCAACCTGGTGAACCAGGGAATCTCGTCTCCGGCCCAGTTCGCGTCCGCGATCTATTCAGCCGTCACCGCGATCGTATCGGGTGTGCTCGGCACCGGTCTGTCGGTGATGGATACCTGGGATACGATACAGAATCTGTGGAGCGCAACCACCGATTCCGAGGAGAGCGCGATACGCGTTGCCTCAACGTTTCTCTCGGCCTCGGGTGTATCGTTCGATGACATTGCCGTCGCCACCGTCAAAGAACAGGCAACCAAGGCGGCAACTGAGAACCTTTATCGAACGGTAGCGCTATACGGGTCGGCGGCACTCCTGCCTGCAGTGCCCAATCTGACCGCGACGAGGGCGGAGTCGTACGTTTCACTCTTCCAGGCCCTGGAGGAATCGATCGACCGCACGGACCCCGGCCTCTACACTGCGGCCGTCGAACTCCGAATCGCGCTTCTGCAGGAACTTTCGATCCTCGGCCTCGTGCGCGAAAAACGGGTATCGATTGTTCAACCACTACCGGTTCTGGTTCTCGCCGCCCATCTGGGTGTCACGTACGAGCAGGTGATCCGCCTGAACCCACGACTGCGAGACCAGTTCACCGTCACCGGCGAGGTCGTCTATGTCTGATCGCTCCGTTTCGGTCCATGTAAGACCGGCCGGTGGTGGATCATGGCACCCGCTGAGTTGGACCCGGTTGTACGCCCGCAAGAGCATGGACGAGATCTGCCATTCGTTTGAGATCGAGACCGCGCCGATCGACCGACGGTGGGTCCACAAACACGATCTGATCTACATTGCGTTCAACCGAACCGTCGGAGGCTCGGTTGTTTCCCGGCCGGTAACAAGTGGATTTATCGACGATGTGACCTATCTCGCGAAAGGACGGGGAAAGAGACTGTCCCTGACGGGCAGATCGCCGGCACGCGACCTGGTCGACTCGCGATGGTCGGGGCAGGTTGGAAAGACGGAGGATGGGAGGACGGAGTCAATTTCTGCGCTGAACGCGTTCCGCGAAGTGGTGAAGCGCTTTCGGAACATCCGCGGTGAGCAGATGCGAGTGTTTCATATACCCCAGACGGCGAACGGCGTCGAAGTCGACTACACCCGAGTTGTCCCCACGCTCCAGTGGGAAAACGAAAGTCCCTGGCCGAAGATGCTCCAGATCGCCGCGTCTCAGGGATTCATCCTGACCTCCAGTCAGATCGGAGACGTCTACGTAACTTGGTTGTCAGGAACTCCCCGGAAAGGCTTTGCCATCGAAGAAGGGCGATCGGCTTCGGTCACCCGCGACGAGGAATCGGGGCTGGAGCAGTACCACACCTACGTGTTCAACGCCGTGGACACGCGCCGGCGGTCACTCACCAGTTCGTACGAAGACCAGTCGGTCGCGAGTGCCCGCATCCTGGAGGTGAATCTCACCGAACCGGTGGAATCTCAGCAACAGCTCGATCGCCGTGTCCAGACCGAGTACCGCCGCCGCAATCACCGCCGCGTCACGGTGACGGTGAACGATTGGGGACTTTCCGAGCAGCAGTTATTGAGACTCGGAAGCCTCTCCGGCCGGGAGATCTTCTGGGAGGTGAACTGCCTAACTCCGGTTACGCTCCCATCGATCGGGATTGATACTACCGTACAACCGAACGGTGGTCTCATCACGAGTCAGGTCGAGTACAACGCCGATGCCCGCTCGATGACCTGTAACGTGACGCTGGTGAATCGGGAGACGTACGAGTAGTGGATCAGATTGCAGCCCTCGTTGCGAAAATCAAGAACCTGTTCGCTACCGGATCTCTGACGCGTCGAGACGACGATTCGATTCAGACAACCACGACCTACGGCCGCACCGTCGAAGGAAGGGAGTCGTTTCCCTACGGATTTGCAGCCAGAGCACCGGAGGGCACCGTCCTTGTCCTGTTCGAAGGAGGAGATGTCGAGCGGCCCGTCATCCTCCCGACCAGAGCCGTCGACGGGATTCCCGTTCTCGAGATCGGTGACTCGGCACTGTGGACAAAGGCAGGCGGGTGGATCGTCGCTCGAAACGCCGGAACGGTGGAGCTGTTCGGAACCGACGAAGGCGGCATCCCCCGCGCGGCCGAACTCAAAGCGCAGTTGGACAAAAACAGCGGCATCCTCCAGGCGCTCCTGTCTGTCGTAGGTGGCGCTCCGATCCCCGAGCCCGGGAACAGTTCCGCCTCCGCGTTTCAGGCGACGTTGGCCACCGCTTTTCAGGGAAAAACGCCCGGCGTCTTTGACTCGATTGCGAGCGAGAAGGTACTCCATGGAACCGGTGCGACTTGAGGATTGGTCGTCGATCCAAACGCTGGTCGAGATGTCGATCGGTACCGATCGGGGTACCTGGTGGGCTGATCCCGAGTTCGGTTCAGATCTCTGGAAGTTCAGGCAGTCGGGAAAGCTGGTGCCCGAGATGGTAGAGGACGTTCGTCGGGAGATTCTTCGGTGCACCGCATGGATAGTTGCGGACGGATTAGCGTCGAAAATCGAGTGTGCGACCGAGCAGGCAGGGAGAACACGGATAAACTGGGTGACGACGGTCACAAGACCCGAAGGCAGTCCGGTCCAAATAGCAGGAGTGTGGGATGGGACTGAGTAGGCCGCCCCTCCCGACGCTTCGGGACAGAATCCGGAACGACTACTTCTCACGGTTGCTCCCGCTCCAGAACACGCCCCGGTACAACCTTCTCGACATCATTTCCCAGGTGGATGCGGGGATCTACCATCAGTTGTACGGCGATCAGGTCTATCTGAGCAGGCAGTTGTTTCCCGACACCGCCGACTCAGACTTCCTGCGCGCGCACTGGTCCGATCGCGTTCCTCCGCTCCACGCAACCAGCGCCGTGGGGCCGGTGACATTCACCGGCCCGGATGGTGCCGCAATACCGGCAGGGCTGCTTCTCGAATCATCGGCCGGGCAAACGTACTACACGAAAGAACAGGCAACGATCTCCGCGGGCTCCGTGTCTACCTTCGTGACGGCGTCGGCCGCCGGCGTTGCCGGGAACCTGTCCGCCGGCAGCGAGTTGTCCATTATCTCGTCGATACCGCCTGGCGTGAGCGATGTGGCGACGGTAGCGGAACCCGGAATCGACGGTGGTGTGAACGGAGAAACCGATGTCGAGTACCTCACGCGCGTGTTGCTCTGGCTGCAAACCGGTCAACGATACGGGAAGCCGGGCGACGGCGCAGCCTGGGCGATCGATGCATCTGCCGAGGTCGACAAAGCGTGGGAGTACAAAAACTACTCGGTGTTCGGTGTTCTCCTGATTCAGGTCGTTGGCGGAAACCAGGCTGACGGCATCGTTCCTGTAGTGGATCTTGCTCTGGTGGCCGAGTACATCAACACCGTTGCGCCGCCCGGCCCGTTTACCGTCATGACGCCGGACCTGGTTGCAATAGACCCGTCGATCGAACTCCTCCCGGCCGAAGACACCGTCGACAATCGGAACACCGTTCTTTCGCGGATCCACAACTGGATGGACATCGCGATAAAGCCGGGGTCAACCGTTACGTCCGGCCAGATCCGAGACGCGTTCGTAGACGGTGTGGTAGTCACCGACGCGACGGTGACGCTACCGGGAAACGATCCCCTCGAGTCAACGCTCCTTCAACTGCTCACTCTTGGAGGCGTGACATGGGTAACATGATTCCGGTCGCGACGAACGGCGAGTACGCGGCCGCGGTCAGGCTACTGTTCCCTCGCGGCGAGTTCTGGGACGCGCAGTTCGAGGGCGACACCGACCTCGTCGCGTACTGTGCCGCGAAGGCTGAGGAGCTTGCCCGCTTCAAGGTGCGTAGCTCCGATCTCTTTGATGAGTCGGTTCCCGATACGACGACCGAGTTGGTGGACGACTGGGAGCGTGTTGTCGGTATCTCAAACCGGGGATACCCACTTTCCACCAGAAGAGACGAGATCAAAAACCGGGGACTCGGAAACGTCTCGTGGCAGATCGTTCAGGGGATCGTCGAGCGCTTTGGCGGAACACTGGACGATTTCAGTTTGCCGTACTTCCCGGCACAGTTCGGTCACACCCGCTTCGGATCGCGTTTCTCGCTCCCCGCCGCGTTCAACATCGTCGAGCTACGTATCTCGCTGGACGTAGCGTACCGGCCGGACATGGAAGAGTCCGTGGCACAGACGTTGCTGGGCTACCACCTCATTCACTTCCTCTACAGGACGGAAACCGATGAGTATGTACCCTGATGAACAGACGCTGGTAATCGGCGGTGAAGAGGTCACCTACCCGGGTCTTGACGCCGGGAAGTTCACCGATGGCGACCCGGCGGATCCGACGAAGAAGCCGTCGTTCATTCCGTCAGCGTCGATCAATCTGGTTCTCGACAACCTGGGCGATTTCATCACGCGCGCGGGTTTGACCCCGAACAACACTGGAACACGGCAGCTCTGGGACGCGCTGTGGGCGTCGATCAAGCCGGGGGTCGTGTGGATGTTCGACGGAACGGGCTGGGAAGACAATGTGACTCTTCCCGGCTTCTACGCATGCATCCCGGAAAACGAGGACGGTGGGGCGAACGGGCACAGCTTCGGCATCAAGAGCATGGTCGACCGGTTTCCGATGGGAAAAGCGATCGCAGGCGCCGGAGTCCAGGGCGGGGCCAACAGCTACTCGTTGACCGTTGGCCAGATTCCGTATCATGACCACTCAATCAATCATGACCACCCGTCGGTGACATCCGGAACGCAGTCGGCGAACCACACACACTACGTGAGCGGAACCACCGCCAACGACACCCACAACCACTCAGCATCGGGTACCGGCTACGGATTCGAGCGCCAGGGATCCGGCTTCGTTCTCGGCGGCCAGACGTATAGTTCTTGGTCGATAACCACGACCAACTACACCCACAGTCATAGTTGGTCGGACACGTCGGGCGGAAACTCCGCGAGCCACAACCACGACGTGAACCTGCCGACATTCTCGGGCAACTCAGGCGCGACGGGCAATGGTGATGCGATCGATAACCGCCCGTCTTTCTATTCGATGGTGTTCGTGCGCAAGTGCGCGTAGGAGGGAAGATGAACGCAATTGCTCTGTTTGATGGCACGATGATTATCCGAGAAATCCGGCGGATGGTACATCGGAATGACGATATGCTGGTCGTCGACTTGGCGATTGAGCCGTGTTACGGAGCGACCATATCTGAGGACCTCTATCGGAAGCAACGAGTCCTCACGCTGCAGGTAACGAAGGACCGCTATCCAGACCTGTGGGCGGAACTCAAAGACGCAACGAACGATGCGTTGATCGTGACCGTTGCAGTGATGCTCAATCAGGCGCTTCCCGTCGTTGCAGCGTACAACGAAGAGGATTCGAACCCGACATATCGCAAGGCTATTCAAGAAACGATGGGGGACGGCTCGATCAAGTATTGGTATGAGGATGAGTACGTGCTTCTTGCAGAGGGGGAGACAAACGAGTACGAATCCGCCATGAAGAGAACTGGACATTCACCGGTGAACATCCGGCAGCCGAACAGCCACGCGGCGGAGTTGGCAGAACTCGAAGAAACGTATCCGGTGGTCGAGTTCCGCTCTGCGATCGATTATCTCCTGTCAATCGACGTTACGACGCCCTTGACGGTCGAGGAGTTGGGATAGTGGACCTCCGATATGGGGCAAAGCACAAGCGCCGAATTGAGCGCCTGATACGTAAGTACTCGTTGCCGAAGGACACAGTCGCCGTCTTTGACGCGTCTATCGACACACCGATCATCGGTGTGTCGGTCAAGAGGAGCAACCAGGACAGCAGCGCAAAGCTATCTGGTCAGTTCCAGGTTTTTACGTCAGGACTCCAGAACGTTTCGTCGTTCATCAGGAATGGCGGCCTCGTGGAGATACGGCGATTCTGCCCCCTGATCAAACGGCGGTGCCGGGGTAGCAAGTGCCAGTGGTACCTAAAACGAGGTAGGACCGGAGACTGCTCGATCAACTGGAATGGTGCGTTCTCGGCTGACCAAGTGTTGCGGTCTCACACATAGCGCAACGAAATTACACCGTCAGGAATTATCTGCACGCATTCTGTTCGCGCGCAATGGGCGTTTTTTTCGCAGCTCGTTACACTACCGGCAACGGTCGTAGACTCGCTCGTTCACACAAACGCAATCAGAACGAAGCGAGCGTCGTCGTCACGTAGATGCCGATACCCCCTCCCAAGGCGAGTTGGATCTCCGTCGTTCGCGATTTCAACGTGGCGGTTCCCGGCGCGTAGCGGTACGTCTCGACGCTGAAAAACGGAAGCGGGATGACGCGCCAAGGTCGCGAGAAAAACGCCGGAAGCCCCTCCGGCGGATCGGGGCGCACAACGTCGTATTCAAACAAAAGCTGTAATCCGAAGGTGCGACCGCGGCCCGCCTGCTCCAGCGTCTGCAGGTTGGCCGGCTCAAAGGTGTAGCGCGTGCGGCCGATCGAACCACCGCCGGCGATCGACACGGTCGTGATCGATTCGGAGTTGTAGGACTGGTAGTCGAAGGAAGCGTCGCCGGCACCCCGGAAGTCCCACCCTCTCCCGGAACCGCCGTTCGCGCCGGGGAGATCGGAGCCGCCGTTGTTCATGTAACGAAAGTCGATGCCGGCGGTTGCGCCCCCCGCAAAGAAGCTCGAACCGAACGTGGCGCCTCCACCGGCGACAACGGTACGGAAACGCGCGTCCCTTTGCGGTTCACGAACTCGTTCCACCTCCTCCCGTTGATTCCGAAGCGCCAACCCGCTGTCCGTAACCGCTATTCTGTCGCCTTTGCGGTAGACGGCGAGGAGGTTACCCTGTTCATCTTCGATCCGTATCTCTTCGTAGCGTGACACGACGATGCCCTCTTCGTTCACACGAAATTGCACGAACCGGTCGTTGATCTGGAATTCGAAGAGCAGGCGCTCCGGGCCCGTCTGACCGTCCAGTTGCGCCTGCAGCGCGGTGAGCTCTTCCATATCCTGGGCGAACGCCGCCTCGGGCAACCCCTGGCGGACCTTGTCCGCGATGTCCGCTCGTAACTCGTCCGCCCGTTCCAGGTTCGGGATCACGCTCGCGAGAAAGGTATCGTCGAGACGCGCGCCCTCTTTGTATCCGACCTCGTACGCATCGCCGGCGAAACGGAACTCCGCCGCACCGTCCGGCACGCCATCGGCAAAGGTTGCCTCGAACTCGCGACCGTCCGGGTGTCGCAATACCGCTCTTCCGTGGAATCGCCCCGACAGAAAGCCGCCCTCGTAGGTTCGGCCGTCGTCGTACTCGATGCGTCCCTGTCCGTCGGGACGACCGTCATCGATCGTGCCGACGTACGTCCCGCCGTCGATCGGAATCGTCACGACTTCGCCCGTGGCGGCGTCCACGTCCACCTCGATCGGTCCGACTCGTTGCACGGCCGGCTCCTCCTCTTCCGGCGGAGTCGCGGCTGAGGCGAGGCGTACACTCGCCGCCGTTGTCGGATCGGCGATCGCCGCAAGCGTAGCGTCGCGTGATTCAAAGCGACCGACAAACCAGTGGTGCGTCTCCAGATTCCGGAGCAGCCCCGTCTCGATGTGTATAAAGAGCGAATCCTCCGGCGCCACCGCCTGGACCTTTCGGTACGTACCCGCTGTAACCTCGTCGAGAAGGTACACGTCGGTCGGAACAAAGCCGAAGGGTGGAGTGTACTCGTCGTGGAAGGGTTGGAGGTCCGATCCGTCAATATCCCCTGGACCGTCTACGGCGCGCGTTAGGGTGAACGAAAAACCCTCCACCGCGACCGAACTCCGGGCGCGGTTTGTTCTCGCCACGTCGAATCGCACGATGTGTGGTGTCACGACCGTTTCCTCGCCGGGCGTTACGCGGAAATAGGCGATCAGGACGGCGGCGTCGCTTATGTAGACCGTCGG
This sequence comes from Spirochaetales bacterium, assembly GCA_028282545.1. Classification (GTDB taxonomy): domain Bacteria; phylum Spirochaetota; class Spirochaetia; order DSM-27196; family Alkalispirochaetaceae; genus JANQHT01. Next base: position 9,257 of record JANQHT010000064.1, read on the forward strand.
GGCGCCGGGTCCCGTTGTCGAAAACGACGGGTCGCTATCGGGAATCGCCGGAGAACGGCGACGGCCGCCCCACACGGCGTGCTCCTCGGTGATTGTCACGGCCGATTCGGGTCTGATCGCGGTGTAGAGCGGCGTGACCGCTTCCGTCACCGAGTAGTCGAGCGTCGTGCACCCCGCCACGACGAGGACGGCTCCCACACATACCCATAGATGGACGAACCTGCGTTTCATTCGGCCCCCTCTTCGATCGGCACGAACTCGATCGAATCGATACGCCTGGGATCAAATCTGATGTTGGCCCCGGCGAAGAAATCGACGATCGGCGAGACGCCCCAAAATGCCCCCAGGTACCACGAAGCGGCGATCGCGCCGGTTCGTTTGCGCGGTTCAAGAACGACGTAGCGCGTGGCGTAGTCGGGGTGCTGAAACGCGACGACGTACCGCGCCGCGCGCGCAAAGGTTTGATTTCTGAGAAGCTTCACGCTCATGGGTGGGGTACCTTCGAACACGACGGCATTTGTGCTGTCCGTGACCGTCACGGCGGTGCCGTCGGGCACCCCATCGAATTCGATCCTCTGCCGTCGCCCGCCCAGTAGCGTTGCGCAACCCTGAAGCGATACCACCGCCACGCACAACGCCGCGATCAAAATCACCGTTCGTCTGTTTGCCACACCCGTCTCCTCTACGGTTTTTAAGAGCAAAAACCGTTCCATACGAAATCGTCGGGTTACGGCGCGCCTGGGCACGCTCTGAGGAGATATACCCGCGGATGCGGACGTTGTACGTAACAAAACGTGTTGTCCCTTTCACGTATCATGAAGGTGGAATTCCCCCGATTTCGCAGACATCTTTTCCCTATCAGTGTTTGCGTTTTTGAAAAGAAGGCCGGCCCCCGTGGGCCGGCCCTTCGATGTGCGGTCGGTGCCGTCAGACCGACCCTTCCCACGCTTTGAGGTAGATCTCTCGTAATTCACTGATGAGCGGATACCTCGGGTTCGCTCCGGTGCACTGATCGTCGAAGGCGTTTTCGGCGAGCGTGTCTACCGCGCCCAGGAACTCCGCTTCGTCGATTCCCGCGTCCTTGATCGCGGCCGGCAATTCGAGCGCCCCCTTGAGATCCTCGATCTCTTCAATCAGGCGGTTCACCTTGTCGTCGTCCGATGTGCCGCCGAGTCCCAGATAGTCGGCGATACGAGCGTAGCGGCTCTTTGCCGACGGGTACTCGTACTGCGGGAACGCCGCCTGTTTTACCGGTACGTCGGTCGCGTTGAACTTGATCACCTGGTTGATCAACATCGCGTTGGCGACGCCGTGGGTGATGTGGAACACCGCACCGAGTTTGTGCGCCATCGAGTGACACACCCCAAGGAAGGAGTTGGCAAACGCCATGCCGGCCATCGTGGCCGCGTTGTGCACCTTTTCCCTGGCGCGCAGGTTCGCGGCGCCCTCACGGTACGCTTGCGGCAGGTACTTGAACAGTATGCGCAGCGCTTCGAGGGCGATCCCGTTCGTATAGTCGGTACTCATGGACGAGGCGATCGTCTCGACCGCGTGCGTCACAGCGTCTATTCCCGACGCTGCGGTCAAGGCCGGCGGCATCGTCATCACGAGTTCCGTATCGACGATCGCGATGTGGGGAGTCAGGGTGTAGTCGGCTATCGGGTATTTGTAACCGCTCTTGTCGTCGGTGACGACGCTGAACGGCGTTACTTCCGAGCCGGTTCCGCTCGTCGTGGGGATAGCCACCATGGTCGCCCTGGTTCCCAGGTGTGGAAACTCGTAGATCCGCTTCCGAATGTCCATGAAGCGCAGTGCAAGGCCTTCAAACGTGACGTCCGGGTGTTCGTAGAGGACCCACATGATCTTGGCGGCGTCCATCGGCGAACCGCCCCCGAGTCCGATCACGACATCGGGCTCAAAGGCGTTCATGAGCGTCACGCCGTCGTTGATGGTCGATAGGGTCGGATCGGGTTCGACGCGATGAAACGTCTGGCAATCGATGCCGAGCGGTTCCAATACGGTGGTCACTTTGTCGACGTACCCGGCGTTGAAGAGGAACTCGTCGGTGACGATCACCGCGCGCTTCTTGCCTCGTAGGTCCTGCAGCGCAACCGGCAGACACCCGTACTTGTGATAGATCTTGGGCGGCAGACGGAACCACAGCATGTTCTCGCGCCGTTCGGCCACGGTCTTCACGTTGATCAGGTGCTTGACGCCTACGTTTTCACTCACGGAATTTCCTCCCCAACTACCGCACCCAAGCGTCAGCGAGGGTTCGAGCCTGAAATTGTACATGTCGCCGATTGCACCCTGACTCGAGGGCATATTCACCAACACACGACCCGCTTTGATGAGTTCACCGTACGTCCTGATCCGATCCTGGTTGAGACGGTCCGTGTACAGGACAGCGGTATGACCGAAGCCGCCCAGCTCCACCAGGCGGCGCGCCTTGTCCGCACCGTCTTCGAAGTCGGAGCACTTGTACATCGCAAGGACCGGGCTCAGCTTTTCGTGCGCGAAGGGCTCACTCAAATCGATGGCGCTGACTTCACCGACGAGGACCTTTGTCTTTTCCGGAACGGTCACGCCGGCCATGGCCGCGACCTCCGCCGCCGGTTGACCCACGATTGCAGCGTTCACGGTGCCGCGCTTTGGATCGAGGACGATATCGGCTACCTTCTCTTTCTCCGCCTTGCTGAGGATGTGGGCTCCGCGCGCCTTCAACTCCTTCGCGACCGCCCCGTAGACGTCTTTGTGCACGATGATTGACTGTTCGGAAGCGCAGATGACGCCGTTGTCAAAGGTCTTGCTCATAAGGATCGAACTGACCGCCATCTTGATGTCCGCGGTCTCGTCGATTACAGCCGGCGTGTTCCCGGCGCCGACGCCGATAGCCGGTTTCCCCGAGGAGTACGCGGACTTGACCATGCCCGGGCCACCGGTCGCCAATATCAAGCTGACCCGGGGGTGCTCCATGAGCCTCGACGTCTTTTCGAGGGTGGGTTCCTCGATCCACCCGATGATGCCCTCGGGAGCGCCCGCTTCCACGGCGGCCTCGAGTACGATCCGTACCGCTTCTACCGTGCACTTCGCGGCGCGCGGGTGGGGGCTGAAGATGATACCGTTCCGTGTCTTTATCGCGATCAGCGCCTTGAAGATCGCGGTAGAGGTCGGGTTCGTCGTCGGGATGACGCCGGCGATCACTCCAACCGGCTCCGCGATCTTTATGATTCCCGAGGCGCTATCCTCTTCGACGATTCCGCACGTCTTTTCGTGTTTGTATTTGTTGAAGATGTACTCCGATGCGAAGTGGTTCTTGAGAACCTTGTCTTCGACGATGCCCATTCCCGTTTCGGCAACGGCCTGTTTGGCCAGTTCGATCCGGGCGGCATTCGCCGCGATTGCGGCACGCCGGAAAATCGCATCGACCCGTTCCTGGGTGTAGGTCGCGTACACCTGTTGCGCATCGGAGACCGTCTCGATCATCGCCTCGAGAGCGTCTTTCTTCTCAGTAGCAGCCATCATGTATCTCCTCTTGACGCCGTCGCGTCTAATTAGATAAATAAATATCGATATTTGTTTATTTATATATCGCTGCTCAACGAGTGTCAAGTGTTGTAAACATCTTTTCTCAGGTATTAGGGTCTTGTAACGGGGAGACCGGCGTCCAGAAAGACGTTGTACGCTTTGTTAACGTCGCGTCGGTTCGGAGGGGCTACGTGCACAAGCGGGTACCGCAGGCCGAGCGCTTCCCACTTGTGGCGTCCCAGTTCGTGGTAGGGGAGAAGATCGACGCGGCTCACCGACCGGAGCGACGATAGAAACGCGGCCGTCGCACGCAGCGTGTCGAGGTGCAGTGTGAAGCCGGGCACCAGGACGTGCCGGATCCACAGCAACGCGGGAGATTCGTCGACAAATCGTGCGAACCGTTCGATCGGTTCAAACGAAACGCCGGTGAGTTCGCGATGCGCGTCCTCGGTGGTATGCTTGATGTCCAGGAGGACCAGGTCGGTACCGGCAATCACCCGTCGGACGGAGTCGGAGAGCCCGGCGTATCCCGACGTGTCCAAGGCCGTGTGGATATTCAGTTTCCGGCAACGGTCGAAGAGTTCCGCGACGAACTCCGATTGCACGAGCGGCTCGCCACCGGTACACGTGATGCCGCCACCGGACGCATCGATGAACGTGCGATATCCGGAGAGTTCGTCGAGAACTTCCTCGACCTCCATCACGCGACCTGCCTGGCGCTCCCACGTATCGGGGTTGTGGCAGAACCGGCACCGGAGGGGACACCCCTGCAGGAACACGACGAAGCGCAGCCCGGGACCTTCGAGCGTACCCATCGTTTCCACCGAGTGAACGCGACCGACCGCGGTTCCCGATGCGGCGTGACCGCCCGGTGTCCCGTACCCCGCCCCCGATTCTTCGTCCACACCCGTGTTTGTCAGGTCCGGTTCCGTTACAGCCGGCCGTGGAACGTTCGGTTGATCACGTCAAGCTGCTGTTCGCGTGTCAGTTTCACGAAGTGGACGGCGTACCCGGAGACGCGGATGGTGAGATCGGGATACTCCTCGGGATGATCCATCGCGTCCACGAGCGTATCGCGATTAAGCACGTTGACGTTGATGTGGTGCCCGTTTTGGATGAAGTAGCCGTCCAGCACTCCTCGCAGATTCTGCACCCGCTCTTCGGGGCGCATGCCGAGCGATCCGGGCTCAATGCTGAACGTGTACGAGATGCCGTCCTGCGCAAACTCGTAGGGTAGTTTCGCGACGCTGGCGAGCGATGCAAGGGCGCCGCGCTCATCCCGACCGTGCATCGGGTTGGCACCCGGGGCGAACGGTTCACCGGTGCGGCGACCGTCGGGCGTGTTGCCCGTCTTTTTGCCGTACACCACGTTGGACGTGATCGTGAGAATCGACTGGGTGGGTGTTGATCCGCGGTAGGTCGGGTTCTTCGATACCTTTCGCATAAAGCGTTCAACTAGGTCGGCGGCGATCGTATCGACGCGGTCGTCGTTGTTTCCGAACGCGGGATAGCTGCCGCTGACCTCGAAGTCTACCGCGGTACCCGACTCGTCGCGGATGACGCGCACCGTTGCGTGTTTGATCGCTGAAAGCGAATCGGCGCATACGGAGAGTCCCGCGATTCCGCACGCCATCGTTCGGAACACATCGCGGTCGTGAAGCGCCATCTGCAACCGCTCGTAGCAGTATTTGTCGTGCATGTAGTGAATGACGTTGAGCGCGTTGACGTACAACTTGGCGATCCAATCCAGGAAATAATCAAACTTGCTCATTACCTCGTCGTAGTCGAGAATATCGCCGGCGATCGGTTCGAAGCGCGGCCCCACCTGGATGCCGTTGATTTCATCCTTCCCGCCGTTGATCGCGTAGAGAAGCGCCTTGGCGAGGTTGCAGCGGGCGCCGAAAAACTGGAGTTGTTTCCCGATCCGCATCGCCGAGACGCAGCACGCTATGCCGTAGTCGTCTCCCCAGTAGGTCCGCATCAGGTCGTCGTTCTCGTACTGGATGCTGGACGTATCGATCGAGACCTTTGAGCAGAAGTCCTTGAACGGTTCGGGCAGGCTGCGCGACCAGAGCACCGTGAGGTTCGGTTCCGGCGCCGGACCGAGATTGTAGAGCGTCTGCAGGAAGCGGTAACTCGTCTTTGTGACCAGGGTCCGCCCATCGGTCCCCATTCCTCCGATCACTTCCGTGACCCAGGTAGGATCTCCGGAGAAGAGCTGGTTGTACTCGGGCGTCCGTAGGAAGCGGACGAGCCTCAGTTTCATGACGAAGTGGTCGACGAGTTCCTGCGCCTCCTCTTCCGAGATCACACCCGCGCTGAGGTCGCGTTCGATGTAGATATCCAGGAACGTCGATACGCGGCCGAGGCTCATCGCGGCGCCGTTCTGTTCCTTGATTGCGCCGAGGTACGCGAAGTAGGTCCACTGGAACGCCTCCCGGGCGGTCCGCGCTGGGCGACGGATATTGAACCCGTACGCCTCCGCCATCTGTACCAGCTCGGTCAGTGCGGTCACCTGTTCCGCGAGCTCTTCCCGGTGGCGAATCGTCTCTTCGTCGAGCGTCTCGACCTCGAAGCTTGCGAGCTGTTCCCGTTTGTCCACGATGAGACGATCCACACCGTAGAGGGCGACGCGGCGGTAGTCGCCGATGATGCGACCGCGGCCGTACGAATCGGGCAGGCCGGTGATGATGCCCGCTTTACGCGCCGCCTTCATCTCGGGCGTGTACGCGTCGAAGACACCGTCGTTGTGCGTCTTCCGGTACCGCGTGAAGATTTCCTCGATGCGGGGACTGAGCTTGTACCCGTACGCCGCGCACGCGGATTGGACCACGCGAATCCCACCGTACGGGAGAATCGCGCGCTTGAGCGGGGCGTCGGTCTGGAGACCGACCACCTGTTCCAACGCTTTGTCGATGTAACCGGGGCCGTACGCGGTGATGTCACCGACGACGGCGGTGTCTACGTTTGGCTTCCCGCCGTTTTGTATCTCCTCCGCGAGCAGACCACGCGTCTGTGTCCACAAGTCGTTTGTTTGCTGCGTTGGTCCGACGAGAAAACCCTCGTCACCCGTATGGGGGCGGTAGTTCTTCTGAACAAACTCGCGCGTATCGACTCGTTCACGCCACCACCCATCCGTGAAGCCGTGCCAGGCGGCCTCATCGGTGCCCGTGGTCTGCGTATCTACCTTCTCGTCCGTCTGCATTGAACGACTCCTTGCAATGTTGTGTTTGCGGGCCAAGCCAGCATATATTTATTGTTAGTTTTACCTAATTTTTTACGGATAATCAATACATTAGAAAACCGATAAGAATAAACGGGCGCCTCTCAAAACCGGCGTTGCAGACAATATACGGTGAATCGTTCCACCGTCAAGGGCTTGATTTGATTATTCAAATTAATTAGTTTGAGTTTTAAAAAACTGTCCGCAACCCCCTTTGAAAGGGCCTTTGTGGACTTTACGAGGTGAAAGGAGTCGCAACATGGATCACACAACACAAAGAACCTTCATACTAAAGGACAACCTTTGGAGAGTGATGTGGTCACTCTCTTGGCCCGCGGTGATCGCTATGGTGCTCTACGGGCTGAACACGGTGTTCGACGCAATTTTCGTCGGACGATTCGTCGGCGAAACCGCCCTGGCCGGGGTGTCCATCGCCTATCCCCTTTCGTCGCTGACGCTTGGTTTCGGTTCCCTCATCGGTGTTGGTGCGGGCTCCCTCCTCAGTATCGCCTTAGGCGCCGGTGATACGCGCACCCAGGAACGGCTCCTGGGAAACGTGAACTATCTCACCTTGTTGATATCAGCGGTGTACACCGTTGCCGCGATCCTTCTGGCGGTGCCGCTCGTACGGCTCATGGGAGGAACCGGCGAGGCGTTGATTCTGGGGTCGGATTACTTTCGAGTCACTTCCATCGGTGCCGTGCTGTGGATTTACGGCGTAACCCTCAATATGATCGTGCGCGCCGAGGGCAAGATGAAGTCTGCGGCGCTGATGATGGGAATCGGACTCGTGGTGAACATCGTGTTCAACTACATCTTTATCGTCGTATTCGGATGGGGCGCGGTAGGTGCTGCGTGGGGAACCAACATCGGGATGGCTATGTATGTCCTGTTGGGTTTTATCTACTTCGGCGGGTCGAGCGCCTCCTTCCCCGCCAGGCCCTTCGTGCTGTACCGCGACCGCGAAACCGTGAAATCGATTTTCTCCATGGGTGCGTCCTCACTGATCATGACGGTGATGAGTCTGCTCCAGGCCGTTGTCGTGTACAACGCCATCTCTCGTTACGGGTCGGTACTTGAAATCGCCTTCTACGGCGCGATATTCCGCATACTCGGCTTGCTGCTCACGCCGATTATCGGACTGATGCGGGCGTTGCAACCGGTGGTGGGTATTAACTTCGGTGCCGGACAAAACGACCGCGTGGTGAAGGGGTTCTGGATATTCACCGCCGCATCGCTCTTTCTGCTTCTCCCGTTCTGGGCCGGGCTCATGATCTTCCCGGTACAGACGCTCTCTCTGATTTTTCCGGCTACGCAGTTCGTCGCGGCGAGCATCGCCAACTATCGGATATTTCTCCTCGTGGTCCCGGTCCTTCCCCTGATATTTATGGCCATGACCTTCTACCCCGCCATCGACAAGGGCGGACCGGCTGCACTCATCGGCATTGTCCGGCAGTTGGTGTTTTACGTTCCGGTCATGTTGATTTTGCCGCGGCTGTTCGGTATACGATGGGTCTACTTGGGGTCGCTGCTCATCGATGTCATTGTGGTGATCCTTGCCGCTTTTATGGTGATGCCGGAGTTCCGCCGCCTGAAGCGCGGAGAGACGCGCTACAGGGCGACGCAAACGGTGCAGTAGGAGGGGTCCGGATACGGCGGCTCCTCGCCGTCGGGACCGGACGGCTGCGTATCCCTGCTCACCCGGACACCCTGGAAGCCGCACGCCTCCGCACCCGTCCGGTCCCGGTGGTGTTACCAGGCCGTGTTGTCCTTGATGCGATAAACCACCTTGTACTTGAAGCGCTTAGTCAGTCTTCAAGTGTGTAGCTCATGGCGTTTTGTCAATGTATCAACGCTTCGTTTGAGTTCATCCACGGTCATTGAGCGCTCGGGGTGATCTTCCATCTCTTGCCATTGCGCATCGGCAACGGCGATGTCCGCAGGTGTACCCGGGCGGAGGATTTCATGGCCTTTCTCGGATTATCGGGGATAGACTTAGATAAGGGAACGTCGGTCATAGTCTTCGTTTCCATACCGATTCGTGTCGCTTGGGATGTACGATCGCAGCGATGAGCACATGCTGGTCATGAAGCTCGTAAACGACGCGAAATTTGAACCGTTTCGTGATTCCCATCCGTATACCGGGAACGACCTCTCGAAAAAGCTTCGGATTCTCGATGAGTTGTGTGAACATCCGTGAGAGATCGTGCTTGAAGGACTCTTCAAGACCAGGTTTGATGTCTCGATACCAATTTATTCCGTCGGTGATATCCGTATCGACTTCATCGAGAAAGATGATGCGGTATGCCACCTAAAGCCCGTGCCTCCGGGCCATCTCTTCCATCGAAATACCCGTTTCGGGATGATCATGGTAGCGTTTCAGTCGATCCTGCACCATTTCGAGTTCTTCCTCACTCAATGCATGAATGTGCTCATCGTGTTCCCAGAGCATCTCCGCGATTTCATGCTGTTCCTGGGGGGTGAGTTTCCTGATTTCAGCAATGATGGCGTCCTTGGTCATGGCGTCACTCCTGGAGATAAGTATATCAACGTGTACGGCGATTGTCGGTTCATCGCTGTTGTATGCCCGCCCGTAGCGTACCTGGGCGCCCGCTTCAATCAGGGGGGTCGCACATGCGCGACGGATCGAGTGGAGGGGGTAGCCCACATCCCCGAGGCTACCCGGTCGCAAAGGCGAACCCACCGGCCGCCTGCGCGGGCATGTACCGATCACAACTGCGATGTATCTCCGCTCGCAAGCGCCTCGGCAATCACAATGATGTTTGGTACATCGATACGTGCTACTTCAGCGAGCTCCGTCTCGGCTACCGTCAGCTCACTCATGAGGTCCCACGTTTGCAACGCGTCGGAAACCTCGCGCGCTGCCGCCGAATCGCCCGCAAACAAGTAGTACATGAACAACTGCATCCGAGCGTGTACCCGCGACAGCGGTGCCACCGTCTCGTCGGCGATCACCGCTTCCAACACCGGCACCACTGCCGTGTCGTTCTCCCTCACGCCGTCGCGCAGGTATGCATCGGTCAGATTGACTCGCGTACGCACATCCTCGATCGTCGCAAAATCCGGTAAGGTTTGCCCCACCGCGCCCGACGCGCTCACCTGGCCGTTCTCCAAGAGCTTAATCGCATAGAACTCCCGAGCAACCGCTCGAACGCTCCCATCGACGCGCACAAATCGCGGATACTCCACCGCCGGTCCTTGCGCCTGCATCGCCTCATACCCGAGATCCCGTATCCCGTCGCTGGTGTTAAACATCGCGACAAGCGACGGAATCCGATCTCCCGAATACGCCTGCGTCACGTGGACGATCAACGGCTCCCCGTCGGTATACCACTGTCCCACCACGATGTTCCGAACCGGCTCGGCAACCGCCACCGGATTCGGCAGATCGCGAAACAGCGCATCGATAAACGCATACTGCTCCGCCACGCTCAATCGATCGACCAATCCTAACAACCGAATGATGCGATAGCCTTCGTACGCCTGGGTATACGGATCGATCATAAACGTGGTCGCCGGCGCCGGTTGCAGCTCGTCGATCAATAGCTCCTCTCCCACGGCGCGATACGTCGCCAGTTGCGCCGCCTCGACTTCCGTCAATGTGATGGCCGGTTCCTCCGGCTGACTCTGTGCCGGCGGTGTGCTGCCGGGTTGGGGCCCCGGCGTTACACATCCGGCGAGTACGACCACCGCTGCCACTAAACCGATTCCAATCGTTCGATACATTCTGCTGCTCCTGTGTTGTTTTTGTGCCGCTCTTGGCACCGATTCCGATTCCAGAGTCTGCTGCCGTCCCGGTGTTCGCTCGGGGGACCGGACGCCTGCGTATCCCTGCTCAGCCGGACACGCCGGAAGCCGCAGGCCTCCGCAGTCGTCCGGTCCCGGTGGTGTGTACCCGGTCGTGTGTCATCCCCACGGTGAGGTGAACGGACGGGGGAGACCAGGCTCTCCAGGGCTCCGCGGCTCTTTCGCCCGATCACCAAATCTCCGCTTTGGTGGTCGGCCTGCCGCTCCGGTCTCACTTCGTGAGACCAGCTCCGCTGCCCTTCCGATCCTTCGCGCTTCAGTGAGCGGTGTGTTGCTCACGTAGGGTTTTCTATAGACCGTGCGGTACCTCCCCGTCACTGCTTTCACAGACAGCGCCGAACCGTCCACCTGCAAACTCCCGCTCCGCTGTAACTACCTCGTCCGTTGGTGCATAGTTTTGGACCGTAGGTGTTCATCCCGTTCCCATCCCCACCACGACTTCCCTGTTGGGGTGGGGCCTCCATCCGTACCGTCCATTGGACAGATGGAAACGACGTCTCCGTCTCCTTCCCCACGCAATACAAACCCAACACCGGCGGGTTGGTCATGCTCGGGAGTCGAAACGCGCCGGAGGGCACTATCGCTCGTGTTTCTTGCCGTATTCTTCGAAGGTCAAGAAACTCCGTCGCCCTTCGCTGGTGTTCCGTTTTCCTACGATCGTTCCCTGTATCTTGGTTTGAAGATATCCACGAAGTTCCTCGAACCGCTCTTCAGGCAGCATTCGCCATTTAGCGCCAAACTTACTCTCAATTCTCCCGCCGAGCGCGCCGTAAGAGAATTTTCTTTCCCGCACTTGTACAGACGCAAACTTGTTGTATCGCTCGATGAGATATGCGATATATCGCGCATACCGTTGATACGCACCGATTGTTCCCTCCGGTGGTGCAATCGCTACCTTCTTCGTCGTCGGCTTGATGGTATTGTTCGTGATGTTCGTCGTGGTACCGACCATTGCTCCCGGACTGTTGACCGCGACGTTCCCTCTCTCATTGCTTACCGCCACATCGGCGTAGGTATTCAGCAAAACCTTTGCGTAGAAGACATGCTCGGGTCGAACCTCTTCCGTAACGCCCGCTTCATGCACCCGTTTCATTTCCACAAGTGTTTCGGCGGGATACGATATCGGGTCGGCATCGACCGTCGTATGGTGCATCGTACACAGCAAAAGGAGATTCTCAAACGCGCGTCGCTCCTCGTCGGTTTGCGTAGCATCATACCGAGGTCCGTTCGGTCTCGCTGCGCGTATGTGGCATATACGCCCCTGAACCGTTCCGTCCGCATCGATGATCGGATTCGTGCACCCGGGAAAGGCACACTGATTCCCCGAAATCCCAAACAACCGTTTTACGGTTTGTTCCGTTGGTCGGTTAGCGTTCAACCACTGGCCCTGTTGAGAGTGCCGAGCCGTCCACGATTTCCCGCTCGACTTCGAATACTTCACGAATCGCATACCCCGCCCCAAAGTCTTCGGTGTCCGTGTTGTAGATGATCGTCTCGTACCCACCGGTAGGGTCTTCGTCGACAAATCCGTAGATGTACAGGATTGACGATGGCGACGTCCCGTACAACCGTATGGATGCAAGCCCAGCGATAGACTCGGAGATCATCAGATATTCTGAGTTTGGGCTTGTCTGCAGCGCAACTTGCGAATGTAAGCCTATTACATCCACCTCAATCTCAGGCAGTACGTATGCGGTAGCACCATCCTGCGTATACAGACGCAGATCATGGTAGAAAAAGGGTATCGAACGTGTCTCTGCGCCAAGACCGACAATGTAGTCGCCCCACCACGCCCAATCGTATAGAGGTGTTGTATGCGCCCTATACCAGTCATGCAGCTCACTCGCGCCTGATATCAGTGCGTCCGGGTATGGTCGTTCAGAGAAGGGTGAAATCTCCGGTCGCTCTTGAATAATCATTTCCCTTGTTGTTGAACCCAATTCAAGCGTATTGGTGTCCATCGAGTATCGTTCTCGTAGCTCCTGAATCCCGAACTGCCCTTCGTCCGGTGGTCGAAGGTCGTAAATACTCGATACAAAAAGATTGTCTCCAGATGCCGACGGTACGAAAACAACACCGTACACACTCTCAAACGTTACGGTACGTACAGCAGTCCCACGATGGAGGTCGATGACAAACACACTGATGTTCTGTAGTTCGTACCCTTGTCGTTCTTCGATTACTTCCTTCACGGGGATAACCAATCGATGGTCGTCGAGCCACATATAACGTGGTCGAATCACATTTCCGGGGAACCCGGAAATTGCGTCGCTAACCCGAACAATGTACCGAAGCGCGATGTAACTCTCGCTCGTCTCATATGCCGTCAGTATCGAAGTTCCAATACATGTCAACATACACATCGTTACTGATAATCGCTTCATCGCCGCTAATCCCATATTCGTAGCAATTCTGCAAGGTCCAACGCCCCTAAGGTCATCCACGCCTCGTTTTCCCACGGTTCGTACGCACCCGAGTTCTGCACGCCACCGTGGTTCCACATGTCGAACACGTCATCAGAGGTCAATTGAAGCTGTGAATCCCCAGAAAATGCTTGTGACCACGGTGTTTCTTGATGATGCGATAGGGCTGAGTACACCTGCGTGGGGGCTGTCCGAATCCAACTTTGGTTTTCCGGGTCGTAAAATTCTGTAATAAAATCAAGATGCTGTCCGGTACTCATCCCGGTATTGCCAATGCTTCCGACTCGCATTCCGGCGGGCACCCCCGTCAGCCCATTTCCGGTCGCCGTCACTCCCTGAGTCCCGAATGCCGCCAAATAGTCCATCACCGTGTTTGAGTGTAGGTGCGAATATCGACCTCGCACTGTGTCGCCGGTCGCCGTAACGTTGATTCCGAATACATCGTTATATCTCAGTTCGACACTCGTCTCTTGTCCGGCGCGAACTCCAACGACGCCATCTTCGTACCGCTCGCCTTGGGCATTCCGAAAGTAGAAGTCCTGACCGAGATGTTCGCGACGATGCGCAATACCGTTGTACATCAAGGAACGATAGCCAACATCCGAGCTTAATCGTCCGTAGTCGCCTTCATTCGGAAAGATAATCGGATTGTTCGGATCAAACGGTCCGATGTTTACTTCGTTCCGTACCAACAGTCCGCTTTCCTGTGCTGCAACCAACGCTTGATCGAACGCTGCGATACCCGCGTTCGTCACACCGCCTGCCATCATGCCGGCGGCGATTGAGGATACTTGTACAAACTGGTCCGTGCCACCGGCAAAGATCGATAGTTCCTCACGGCGTTGCGTTTCGCCCGGTCCGCGGGTAGCCCAAGGATTGCTCGATGCTTCTCCGACAACAGTTCCCGCCACGATATCGATGATCGCCTCGTCCATGTCCTCGTGACGCACCCGGCCGTCGGCAGTGAGCCCACTGCCGTTCAGACGTAATGCCTCTTCTACCGCCGCTCGCTTGTCCGGCGGGAGTTCGCTCAGATCAAAATCGAGGCTCTGATCTTCCTGCCACCCCCAGTTACCGTCGGCACCTTGGGTCAGTTTCCAATAATCCGCACTGGAATCATAGGAGGCCGCAACATGACCCCCGAAGATGCTGTAGTCCCCGGTCCTCTGTGCATACGCCAACATCTCCACCTCATCCCGCAGTAGCCCCGTCAGGTTCTCTCCCCCGTAGATGCCCGCTACCTGCTGCGCCACCAGCGTATGTCCCACCACCGAGTTCATCGTCTCCCGGTTCTGCCCGGTCACGCCGTTGTCCAATCCATCCCGGAACGCCTCGTGTGCCAGCGTCAGTCCCAACTGGTACCGGCTCCCCTCTCGCGATCCCGCTCCCAGGCGAATCTCCTTCCGTCCGTTTGCCGCTACCGTCTGCGCCCGTCCGCCCGTGCCCCCCTCGGTGAGGACCGCCTCTCCACTCATCAACTGTTCAAACAGCGCTTCCGTCTCGCTGAGTCCGCTCGTTGCGAGCATCCGCGCCGCCACAGCTTCCTTCCCCCAGTACCCGCTCGCCGCGATCCTGACGTTCCGTCCGTACGTCTTGAGGCCTCCCAGACTCTTGGCCATCTGTACCGCGCTCATACCGATACCGCCGCTTCCCATGTTCAGAAGCGATCCTTCACCACCCAGGTTGAGCTCGAGCAACCCGCCGGTGAGGTTTCCGCCGCTTAGGTCTGCGGCGTTCAGGATGTTCAGCGTCGTTTGGCCCGTCATACCGTACTGGATTCCCGCGTTGGCCGCAGAGCCCACCAGCCGGTTCAACGAACTCACCTGACCGTACTCCTGTCCGATCGTGCCGTCCACGACCCAGTTGAGTCCCGCCGTGACCGCCGTTCCTGCGGCACTCCCCGCGTAGCTCGCCCAGGCGCTCTCTCCGAACGTCCCTTCGTATATCTGATCGGTGTTGAACCGGCCCGTGGTGAAGTCGAATGAACTCACCGTACTCGATGCCGCGTTGGTGGCCACGCTTTGCGCCGCGCCCATGCCGATGTCGATTGTCGTTGACGCGAACGTGCCCATGTTCTGCGTCGTGCCTTCCAGCATTCCATTGAAGCCGCCGGTGAGAAAGGTATCACCGCCGGGAGCCGCGTCGAACCCGCTGAACGCTCCCCCCACACTCGCGCTCGCCATGCTCGCTCCCGCTTGCAGCGCGAACCCTCCAAAGGCGCTCCCCGCGTCCCGGTACCCCGTTGCCACGTCCGCCACGGTGAACACCGCGTCGTCCACCAAGTTCAACGCCGCCGTTACCAGCGGTCCAACACCAGCCGAGTACGCCGCTACGCTCACCGCGAGGTTCGTGATGCTCTTGATACTCGGCGCTCCCAGCAGCCCGTCGCTCTCTCCGTCGTTGTCCGCGTCGTCGTCCCACAGCTTCAGGCTGTACATCGGTGTGTCCAGCATCGCAGGGCCCCGGTTCGCTCGCGCCTCGTTCCTCAGGAACGCTTCCATGATCCGTCCCATCTCTCCGTAGCCCGCTTCACTCACCTGTTCCGGGTTCTCCCGATTCATCTGCGGCGCGTACCCCACGTGCCAGTTGAACAGTCCCTCCGTCTCCTGGTTCACCGCTTCGCCGTCGCTGTTCGTGCGGTTGTAGCCCGCTGACCCTTTGTACGCCGCTTTCGCCACGGCAAAGTGCTCCTCGAACTCCTCCGATATCCGCGTGTAATCCCATTCGCTTTTGTCTTCGTCACGTCCGAAGATCAGCGCCTGGTAGTCTTCAAGCGCCTTCTGCGCCACCGTGACCGTCGCCTGGATGATCCGCGCGCTCCGGCCCTCCAGGCTCTCCCGGCTCAGGTCCACTCCCAGTTCCATCTCCGGCGTCAGAAACCATCGGTACGCTCCCACACGCTGCTCTTCTCTCTCCACTCCTCCCAACAGCGATTCGTCGATGATCGCTTTCCGCGTGAAGTACGTTCCCCTCCGCCGGTACCCGGCGTTCTGCATCTGGTTCCGTAATCCCCGTTCTACCGACTCGTTCGCCCCTTCCACTCCCTCCAACAGCCCCGCTTCCATCAGCCGCACCTGCTCCGCCATCTGCAGCGCCGTCACCAGCGCCGCCCGTTGGGAGATCTCCTCTCCTATTGCACTGGTCGTTTCCACCGCCAGCCGGTGCGCGTTGCCTCCCGTGTTCATCCGCGGCAGGTACGCCGCTACCACCGTCCGTCCCCGGCCGCGCTGCGCCAGTTCCCCGGCGCGCTCTATCACCGCCGTTAGCGTCGGGCTCTTCACCGTCTCCTCTACCAGCACGTTCAGGTCCGGCAGCGCCTCAATCCCGTTCTGGATCAGGAGCGTCTCGCTCGCGGCGATCGATCGGTTCGCGTCTCCGGCGAGATCGAGCCCCATCGCCTCCGCACTCACCGTCATGGCAGTCGCCGTTGCCTCTTTGATCCACTCCGCCCGGCCGCTCTGGAGCAGCGCGTAGCGTGCGTTCCACAGGGCCGATCGCCGCTTGTAGTCCTCCTGCGTCCGTTCCTGCCAGCTCTTGCGCATCCCCACGATGCGCGTGTAGCCGCCCGACCATTCGGCGCTCGCCACGCTTAGGAGTTCCGTCGTCTGCACCTGCCAGCGCTCCCGACGCCGCGCGAGTTCCTCCCGTTCGAGCGCCAGTTCCGCACCACGGTCGGCGATCATCGCCTCCACCTGTTCCCGATAGTCGGCGATGGCGCGGGCGCCCACGGTGCGGATCGCCGTACCGTAGCGCGCGATCTGTGCTCCCATTCCGTCGGGCGGAGCGAGGCCGCTCTCCGCCGTCTGGAGGCGCGAGCGCACAACGGCGCTCGCAAAGTAGTCGTTATTCCGGAAGGCCGCGTCCATCGCCGTTTCAACCGCCTCCCAGCTCGGCGCGGTATCGCCACCGCCGATGTACGCCGAAAGCAGCGCCTCATAGGCCGCGCGGTCCGCTTCCCACTGCGCACCCAATTGCCCCATCTGCGCGTCTACCTGTGCGTTTGTCGTTGCGAGCGATGTTCCGAGTCTCGTCACCGCCCGATTGATCGCATCCAGGGCGTTGTCGGGCGTAGAGGCGGCGAATACGCGCCGGATCGCCCCTTCCAACTCCGCAGAGATCGCTCCCACCGCCGCGGCGCGCGCGATTCCGAT
>JANQHT010000076.1 GCA_028282545.1 Spirochaetales bacterium
CGTGAGAATCACGGGAGCGGCAGACTTGGCTGGGAACGTGATGGATGGGACGACTGAGGCGGACCGGTTCTCGATCGACACGAAAAACCCGACGGTGACAGGTTTGTCGGTATCAGACGGGACGGACGCCGTAGTACTGGACGGGGACGTGAGCGGCGATCTGACGATAACGATCGATTATTCAGAGGCTATGGTGACCCATCCGGCCGGTGCCCAGACGAATGAGCCCACGGTGGGTTTTGATCTTACGGGTGCGACCGTTGCGACCGGTGCCGACTCGGATATTACCAGCACGTTGGTGAAGGACGAAACGGCGAGCCGGTGGACGGACGGGGACACCTATGTCGCCGTGTACGACATCGTTGACGGTGCCGATGAGGTCACGAACATCGATGTGACAGTGACCGGAACGACCGACGTACACGGGAACGGTATGGTTGGACTCGTGAGTCAGGGCGACGTGAACTTCACTGTAGACACGATCACGCCGACGGTAACGGGGGTAACGGGAAGCGGGACGGCGAGCGGCTCAGGCGGCGTGTTCATTGTGAACGATACGATAACAATCACGGCGGCGTTCTCGCAGAACGTGAGTGTAGCCGGCGGAACACCTGAGATCGAACTGAACTCCGGTACGGGTGTGAAAGCAGCGTTCACCGGCGTGAGCGGAGCGGATGCGAGTTTTGCATACCAGGTGGTGAGTGGAGAAGAGGCAAGTCCGCTCGAGTACACGAACGTAGCGACACTTGCGAACAATCTGGGCTCTGCAACGATCAGCGATGACAACGGGAATGTAGTGGACTACAACCTCCCGACGATCGGCGGCGGTACCTCACTCGCTCAAAGTACGCTCCTTGTAGACGGCATTGCGGCGCCCGTTGCGTTTGCAGCCGGTGGAGTGACAACGCTGGATACGACGAACAACGGATATATCGATAGAATCAGGATCGTTTTCAACCAAAAAGTAAATGATTCAACGGTGGACCCAACTGATTTTACCGTCGTTGACACAGCTCCAACCCCCGATTTCGTGTACACCATCGCCGGCGTAGATTCCGATATCGCCAACGACAACACCGTTGTGCTCCTCCTGACGGAAACGAGGATCGCGAACGACTACGATACAGGTATCAAACCGACAGTATCGCTGCTCACGGGCGGCGCCACCGACGTGGAGGATCTCTTCGGAAACGCGACAGCCGGAGCCAGTGAGACGAATCCTGTGGACGGAGCTGCTCCCGTATTGGTCTGGGCCCAGGGTGTAGAAAGCTCGGGCGATGGACTCTTGTTCAACGACTCTCAGGACAAACTGATTCTGACGTTTTCTGAGAAGATCCGCACGTACGATAACGGCTCGTATCCCAACACCAGGTCCGGCCACGCCGCGTTCTGGGAAGAGTACCTGGAATTTGCAGATGGAATAACGGGGTCGGGATCGAATCTTCCGGGTCAAATCCACAACTACCCTGGTTCGGATCCCAACTCAGTCAACATCACGATTGATCAGTACGATGACAAGGACTCGGACACTCAAATCTCCGTGGGAACGACAAAGGTCAACTTCAATCGGACATCTGCCATCGAAACAAGCGGCGCGATGATCCAGGACGCGGCGGGAAATGAGGTGAACGATGGCGCTGCAACCGTTACGATTGACGCGGGCGCCGCACCGACGCCTTCCGTTGTCGAAACGTCCGGCGTATCCGCTGGCCCCGGCGTTTTAGGGGTATCGCTCGGCGAATCAAACCGGTCTGAGGCGTTGGTACCTGCACGGTCCGATCTGCGTTCAATACCCTTGTCGAACAGTATTGCGAATTTTGCTTCGTCTTCGAGATCCGAGTCTCCTTCATCATTTCGGAATACGGCCGGCCGGGGTGCAGCCGGCGGTGCCGGGAGCGACAACGTGGTGAGGAGAGCAGGCGACCAAGACGTATCGCAACCAAACGAGTCTAGTGATAGTTCGCCACGATCTTCGATTCGTTCATCGGTCGATGCCCCTTCGGCAACCGGTTCTCATCTATCGTCCAACACAACTACAACTGCCGGGCCACAGGTTCCCGTTGCAGATCAGGTTACACGGCAGAACCCGGCAGGTGAACAACAGGTGTTGAATGAACCACTTCATTCGCCTTTCGAGTACCGGTTGTTGGTGGTGTTTTTGCTTCTATCGGCGATTGTTGGATTGGTAGCAGTATTCCGCCTCCGTAGCTCACGGAGATAGAACGTGCCCGCACGTTTTTGCCGCCGGAGTGTGCTTGTCGCCGTTTTTGCTGCCGCCGCGTCTGTAGCGGCGGCACAACCGCTCCTGGTGGTGATTGATTCGCCCCTGGACGGACAGACCTACGGCACGGAGATCACCGTTCGCGGCGTTGCGGGCGAACGGAACGATGCGAACCGGATCGGTACACCCGTCGGTGCGGGAACGCCCGTGGTGTGGGCGGTCCTGGGTTCCGGTACCTCCGGAGAGACTACAACCGGCGGCGACGGGCGGTTCGCCTTTGCCGTTCCAACATCGAGCTTTTCCGGCAACCGGGAACTGCTCGTAGGCGTCGGGGGCGCCCCGGAACGGTACGGAACGGCGGTGATCGAAATCAGGTCCCAGGCGTACGCCCTGCGAACGCGCCCGCCCGATTCGACGATTGACACCGCCTGGCAACTTCGCGAACCGGTTCTCAGCGTCTCGCCCGAGTATCCCCTATTTTCAACGCCGGAACCACCGGACGTGCCGTTTGATTCGGAGCGCGATCTCGCGTTGGAAGAGCCCCGTTATGCGGTCCTGCCGGGTCAGCGGAACCGCTTGGTCCCCGAGCGCGTGGCCGAGGCTGAACGGGACAGTCGCCCGGAACCGCCTCTGTGGAGCAGGTTCCCGGCGCCCTTTGACCTGAGCGAGGTGGGCTTGGCGACGCTGCCCGCCGCGATTCGCCCGGAGATCCTCTTTCCCCCGCCGCCGACGGCTCCCTATCTCGCGATCGACGCGGAGTCGCTGTCCGATTTTTATCGGGACGAAGTCGTTATTCGCGGCGTTGTCGGTGATTCCGGCGAAATCCCGATCACGTCGCTGAGCATCGAGGAGCTTCGGTACGAGGTTCCGGGTACGGACGTACGGGGCGAGGTTTTCTGGGACCTTTTTGACGGGACATTCTCGATTCGACTGGATACGAGATCGTTCTCGGGGCAGAAGAAGGTGCTCATCACGGCGCTCAACTCGTCGGGCCTGGAGCGGACGGAAGAGGTGACGCTCTTTGACGGCAGCATCAAGCCGGAGATATCGTTCTTCTCACCCGGCGACGGTACACCCTTTGGCCGCGCCGTTCGCGTAACCGGTCGTGTTGTCGATCCGTCACCCGATCGCGGTCAACCGCGGGGGATCGTTTCCGTTCGGTACGAAATTTACGCGGAAGAGGTGGGTACCGGTTCGCGCGAAGTATTCGGCGACGTATCGCTCGAACCGAACGGTGATTTCTCGATCGAATTTGTTACGGAGGGCATGTTCGGAGACCAGGTAGTCCACGTCATCGCGGAAGGTGTAAACGGTGCCGAAAGCGAGCGACGCATCGTGCTATTTCCCGGGGCAACCGACATACCCACCTTCCGTTCCGAGCCCGGTGACGGGGAGATCACCCTGTTGTGGGAACGCGTTCCCGGACTCAAAATGTATACCGTCGTTGTGCAGGGGCCCGCGGGGCAAACTGAGTTGAACGACGTGGAGCCCCCCTTTCGCGTGACGGACCTCGTCAACGGTGAGCGCTATGAGTTCCGGTTGGTCGGCGACGGTCCCGGTTTTGCGGAACCGCTCACCTCAGACGTCGTTGTCAACATACCGCTTTCGGACCGGATGCTCGTACCGCGCGTAGCGGGCGGGTATCGGCGCATCGATGTCGAGTGGACGCCCGTTCCCGGCGCGGCCGACTACGACATCTTCCGGTCGGAAGCCGCCGATGGACCCTTTCTTCGTCGGGCACGGATCACCGGGGCCGAGTTCACGGATCGGGACGTTCGCTTCGGGGCCAACTACTACTACCGGGTGGCGCCCGCCGTCAAGAACGCACTATCCTCGGTGGCGCGGGAAGGGACGTCCCAACTGCTGCCGGCGGAACCGCTCGTCTCCAGCGCCCTCTTCCCGGCGACCGGAGCGCGTGCAACCGCGACACTGGGCGACTACGTGCTCTTCGCCCGGGACGGCGGTATTGATGTGATCGACGTCTTTGATCCCGTGGATCCGTCGGTCGTCGCTGAGATCGAAACGGTGGACGTTCGCGCCATGACCACATTCGACACGCTGCTCTGCGTGGCCGACGGGAGCGCGGGAATCAAGGTGTTCGACATACAGACACCCACGGCGCCGGAACTGATCGGTTCAGTGTCCGCTGATACGGTGACGGATGTCGCCGCTCTAGGCGATTTGGACGCCGACGAATTCCTGCTCTATACGGCCGGCGGCCGGGAGGGAATCGCAGTCTACCGGATCGATCGGTATCGCGCGCCGGAACGCATCGAAACGGGCTCTGAGGAAGTGGCCGTGGAATCGCTCGTTTTTGTCGGGGAACGACTCGTCGGGGTCGGCGCCGCCGGTCTTTCCGTCTGGTCGATCGACGCCGATGGAGTGCCCCGGCTACAGAGCGTTGACTCCGCCCTATCCGCCCAATCGGTGGCGGCACTGGGAACGCGCCTCTACCTGGGAAGCGATGACGGGGTGGTCGCGGTAGAAATCGACGAGGCCGGTGAGACGCGAACGCTTGTCCGGGTTCCCCTCGAGGGTGTCCGGGAGATCGCGGTTCGTAGCGTGTTCGACGGCCGGGAACTGATTTACGTCACCGCTTCCGAGGGGCTCGCCGTCTTTGACATGTCCGATGTGAGCTATCCCACACCTTTCGGTGTGTTCTCGGCATCGGACGCATCGGGCGTTGCCGTACGCGACGACGTTTCCGGGCGACCCTTCGCGTACCTGGGGAACGAGTCGGGGCTTACCATCGTGGACGTCTATGTTCTGGGGCGATCCTTGACGATCGGTTCCGCCCGGACACCCGGGAACAGCGTGGGTGTACACGCCGTGGAGCTTGCCGACGGGCGTCGCGTCGCCGCGGTGGGCGACGGGGTAGGTGGGGTTCGGCTCTACGACGTGACGGCCCCGGACCGGGGGGTGTCGCTGATCGGCCGTATTCCCCTTGAACGGTGCCGTTCCGCCACGATCGCGGTGCACCCCGAACGCGGTCCGCTCGTTCTCGCGGTGGACGAGTTCGCGGGACTCCTGGTGTACGCCCTGGAAGAGGTGATCGCAACACCGCCGGACGCAGAGCCGCCGCTCCTGGCCGAGGTACCCGGGGACGGCGAGATACGGAGCGTCTTTGCCGGACAGCCGGGCGTATTGGAGGGGCGGTGGGTACTGGCGGTCGCGGATCGCCGGGCGGGACTCGTTTTGATGGACGCGACGGAGATCGAGGATATTTCCACCGTATCTTCAATCGAACTTCCGCGCGTCGACGATGTGACGTTCTCCGGTGACACCCTGTTCGCGGCGGACTCCAGGATCGGCCTCGTTGCGGTGTCGGTGGGGGCGGACGGGACGCTCACCCGGGAAGCGGAGCTCCCCTTACGCTGGGCCCGGAGCGTGGCCGTAGAGGGCGATACCGTTGCCGTGGTGGGCGAGGAGGGGCTTTCCCTCGCAACTTACGAGAGCGACGCCGGGCGACTCAGCCGGCTGGGCCTCTACCGCACGGAACACGCCGAAGACGTCGTTCTGCGCGACACCTACGCCTATCTGGCGGAAGGGATCCGCGGTTTCCGGGTAATCGACGTCTATAACCCGGCTCGTCCGTTGCTCGTGAGCGGCTCAGACGTTCCGTACGCGATATCCGTGGACGAGTTAGGGGAAGTCGCGGTTATCGCGAGCGGCCGGGGAATCGAAGTCGTCCAAATCCTGGTTCCGAGCTGGCTCACGACCCGCTGACATGGCGCCGGCGCACGTGCAGGGCGTCCGGCGGTTGTCTGCCCGGGAACGGGAAGCCGCGGTACTCGACGTAAGCAACCTCCTCTGGACCTTTTCACGCCCCTCGATAGGGATTCCCCCGGACATGGAGCGGTTACACCCGGTCGTCCGCGCTCTCCGTGCCGCCGGCGTCCGGACCATAGTCGGTGTTGCAGATGCGAACGTGACATCGCTCCTGGGGGAGGGCGGATTGGACACCGTCGCCGAAGGGCTCTTTGATCGGTTTGAAGTCGTTCAGACCGGTACACCGGCGGATACGCGCATCCTTGAGATCGCCCGCCGCGCCCCGGCGTTCGTCGTCTCGAACGATCGCTTCCGGGAGTGGAAACGACGCGACCGCTGGGTGAAACGGAACATACACCGGTTGCTGATGACGGCCGTACCGGACGAATCGTGCGCCGGGGGGGTGCGCCTCGGATTTGCTCTTCCCTCGGAGGAATAACGCGATTGCCCCGGGCGATACCATTGCGTACCATACCGCTATGACAACGGCCCCTGGCAACGACCCGATCTACCTGGACTACAACGCCACCACGCCGCTCCATCCCGAGGTGGCCGCGGCGATGAAACCGTACCTGACCGGCGGGTTCGGGAACCCCTCGTCCTCGCACCGTTTTGGAGCGGAGAACGCCCGCGCCGTTTCGCAAGCGCGGCGGGAAGTGGCAACCCTCATCAACGCCGAGCTGTCGGAGGTGATCTTCACCGGAGGCGGCAGTGAATCGAACAACCTCGCCATTCGCGGTGCGGCGCGAAACGGCACGAGCCGGGGGCGACACGTGATAACCAGTGCGATCGAGCACCCCGCCGTGGCCCAAGTCTGTTCATACCTGGAGCGGGAGGGCTTTAAAGTCACCCGCGTACCGGTGGATCGCTTTGGACGCGTGGACCCGGCGGACGTAGAATCGGCCGTTCGACCCGACACTGTTCTCATTTCGGTGATGCACGGCAACAACGAAATCGGCACCATCCAGCCGATCCGCGCGATCGCGACGATCGCCCGCAGGTACGGTGCACTCGTCCATACCGACGCGGCGCAGACGGTAGGCAAGATACCGGTGGACGTGCGCGCACTCGGCGTTGATCTGCTCTCGATCGCGGCCCATAAGTTGTACGGCCCAAAGGGTGTCGGGGCCCTTTTTGTCCGGGAGGGAGTCCGGATCGAGAAGATCCTCTTCGGCGCGGATCATGAACGGGACCTGCGGCCCGGGACGGAGAATGTCATGGGGATCGTGGGCTTTGGCGCGGCCGCTACAGCAGCGCGCCGGGAGGCGGGTGAACGCGGGCGCCACACCCGGGAGGCGCGCGACCTGCTTTGGAGGCGCCCCTCGGAGACGGGACCCCCGGTACCGATGAACGGCCACCCGGAGGAGCGCCTGCCCAACACGTTGAGCGTCAGTTTCCACGGTGTCGACGCGAATACCCTGCTCAGCGCCCTTCCCGGATTGGCCGCGTCCGCCGGCGCCGCCTGTCATGCGGACAGCCTTGAGACGTCTCCGGTAATCGAGGCGCTCGGCGTCGCGCCGGAAGATGCCATGGGAACGGTACGCTTTTCCACGGGGCGCTTCCTCTCGCGGGATGATATCGAACGCGCGGCTGTGCAGATCGTCGATGCGGCGCGTCGTCTCGTCCCGGAGGGGCGCGCTCACGAGCGTGGCGGCGCTCCCGCCGAATCCGCCGCCGGCGAGGTGCGCCTGACGCGCTTCACGCACGGGATGGGGTGCGCCTGCAAGTTGCCGCCGGGGGCCCTCGAGGCGGTCCTAAGGCGTGTGCCGGTCCGGCCGGACCCGCGCGTGATAGGCGGTTTTGCGACGGCCGACGATGCGGCCCTCTTCGCGATCGACGACGAACGGCTTCTCATTCAGACGGTCGATTTCTTCACGCCCGTCGTGGACGACCCGTACGATTTCGGCGCCATCGCCGCGGCAAACGCCTTGAGCGACGTCTACGCAATGGGAGGGAAACCGCTCTTCGCCTTGAGTATCGTCGCCTTCCCAATGGAGCGTCTGCCCCTGGAGGTTCTGGATCGAATCCTTGCGGGCGCTGCGGACGTTGCCGGTGAGGCGGGCGTATCGATCGTTGGAGGTCACTCGATTGACGACCGGGAACCGAAGTACGGGCTGGCGGTGACGGGCGAGGTTGCACGGGACCGGGTGTTCACGAACGGCGGCGCGCGCCCCGGCGACAGGATCATCCTCACCAAACCGATCGGCACCGGCATCATTGCCACGGCGATCAAACGCGACCTCGCGTCGGAAGCGGTGACCGCCGCCGCCATCGCGACAATGAAAACGACCAACCGGATGGCCGCGGACCTTCTTGCCGAGGCCGGAACGATTCACGCCGTAACGGACGTCACCGGGTTCGGACTGATCGGTCACGCCCTTGAAGTGGCCCGGGCATCCGGGGTGAGTCTCCGGATCGATCCCGCATCGGTGCCGGTTCTCGACGAGGTCCGGGACCTTGCCGGGGCCGGCGTCGTTCCCGGTGGTACAAAGAGCAATCTCGCCTACGTGTCCGACCATGTGAAGTGGGAACCGGGCGTGTCGTCGATCGACCGGACGATTCTCTGTGACGCCCAGACGAGCGGCGGCCTCCTTGTCTCGGCGCCGCCGGATGCCGCGGGTCGTTACGTGAAGCTCGCCCGTGACGCAGGTATACACGCCGTGGACATCGGTGAAGCGCTCGGCGGTGGCGACGGCGGTACCATCGTCGTCAGTCGGACATGAGGGCTTTCATCGCGGAGAAGGGGTCTTCCGGGAGTTCCCGGTCGGCGGAGGCGTCTGCCTCGCGGACCACCGTGACGTCCTCCGGTATCTCCTGCAGGAACGGTGACGGTGCGCTCTCCACGATTTCGCGGTTGACCATGCGCTGCCTGCAACTGCTCACAAAGAGGCGGCGCCGGGCACGGGTAAGGGCCACGTAGAAGAGGCGCCGCTCCTCCTCGTCCGATCCGCTCTCTTCCACGCTCCTGCGGTGGGGAATGATCCCGTCCTCTACCCCCGCCAGAAAGACAGTGTCGTGTTCAAGGCCCTTCGCCGCGTGGATCGTCATGAGCT
This sequence comes from Spirochaetales bacterium, assembly GCA_028282545.1. Lineage (GTDB taxonomy): Bacteria > Spirochaetota > Spirochaetia > DSM-27196 > Alkalispirochaetaceae > JANQHT01. The sequence continues at coordinate 9,043 of JANQHT010000076.1, forward strand.
GGACCGACTGTTCCCGGTCATCCCCGTCACCCTCGTCGCGGGACTGGAGCGAGATTCGGTTGATAAACCCCGTCAGCGACGGGTCTATCACGTCCGGGTTCTCTTCATAGCGGCGAATCGTGCGAACGAACAGGGCGATGTTGCGCCACTTTGCCTTTGCGGCGCGTTCGTTCCGTTGGTACTCGCCGATCAAAAAGGGCCAGTACCCGATGCGATGAATCAGGCGCTCTACCGTATCGGCGATATCGCGCCCGTCGCGGAAGTGCTCCGCGTACTCCTCGATCGTTTCCAGGAGTTCCGCCAGCCCCCCTGCGGCGGACGCCGGCAGCCGGTGCGCCAGGGTGCCGTGCCGTATCTGCTGGGCTGTGGAGAAGAGTGACTGCCGTTTCGGCGTCGCCAGTTCCTGCAGATGTTCCAGGCTGCGCCGTCCGACTCCGCGGCGCGGCGTATTCACGATGCGCAGCATGTTTACATCGTCATCGGGATTGATGATGACCCGCAGGTACGCCGCTACGTCGCGGATCTCCTTGCGTTGGAAGAAACTCTGACCGCCGGAGACGCGGTACGGTAGATCGGCGCCCAGGAGCGCCTCCTCGATGGGGCGCGTCTGCCCGTTGGTCCGCACCAGGATACCGAACGAATCGTACGGCAGTTGATCCCGGTAGTGCATGAGTTTGATCGTATCCGCGATGAACGTCGCTTCCTCTTCCTCGTTTGCCGCGAAGATGAGGTCCAGCTCCGCTCCCTCCGGCTCCGCGGTCCAGAGGCGTTTCTCCTTGCGCGCCAAGTTGTTCTCGATCACGCTGTTGGCGGCGGCGAGGATCGGCCCCGTGGAGCGGTAGTTCCGCTCCAATCGTATCTCGCGCACCCCGGGGAAGTCCGACTCGAATCGGGCAAAGTTGCCCACATCGGCGCCGCGCCAACTGTAGATCGACTGATCATCGTCGCCCACGACGCAGATGTTCCCGTGCGAAGCCGCGATTAGATGGAGCAATTCGTACTGCATCGTACTCGTGTCCTGGAACTCGTCCACCAGTACGTGCGTGTAGCGCCGGTTGTAATCCCGGCGAACATCGGGGGTATCCCGCAGGAGGGCGATGGGACGGACGATGAGGTCGTCGAAATCGACCGCGTTGTAGACGCGCAGGTGGTCCGTGTAACTATAAAAGAGCCGCTCCAGCGCGTCCCTCCCACCGGGGACGGCGATCTCCGCCACGAGTGGATCATTCCAGGTGGTACGCCGCGTCTTGAGGGCTGAGAAGAGACTCAACGCGGCGTACAGGTCAACGTCGTCGGGATGGATGTCGATGTCACGGGCGGACTCTTTGAGCAGCGCCAGTTGGTCCGCTGTGTCGTAGACGGTGAAGTTGGGCCGGTACCCCAGGCGTTTTCCATTTCGCCGCAGTATCGAAAGACCAAAGGCGTGAAACGTCGAGATCGTCGGCGTGTCGCTCTCCCGGCGCTCGGCTCGCCGGGGGGACGCGGCGTATCCGGTGAGGGAACGGACGCGTTCGGCTATCTCCGCCGCCGCCTTGTTGGTGAAGGTGAGCGCCAGGATCGATCCGGGTGGTACGCCGCCGGCGATCATGTGAGCGATGCGGTGCGTGATGACCCGGGTCTTACCGCTCCCGGCGCCGGCGATGATCAGCAGGGGGCCGTCCGTGGTACGAACCGCTTCGGCCTGTTCCGCGTTCAAATTGGTGAAAAGCATTTGGTGGGCGGACATCGGGGCGGAGTCTATCCAATCGGACGGCGCTTCCGCAACAACGCCGCGAACATCGGCCCCGCGCCGTCGGATATATCCGGTCGCACCGCGATTCCCTGTTCGGTTCGTTCCGCCTTTGTGAATCCCAGGGCGGCCGGTTCGATGGGGACGACCTCAACCGGGCGCCGGATCGGGGCCAGAGCCACCACCGCGTCGTTTTCTATCGGGTTCAACGTGCAGGTCGCGTAGAGAACGTAACCGCCCGGCCTGCACGCATCGATCACCGACGCGAGGATCGCGAACTGGTCGATCGCCAGCCGCTTGCTTCTACGCGGGTTCCAGCCGGCGGTACCCGCCGCGGAAAGGACCAAGTGTCGCTCCGACGAACAGGGGACGTCCGCAAGAATCGCATCGTAGGCGTCGCGCTCGTACAGTCCCCATCGCCTCGCATCGTGGCCCGTGACGAAAACGCGCCGGTGGACTGAATCGGGGAGATGGTCCGCAACCACCCGGTGGAGGCGCGCCCTTCGGGAGGAGGAACGCTCGTTCGCGGTGAGCCTGGCAGCGCCCCCCATTCGCGTCGCGAGCAGCAGTGCTTTGCCGCCCGGGGCGGCGCAGACGTCCAGGACGCGCTCGGCATGGTCCAGCGGGAGGAGCCCGGCCACGGCGATCGATGCCGCGTCGAGGTGGTACGGCTTGGTGAGCCCCCGTTCGATCGTTCGGTGCTGTGGATCACTCTTCAGCGCCTCGAGAAGGGAGGGCCACCGCGAACCGAAGAGTTCGGAGTAGTACACTTCGAAGCGGTCGCTCATTGACGATCTCCTCGCCGGAACGGTACCGTAATCATCGTGCCGGCTCAAGCAATAATCTTCGACCTGGATGGAACGTTGGTCGACACGATCCCCGACATCGCCGCTTCCATCAACACCGTTCTCCGGAAGGAGGGGCTCCGAACGCACGAACCGGAGGCGTACCGATCCATGGTCGGGTGGGGCCTGCGGGAAGCGGTGCGCCGCGCCGTGTGCGCCTCCCTAACCAAAGCCGACGGCGACCGGCACATTGACGATACGCTCTTTGCGGATATGGCCAAGGCCGCCCACGCCGCCTACGCCGCCGCCCCGGCCGACCGGAGCGCGGTGTACCCGGGTATTCACAAACTCGTGGAAGAGCTGTCCGGTGCCGGGGTGCCCCTATCGATACTCTCGAACAAACCGGACGACCTGGTTCAGCCGATCGTGAAGGCCCTCTTCCCGGAGGGGCTCTTTACCGTCGTACGCGGCCGTCTTCCCGACGCACCGGCGAAGCCGGACCCCGCCTCCACTGTGGCACTCTTGGGCGGACTCGGGGTCACCCCCAGCGCCGCGATGTTCGTGGGTGACTCGGAAATCGACATGGAAACGGCCCTCAAGGCGGGCTGCCTGCCGGTGGGGGTTGCCTGGGGATTCCGCGACGCCCTCGTCGTGCAACAAGCGGGCGCAGCGTATATGATGGACTCCGTTCCCGCGCTTCGGGTCTTTCTGCTGGAGCGAACGAAACACGATTGGACGACACACAAAGGAGGTACCGATGACACACAGTGAAATCCAGGGGGCTGCTGAACGCTACATCGCTCTCGAGAAAAACGAAACCTTTCGCGGTGAAGTGGAACATCTGCTCGCGTCGGAGGCGTGGGAGGAGCTGGAGGATCGGTTTTATACCGATCTGGAGTTCGGAACCGGGGGGCTCAGGGGAGTAATCGGGGGCGGTTTCAACCGGATGAACTCGTTTGTCGTACAGCGCGCCACCACGGGGCTCGCCCAATACGTTCTGGAACAGGGTACGCGCGATTCGGAGGGCCGGTTGTCCGCCGTTCTCGCCCACGACTCCCGTCGCTATTCGAAGGAGTTCGCCCTCTCCGCGGCGCTCGTCTTTGCCGCTCACGGTATCAGGGCGTACCTGTTCAGCGATCTGCGCCCCACACCGGAGCTTTCGTTCTCTATCAGGGAACTAAGTGCGACCACGGGGATCGTCGTCACGGCCAGCCATAACCCGCCGCAATACAACGGCTACAAAGTGTATTGGGACGACGGCTCCCAGATCGTTGCACCCCACGACACGGGGATCATCGAAACGGTCCTGGCCGTGACGGAGGTCAAGGCGATGGATCGACAGGAAGCGCTGGACAAGGGGCTGCTTGTGTACATCGACAAGGAGCTGGATGACAAGTTCGTCGCCATGGTGAAACGCCAGTCGGTCAGGCCCGATCTCCTCAAGGAGCGCGGCGGCGAGGTCAAGGCCGTGTACACGCCGCTCCACGGTACCGGTGCGGCAACGGTTGAGCGCGTCCTTGGTGAGCTGGGTGTGGAAGTCGTAACGGTTCCCGAGCAGCGCGAGCCGGACGGCGAGTTTCCCACGGTGGATTTTCCCAACCCCGAAGAGGCGAGTGCCCTCGAGATGGCGGTGGACCTGGGACGCCGGGAAAAGGCGGACATCGTGATCGGGACCGATCCCGACGCGGACCGGATCGGGATCGCGGTTCCCGACGGGAGCGGATTTGCGCTGGTCACGGGAAATCAGTTGGGAGTGCTGCTCATTGATTACATATTCGGTTCGCGGAAAGAGGTGGGAACGCTGCCGGCGAAACCGGCCATGGTGAAAACGATCGTCACGACGGAGCTGCAGCGCGCCGTGGCAGAGCACTACGGCGCCGTGGTCTACGACACCTTGACCGGGTTCAAGCACATCGCCGGGGTAATGCGGGACCTCGAAGGCACGCCGGGTTCCCCCGAGTACGTCATGGGCGGCGAGGAGAGCTACGGCTACCTGATCGGTACCGAGGTTCGCGACAAGGATTCGATCTCCGCCACCGTTCTTACCGTGGAGATGGCGCTGTACCATCGGAGCCGGGGCAAGAGCGTTCTCGACCGAATAAACGAGATCTATCGCCGGTTCGGCTACTACGAGGAGACAACGGTCTCCAAGTACTTCGAGGGCCGGCAGGGAAAGGTCATCATGGACGGCCTCATGGACCGGCTCCGGACCGCCGGTCCCGCCGAGTTCGGGGGACAGAAGGTCGAGAAGATCGTCGACATCCTGCGCGACACAACGGTGTATCCCGCAGGCGGCGGCGAAACCGCCGGTCCCGGCTTGCCGAAATCGAACGTACTTCAGTTCTTCCTCGCCGGGGGCGACAAGGTGAGCGTTCGACCCTCCGGAACGGAACCAAAGATCAAGTTCTACGCGAGCTGCAGCTCGGACCCGATGGACGATCTGGAGGCGGCACGCTCGCTGGTGCGCGGCAAGGTGGCCGCCATCGAGACGGAGATCAAAGCGCTCATCGAAGCGGCGGACGCCTCGTGACCGGAGGAGGCACCGTCTCGGAGGCGACGTTCGTTGCCTTCGATTTCGAAACAACGGGACTCTACCCGGCCCGCAACCGAATTGTCGAGTTCGGCGCGGTTCGTTTTCGCGTCGGAAGTGAGACCGCTACGTTTTCCGAGCTGGCCGACCCGGGTAGCCCAATCCCTGAGGACGCCGCGCGGGTCAGCGGAATAACGACCCAGATGGTCGCCGGAAAGGCAACGGTGGAAGAGGTTCTGCCCCGTTTCGTCGAGTTTTTGGGTGATGCGATTCTCATCGCCCACAACGCAGAGTTCGACATGGGATTCCTCCGGGCCGAACTGGAACGTGCGAGCCTGCCCACCGTGTCCAATACGGTGATCGATACGGTGCGCCTCGCGCAGCGCGCGTTTCCCGGAAAGAAGAGCTACGCCCTGCAGAATCTGGTGGAACAGCTCGGGATGCCCCAGAATACCGCTCATCGGGCGCTTGACGACGCGCGCCAGTGTATGCGCCTCTTTGAGCGGTGCGTGGACGCGATGAGTTTTATGGGCGACCTCGAACTCTCCGAGGTGCTTACCTAGTGCGGAGTGTTGGAGAATTCGCGCCGTGAACCAGCTCCCGCTGGTTGCGCTGATCGAGGAACTGGGACGCTTTTTCGCGTTCACGGCGCGCGTTTTTGTGGGTATATTCCGGCGGCCGTACCGAGCCCGCCTCTTCGCGGAACAGGCGGAACGCATCGGTGTTCGTTCCGTTCCTATCATCGCGCTCTCGAGCCTTGCCATCGGAATGATCTTCTCACTGCAGGTAACGTGGCTCATGGCGATGTTCCGGGCGGAAACGATGGTCGGTGCCACGGTGGGGATGACGCTGGCCCGTGAACTCGCGCCGGTTATCACCTCACTCATGCTCATCGCGAAAAATGGATCGGCCATGACCGCTGAACTCGGAACGATGCGCGTAACGGAGCAGATCGATGCGATGGAAACGATGTCGGTTGACCCCGTTCAGTACTTGGTCGCGCCGCGCCTGGTGGCCAGCGTGGTCGTCTTCCCCGTCCTGACCGCCATGGCGAACGTCATCGGTCTCGCCGGGAGCTACCTCGTTTCGGTCCGAATGATGGGGGTTGACCCGGGTGGGTTCTTTGATCAGCTCTACTGGTTTGTTGATCCCGTGGACGTCCTATCGGGTCTGATCAAGGCCTCCGTAATGGGTCTGATGATGACCATCATCTGCGGATACTTCGGCTTCTATTCGGAGAAGGGAGCGAAGGGAGTGGGAGAGAGCGCCACCCGGGCCGTGGTCACGTCGTCGGTGGGCATTTTGGTTGCAGACTACGTGATGGCCGACATCATGTTGAAAATCCTCTATTAAGACCGTATCCTTCGTCACTGTGAATTCGATCGTCCGGGTCAAAAACGTCTACAAGTCCTTTGGCGGCAACCACGTTCTCTCGGGCGCCTCAATTTCGTTTGAACAGGGAAAGATCACGGCCATTATCGGCCAGAGTGGAACGGGCAAGAGCGTTCTCATCAAGTCGATTATCGGCATCCTTGTCCCGGAATCGGGTGAGATCTACTTCCGCGATCGGGAACTCCTATCCGCTCCGGAGGCGGTTCAGGACGAGGCTCGCCGCCATTTCGGGTACCTCTTCCAGGACTCGGCCCTCTTCGATTCGATGACCGTGGAGGAGAATATCGCCTTTCCTCTCATCGAAACGCTTCACATGCGCGACCGGAACGAAATTCGCGCCATCGTCCGGGAGAAACTGGAGTGGATCGGTTTGCCGGGTATCGAAAACACGTTTCCCGCCGAACTCTCCGGCGGCATGCGGAAGCGCGTGGGCGTCGCGCGAACGCTCGCGCTCCAGCCGGAGATCCTCCTCTTCGACGAGCCGACCACGGGTCTTGATCCCGTTCTCGCGGAGAGTATCAACGACTTGATCGTCAAGGTGAACCGCGAGTTCGATATCACCTGCATTCTCATCACCCACGACATTCAGGCGACGTTCCGCATTTCCGACTACATAGGTTTCCTCTATAATGGAAGAATAGAGGCGGAAGGAACGCCGGAATCGCTTGGTGACACGGAGCATCCGATTCTCCGGCGGTTCATTTCCAACAGTTTTGTCGAGCGGGAGGTCGAAGGGTGTCGCGATACCTGAAGATCGGGCTCTTTGTTACGATCACCGGCATTGCCAGCGTTCTCTACCTCATGCAGACGTCCGAGTCGTTCGGTGCCGGCAGTACGTACACCATCCACGCCTACATAGACGACGCCACGGGCCTCCTCGAAGACTCGAACGTCAAACTCGCGGGCGTAACCGTCGGCCGTCTCAGCGGCATAGACCTGGAGGGCGATCGGGCGCGCCTGACCCTGGAGATTTTTGAAGACGTCGAGATCCGTGATGACGCGGTCATTGCCAAGGCAACGGAATCGATGCTCGGAACCGCTTCGGTTACCATCGACCCCGGCTCGCCCCGCGGGGCGCTTCTGAGCGACGGAGGAGTCGTGACGACCGTTGTCCAGCAGGCCTCGGTGTCGGACGCCATCGCCAGTGCCGAGGACCTCGCAACCGGCGCGGCGGCGCTGGTGGAAGAGATCAACCGCGTTCTCCTGGACGACGGCACGATCGAAGCGATCCGTGAGATCGTAAACGTCGCTCGGGACACCGCTACCTCGACGAGTCTTCTCCTCGAACAGAACCTCCTGCTCGCGAGGGCGGCGATGGAGAGCGTTGACCGTGTGACGACTCGCTTCGACGAAGCGAGTGTCGGTCAGTTGGAAAGCGTCCAGGCGATCCTCGAGAACACCGTGAGCCTCACAGAGCGCCTGGATCGCCTGGTGGCGGAGAATAGCGGCGGAATCGGCGAGGGTATCGACGAGGTGAGAACAAGCCTCGCGTCGCTCCAGGTCGCAATCGACGCGACCCGGGCGTCGGCCGAGGACATCCAACGTCTCACCGGCTACGTGGAGGAGGGGAGCGGCAACCTCGGTCGTCTCATTCAAGAGGAGGATCTCTACGAAAACGTCCTCTCCGTTACGGAGAAGGCGGAATCCTTCATCGATTCGACGATAGGTCTCGGCGTCCAGGTGGGGTTCCGGTCGGAGTACCTCATCCAACAGGCCGCGACAAAAGACAACTTCGTTCTGCGCCTGACGCCGCGCACGCCCGACAAGTACTACGAACTGGGCGTCGTGAACACTCCCAACTGGCTGGCCAAAACGACGATCACGGAACGCACCGTATCGGGCACGGGCGTAACCGCGGAATCCAGCAAGACCACTGAAACGGTCCGGTCGGACGATCTCAGGCTCAACCTGCAGCTTGCCCGTGTATGGGGTCCGCTCACGCTTCGGGCGGGGGTCATGGAGAGTACCGCCGGCGTGGGACTCGACCTCGCTCCAATCGACCGCGTCTCCGTCTCGGCGGAAGCGTTCGATTTTGGTGCCGATAACGGGGTCTATCTGCGAGGATACGGAACGCTCTTCCCCTTTTTCGATCCCGACAGCAACAATCCGGCGGAATGGCTCTACTTCTCCGGCGGTGTGGACGATATCCTTGGGGTCTATAGTCGGGACTACTTCTTCGGCGCCGGAGTCCGCTTCACGGATGAGGACCTCCGCGGCATCATCGGGTTCGTTCCCATTCGGTAGCGCCGGTGCCGAACCGCAACTTCTCTACCTTTATTATCGTCATCTTCGGCGTAGCCTTTGTCTCGCTCTCCGGCATATTCATTCGAATGACCCAGGCGCCGGTGTTCGCCGTTGCGTTCTATCGAATGGTCGCGTCCACGCTGATGCTCACGCCCTTTGCCCTGATGGGTATTCGCAGGCGCATCTCGTCGAGGGCAATCCTTCTGACCGTCCTCAGTGGCGCTGTGCTGGGCGTACACTTCGCCGCGTTTATCGCGTCCGTGAAATCTACCAGCATCGTGCACGCAACCGTACTCGTCACGTTGCATCCGGTCATCGTTGTTTCTGCGGAGGCCCTCCTTCGGCGCCGACGGCCGCCGGTGGGTGTCGTCATCGCCGTCGTGGCGAGCTTGATCGGTGCGATAGTTCTCGCTTCAGGGAGTTCCTCCGGCGGCGTTCCCGTCACGCTTCGGGGGAATACCCTGGCGATCATCGGCGCCGTAACCGTCTCAATCTACATGCTCCTTGGACGCCAGGTGCGCGGCGAGGTCCCGGCGGGCCTATACAACGCACTCGTGTACGGCGTGGCGGCGCTGGTCCTTGTCTTGCCCACGGCGCTGCTGGGGCAACTGTCGGGGCCCTTCGCCCGGCGTGACATCTTCCTGGTGATCGCCTTGGCGTTCTTCTGTACCCTCCTGGGGCACAGCGTCTTCAACTGGGCCCTGCGGTACGTTTCTGCGTCGCTCGTTTCAACGACTATTCTCCTGGAGCCGCTCTTCGCCGGCGTCATCGCGGTTTTTGCGTTTTCCGAGTATCCCGGACCCGTATCGCTCCTGGGGGCTGTCCTTGTATTCGGCGGGGTCTGGGCGGTGGCGCGATTGGAAATGCCCGCGCAGGATACCGCAGACACAGAAAAAGGCGCCGGCGGTTAGGCGCCGGCGCCCGGAAAACTCACGACGGAATCTACAGTTTGCTTCCCGCGGTTCTGCCTATCTGTGTTTCAGGCGCCATGTCGCGGGCGCGCGCATAGGCCTGCCGGGCTCCGCCCTGATCGCCGCCAAGGGTAAGCGCTTCCGCGCGGAGGAAATAGGCCAACTGCAGTGAGAGGGGATCGCGCTCCGCCAAGCTTCCGCGCTGGGAGATAACGCGATCCGCGGCGCCTACGGCGCCGGCGGAGTCGCCCGCGTCGAGGAGTATCTGCGCCTGGAGCAGCGCGGCATCGAGGAATACCGGTGAATCCGCATCGGGTTCAATGTCGGAGAGGACGTCAATCGCCGTGTCCGCCTCTCCAAGAACAAAGGCGGTGTAGGCGAAGAAGAATCCCGCTTCTTCAACCCCGTCGGTTCCGGCGAAATCGTACGCCTCCTCGAACGAGAAGTACGCTTCTTCAAAGTCGTTTTCGGCGAGGTGCTCGAGGCCCTGATCGATGAGTTCCTGCGTGTCCTCACCGCCGGCCCAGTTGATCTCCGGTTCGGCTACCGCTTCGGAGGCGCGGACGCCGCCGACCGCCGTCTGTGTGCGCGTCTCATCGGGTTTGATGAACCGGCCCATGCGCCCGGCGATGGCGCCGGTAACGCCCGACGGAGCTGCACTATGGTCAATCTCACCCAGGTCAACGACACCGGGACGCGAAAGGCGCACCGTGGAACCGCCGACCATCAGCTCGATATAGGCTCCCGAGTCGATTCTGAGCTGTCCGTTCAACGACAGGGAGTCGCCGATAAAGACATCGCTCCAGGAACCGCCGTCGCTGAACTCGACCAGCCCCTCCACATATCCCGCCACCGCCTCCTGGGCGGTGATCGAAAACGGCAGAACGAGCAGAATCATTGCACCAATGGCCAATAGGTGGGTTCGTTTCCTTGTCATCATTGTTTCCTTCTTTGCTACAATATAGACCAAATGCGCGGGCTGTACCATGAAGGCCCGGCGAAAGGAGGGAAAAATGAAGATCACTTACCTGGGACACTCATCGTTCCTCGTTTCCGACGGTACGGTGACCGTCGCGATCGATCCATTTTTGACGGGGAATCCCCGGGCCGTGATGTCCGCCGACGAAATCTCCTGCGACTGGGTCGTCCTTACCCATGGACACGGAGATCACATCGGCGACGCGATTCCTATTGCGAAGCGATGCAATGCGACCGTTACCGCACCGAACGAACTCGCCATCTACATGGGGCAGAACGGCGTAGAATCCGTAGAGCCTATGAACCCGGGTGGTGAGCTGACCACGCCGTTCGGAAGCGTTGCCTACACGCACGCCATCCATTCGTCGTCGTATGACGGTCAGTACATGGGCGTTGCCTGTGGCGTTGTGGTACGCCTGGGCGACAAAGCGTTCTACCACGCCGGCGATACGACGCTCTTCAGCGACATGAGATTGATCGGTGAGATCTACCGACCCGACGTGGTGGCATTGCCCGTTGGCGACCGCTTCACCATGGGGCCCGCCCTTGCGGCCAGGGCGGCGGAGTTGATCGGTGCGCCGGTGGCGATCCCGATCCACTACAAGACCTTCCCGCTGCTTGTACAGAGCATCGATGGATTTGCGCCCGCCGGCGTGACGGTCCGAGAACTTGAACCGGGGGAATCGTACCAGGTATAGCGACGTGCTCAGGTAATCTATTCATCCTCGTTGGTAGGGCCGGAGTCGGCGTCGCTGGGGGTAAACGAGAAGGTAAAACGACACCCGGGATTTCCATTCACGAAACTCGTCTCTGCGCCGAGTTGTTCGCAAAGGCTGTCGATGATCTGGAGTCCCAGCATCTCCCCTCGCCGGACGGTCTCGGTGGTTTCGAACTCCGGGCAACCCGTTCCGTTGTCCCGCACTGAGATGGCGATGACGTCGCCGTCGGTGTTGCTGATTTCAATGACAATCTCGCCGCGCTGTCCCGGGGGAAAGGTGTGTTTTGCGGAATTGGTCATCAGCTCCGTGACGATGAGTCCGCAGGCAATCGCCGAATCGAGCCCGACGCAAGGTTCTTCGCCGGCGCAGACGATTGACCGCGCGATGTGCGCTTCCTTGCCACCGTCAACGATGTTGTGCTGCAGCTCCCGCAGGTAGTCAACGAGGTTGATTACCCGGAGTGTATCGCTCCGATAGATGAGTTCATGCACCAGGGCCATGCTGTGGATGCGTTTCTGGCTCTCGGTGATAAGGCCCGCTGTCTCGTGATCGGTGATGGTACTCTTCTGAAGCGAGAGCATGCTGATAACGATCTGCAGGTTGTTTTTCACGCGATGGTGGACTTCGCGGAGCAGTACCTCTTTTTCGGCCAGCGAATCGGAGAGGATCTGCTCGGTGTGCTCCCGGCGGTTCATCTCTTCGCCGATGCGCAACAGAGATCCCCCCACGGCGCGTCGTACGAGATCGAGTTCGTTGCGGGAGTCGCGTATCAGCATTGAACGTCGAAGCGCTTCCGGTACGGGGTGGGCCGGGTCGGTCCGGTCCAGGTCCAGGGAGAGCGTAACGAGCGGCCGCGCGACGATGCGCAATGCAAGTAGGTAGACGGCGAGCACGATTGCGATGACCTGGATCGCCTGAAACACCAGTTCGGTCCACAGGGCGGGACTGGAAACGGTGATTTCCCAGGGACACCCCTGAGCGATTTTCAACACTGCCACTCTCTGCACGATTTTGCCCCGCGTGACCGTCAGCGGGACCTCGGACTGGATGAAACGGGCCGAATCGAGTTTTTTCAGGTTGCCGGCGTGGGCCAGGATCGTGTGGCCCTTTACGACTGCCGCGGCCTGGATCGTTTCGAATGCCAGGAGGCCCCGCGTCAAGAGCCGGACCTGCGTTTCGTCAGAGGTCCAGACGCCCTTTGCCAGGCTGGGGATGATGCTCTCCCGGATCGTTTCGAGGTAGCGTTCGCCTGTTGTCCGGGCCATTGCGACAGCCTGCAGCGTCGTCACGGTGAGGATGACGATCGTCGTCAAAACGGCCAACACAACGGTGGAAAGGGTGAGCTGAGTGGCCACGGAGGCGCGCCGGAACGTCATGGATCGTACGCCCACCCCAGGTAGAGGCGGGAAAACGACAGGAAGCGTATTCCCACTCGGTACAGAATACCGTCCGTGGGGCCGGGGTAGCTACCCAGTCCCTACCTCCGTGTGTAGTTGGCATCCCGCCGGGGGGTGATTGGCGACGGCACGTCGCCTTCCACGGGTTTGATGCCATCGCCACGGTTCAAGAGATCCCTAGTCGGGAACGTCTTGGTAAGCGCCTGCCTGTAGGGATGGAGCGGCCGATGCTTTCTCTCCCCGGTGACCGAGTTCCCGGCCAAATTGCGTATCGTTCTTCCCGGGAGAGCTGGTAGTACTTGTTCATGGCGCATTCCTTTCGTTGGTTGGGATAGGATGTCCATCACTGTTCCGGCTCTCCTTCTTCGTGCTTACCGTGTTGCATTTAGTATGGGATCCCGAAGTGCAAACAGAGAGTACAGTCTCATTCGTTCGTTTCGACGAGTTCACCATCACATGATAGTTCCACGGTCTCGCGCTTTTGGTATGTGCGCCCGTTCATTTCTACGGACTCGGAAAGGCGACACTGTCGAAGGCGGCCGCTCTCGTAGAGTTCGATCAAAGAAAACGATCCACCGTTGCATGGGATCCCATCGATCCAAACGTCCTGCGGACAAAAAAAGTAACGGAGTCTTCCGCTGGGATAAAACCCCGTGTATGCACCCATCTGATTTCCTTTGGTTCCAATACACCAATACCCTTGTACTTGAGTGTCGGATGGAAATGCGACCGTTTTTACATTGCCGGCTGGATCAAACTCAACCCACGCGCCAATCGGTATTTCCCGGTTCCCAACGGATATGGCCGAGCCTAGAACACAACTTTTTAACGACCAGTCGTCGTAAAAGTTGGTCCATCCCGGAAGGCAGAGGACACCGTCGCAGATTATCGAGTCGCTGATTTTTCCAATTCGCGTACCGTTCTCAACCTGCCGGAGCTTCTCGAAGTGGAGGCTCCCAACGGAAACGTCACGACTCCAACGACTCACACACGACGTAAAAAGAAAAGGAGAAACGAGCAGAGTAACCCACAACCATCGTCTATTGGCTCTCGATCTCGTCACGTACTCTTCCAGTAATACCGTGGATCTTTGTCCTGCTATTTTCTGTTCCCCGCCGTATAGAGGTGACGAAATACCTTGTACTGCGTCCTCTCGTCGAGGACGCTGAACTGGAGGTGGGCCAGACGACCGCGTCGCGACGTGCGGACCACCGTGGCGGGGATAGTGACGGGAGACCCCTTCCCGATGTGGAATTGACACTCCAGGACGGAACCCGGCTGAAATGCGCGGCGCGGATTTGCCACGGCGGCGCCGCCCACGCTGATGTCCTCGGTTCTGGTGCGACGCGGCACGCCGTCCCCGACGGGATCAACGATGTCGACCGTGAGTTGTGATTGTCTCCGCCGAAACCGGCGGCGCTGGCTGAAATTCACCTGGTCGGCGTGCATCAGGTAGAGCACCTTTTTGTCCCGTTTGAGTACCCTCGATTGGAAGCGATGAACGCCGCTCGCTCCCAGGGAGATAACCTCGATAGGTGTGCCGGCGGTGAATTCTCGGGCCCGGTTGTTCAACGTGACGATGACGGCCGTGTCTGACATTCCCGTCACGTTGCCATGGATCACCCGCGTCCTGCCGTCGGAGACCGAGATACGCGCATTTCTGGCGATTTTGCGCGTCGACTGCGTGGACCGCCCGATCCCTTCCGTGTCGACTCCGATCCGGCGCGCCAGGGAGAGCACATCGCCCTCCGCGGCCAGTCCCTCCCGGATCGCCCGCTGGGAAGCGCGCCGAAAAAGCCCGTGGTCATCAAGGATCTGGTTCATGTTGCGCGGATTTTTGAGGACCCAGGCGATGCGCCGTATCGTGGCCTGATCCCAGTCGCTCAGTTCGATCCGTTCACGGCCAACGTCCACGCGGCGGCGAACCATCGGAGTTATCGTGCGCGGTTTTGTCTTGGGTCGTATCAACCGGGCGATAAGAAGGACGACGATGATTGCGACGAGGACTCCCAGGAAGATGTACATCTCCGTGGTTGACGTCTGAAACCCGGATGAAAAATCGTAGACCATCCTTATTCCTATCGGAATTTTAACGCTAAGAGTGGAGACGTGTAAATAAACGTTGTTGGCACGGCATCGATAGCTCTTGCCGGTTTCGCCTTTTAGCCGCGCCTCCGACGCTCCGCGTCAGATCGGATGATCCTTGGAAAAGCGTTCGAGTCGGTCTTGTAGCAACTCCGCCTGATCCAGGCTGAACTGCGAGACGCACGCCCGGAGCCCTTCGCGGTGCTCACTCCCGGTGACGGCCAGGGCGATCGCGCTGATTCCGTAGTAGAGTAGCTCCGAAAGCAACTCACCGCCGGTCAGGCCCGGGTAGGCGAAGGTAAAATAGAAACCGTCCGCCAGCGGCTCCGTGTCGTCGCGGTCGTAGACGATAGAAAACCCGTTCTCCAGCATAAGACGCTTCATGACCTTGGCACGCTCACCGTAGTCCGACACACCCTCGACAAAGTTGTACTCTCCGTCGTTCACCGCTCTGAGGATTGCGGCGGCACCGTACTGCGCCGAATGGCCCACCCCGGCGGTGAGGGCGTAGAGCGCACCGTACACGAGGGCGCGCCCGAACTGATCCGACGTGTAGTACCGCAACAGATCCGGATAGCGCCGGTGGAAGAGCGAATCGGAGACCATGACGATACCCATACGCTCCCCGGCGTAGCTGAACGCCTTGGAGGTGGAGAGCAGGATGACGTAGTTGTCCGTGTAGTGCGCCGCGGTTGGCTGATAAGGCGGCTCGCCCGGGCGCGAATAGTCGCGACGGAAGTCCATGCCGAAGTAGGCAAGATCCTCGATCACCGTCACGTCGTACTTGCGCGAGAGTTCGCCGATGATCTTCAGTTCGTCATCCGAAAGGCAGACCCAGGTGGGGTTGTTCGGATTCGAATAGAGGATGGAGGAGGTGAGTCCTCGTTCCAGGTATGACTCGAGCTTGGCGCGGAGTTTTGGTCCGCGGTAGTTGTAGACGTCGAACGTTTCGTAGTCGTGGCCCAGGACGGCGCACTGTTGTTTCTGGACGGGAAACCCGGGATCGATGAAGAGGGTACCCCGCCGGAGGTGGTTGTTGCGGTTGGCGACCATAAAGGTTGCCATGCTGCCCTGCATGGATCCTACCACCGGGATGCACGTTGACGGGGGGACCTGGATATTCAAAAAGAGCTGTGCGAAACGCGACGCCTCGTCTTTCAGCTCCGGAAGCCCGTCGATCATGGCGTACCGTGACGAAACCCCCGATGTGAGGGCGGCTATCTGCGCATCCACGCCGATATCCGGCGTTGCCAGCCCGGGGATTCCCATCTCCATGTGGATAAAGGGAGTTCCCGTTGCACCCTCGATGTCCAGTGACAGGCGCACAAGTTCGCGGATGGAGGTCTGTGCCATATCGTGAATGCCGCTGGCGCCGATGTAGCGCTCCACCACGGCGGGGTCGAGCGGAGCATGGGAGCGTTTTCTCATGGGACGATTGTAGCATACAATCGAATACAGCTATGAGCGGCAGAGTTCCTTTCCCGGTACTGACGGAGACCGAACACCTCCCGTACGTTCCGGCGGCGCTGGAAGGCACCGACGACGAGTTCTGCCTCTGTCCTCGCATCGACCGCGAGATGGTCGCCGCCGTCTGCCGCCACGGATACATGCCGATGGCCACCCGGGTGGGCGAGACGGACATCCTGCTCATCAAGTGCCACCGGGAACGGGTTGTCCTGGAGTTCCCGGACCTGCGCGTCTCACGGAGCACCCGCCGCCGCGCCCGGGGACTGGCCTTCTCCGTTGACCGCGCCTTTTTTCAGTGCCTGGACGGCATCGCACAACACCATCCCGACAACAACTGGATCATTCCACCCCTGGCGGCGACCTTTGTGTCACTTCACGAACGGCCCCTGGAGGGTGTCTCGTTCCATTCCGCGGAGATCTGGGACGAAGACGATCTCGTGGCGGGCGAGATCGGATACGTCTGCGGCGCCGTATATACGAGCGTATCGGGCTTCTATCGGAAGAGTGGGGCGGGATCGGTGCAGCTGGCGTGCCTGGGGCGTCACTTAGAGAAGCGGGGTTTTGCGTTTTGGGATTTAGGGATGGAGGTGGAGTACAAGCGTACGTTGGGTGCGCGGCTACTACCGCGGCGCGAGTTTCTTCGCGCCTATTCAGCTACGGCTTCCGCCGATCTCGCCTTCAAGGGTTCCCCGCCGGGAATGCGCCCGGCAGCGGACGTTTTGTCGTTCCACCAACCTTAAGCGGTGGCAGTCCCTCAGCCATCGCACAACACGCTCGAAGGATAGGGACGTGGTCGGGATCGGTGCTCCACCGGCGGTAGAAGGGGTTTGCGGCCCGCCCGTGCTCCACAATTGCGCGGAAGTGGCGTTTGGCGTAGGGAGTTGCGGGAAACGGAGCCGGCCGATCGGTCTGGTTCACCTCACGAGACGATACAACCGCGATTCGTGCCGATCAAGTGGGCCTATCGTAAGGGAACTCCCTTCAACGGCAATGTGGGCTCCGGACCAGACTTCTTCGAGCGCCGTCGCCGGTTTCCACTCCACGTTCCAGGTGCGGGCAATGCCGGGTAGTTCCTCCCGCATCGCGCCAAACGGCACGGTCACGGTGCGGCCCCGGCGCCCTTCCAGATTGAACACTCCCAGGTATCCCGCCGTATTGTAGAGGATGCGGGGTAATTCCCGTTCCATCTGGTCCCAGGCGACAAGACGACCGGTCGAACAGGCGCGGGTGATCTCCTGGAGAACGCGGATCTCCGCGTACGTGGCGGGATCGAGATCGGCCATGTTATCGGAGTAGAGAAGGATTCCGCCGGTGAGCGCGATGGCGTTGATCTGGCTTCGGCGCTGTGCCGCGGTGAGTTTGGACCTCTTTTTCCCGAGAATGACGCTGTCCGGGTCATTGAGCCAGAGTGCCCGATGCATGGGCGCCCGGGCGATACTGTTCCGGAGGCTGTTGCGTACCCCCATCAGCGACCCGGTGCGGAATACCTTGCCCCGCGACTCGATCCAAAAACCACCCGTATCGGGCCCCACCCGCATGGCGTCCACGGTTCCGATACCGGCGGGAAGCGGCATTCCGCATCCCACCAAGAAAGCCGGCTCAGGACCCGCAGTGTCCACTTCTTTACGTATGATCTCCATACCGCGCCGCAGGACTTCCGTACGGGACACCGTCAGGTCGTTGTGTGTACCGCCCCGGAGGCAACCTCCGTAGAGGAAATCACACTTCAGGTAGGTGAACCCCCATTCTCCCGCTATCGTCCGAATTACGCGTCGCAGATGCTCCTCGAAGCGCGGGTTGGTGATGTCCAGGCCGTAGTAGCGCATGCCTTTCCACGCGGGATTGATGCCCGCCGTGAGTGGCCGGCCCCGTTCGTCCCGAAGGAGGTACTCCGGATGGTTATTCGCGAGCCGTGAGGCGCGGGTCGCGATAAAGGGTGCGATCCAAAGCCCCGGTCGGAACCCTGCCTCCCGGATCGCGTCGCTGATGCGGCGCATCTCCCCGGCAAAAGCGTTTTTCAGGTCCAGCCAGTCCCCAACGGCGCGCTGGTACCCGTCGTCAATCTGGACAACGTCTATCTGGGTGCCCTGTTCGTCACGGGCGTGCTTGAGCGCATCCAGATTTCCCAGGATCGTTTCCGGCGAGATCTTCGTGTAGTAGTGGTACCAACTGCTCCACCCGTGCAGGGTTGTGCGGGGGATTCGCCCGACCCGATTGCGTTCCAGTTCGCGGAAGTATCGCTGAGTTATCGTATGAGAACTACCACGGGCAATGAGGACCGTACTCAATTCGATTGACTCGCCGGGGGCAATCATTTTCCGCCCGAAGTCAAAGGTCAGTTCGAAGTAACTCTGCCGCCGAGAACTGGCAAAGAGGTTCAAGGTGATGTAAAAGAACTGCGTGAACGGTGCGCCCTGGCCAACCAGGAAGCTCTCCCCCGTCTTTCGGTCCGAGATTACCGCGTACATCTCCGAACTGAAGAGTCCCGGGATGTTGGACGGAAGGTTGGCCAAGTTGCTCGAAACGATACTGATCATCTGCCACCAGGGGCGGAGGGGTTTGTCTTTGGGAAGATAGCTGCGAACCGTGGACCAGCTCTGATAGCCGTTCCTGAAAAACGAGACCTGTTCCGGCTTGATGTACGACATAAAGGCGTTGATGCCCGCTTCTATCGGGAATGAGACGCGGGCGAGCCGAATCGACTCATCACCGGTGTTTGTAAGCGTGAGATACAGGCGGCTGCAGCAGTTTCGAAGGTCCTTCCAGTTCCCTTCCAGGCGTATGGGGCCGCCGGAGAAGGAGACGCTACGGCGCGCCCGGCGTGGGGCGTGATCGAGTACTACGGGAATGCGTTCGCGGCCGTCCTTGAGAAGTGCTCTCGGTTGAAGCTCAATTCGGTCCCAGGAGATGCGGGGTAGCCGGTCCCGGCGCTCCGGATTCCGGCGTTCAACAAAGGATGCGAGGCTCATGTACCAATATTGCGATATTCCCGCGGTGAATACCAGCGTCGACTGCGCCGGGCCGATCTACCGCAGGTTTTCCCGCACAAACCAGGGGATAACGTTCCAGTCGTCGCCGCGTGGAAGCAGGATCCACGCCCCCAGGTAAAAGTCGTCCGGGACCTGGTCACGCTGCAGGCCGCGGTAGTAGAGGTTGCTCCAGGTGGGGTAGAGAACGTTGTCGAATGTGATCCCGGTGCGATTCACGATGTCCGCCTCGCGGTACGCCAGATAGAACTGGGCCAGTTCCCAACTGGAAAAGCTCGTTTCCAGATAGCCGAAGACGGTATTCACGATCCGGTACACCTCGTTGAGATCGCCCGCGTCCAACTCATTGAGCCGGGACCGGAGAGCTCCGAGGATCTGCTGCTGGCGAAGGGCGCGTTCAAAATCATTCGACGAGTGGCGTGACCGTGCGAGGCGGAGCGCTGCGATGCCGCCCAGGTGATGCTCGCCCGCTTCGTAGTAAAGGGTGCCCCAGCGACCGGCTTCGCGAACCACGTACGTTGGGTCTACGAGCGGTTCTGTTAGCTCGATCGTTATGCCCCCGAGGATGTCGACTACATCCACAAACGCGTACATGTCGATGGCGACGTAGCCGTCTATCTCGATATCGATCAGTGCTTCGATTTCCTCGACCAGGCGACCGTTCCCGTACACCTCGTTGTAGTGTCCGAGTTTCCGTTCGTTCCACCAGATGTCCCGCGGGATTCCAATCATCGAGATCGTCCTGTTCGGATCGAGATGAACCAGGATGATCGCATCGGCCCGATTTTCATGAATTCCCAGGAGTACGATATTGGTACCGTCCACATCGCCGGCGGCGACGAACCCCGGCGGATAGTCGGTGGGCAAATTGCGCGAACGTCCCCGGGTGTTGTCATGGGCAAAGGCGTCGATCGCCGCCTCGATAGCCTGGATCGGATCGCGTGCAGCGTTGGCGAGGGTCGTGATGATGATATCGTCACTGTCCGCCAGGTAGATCGTTCCCTCGTGCTTGAGAACGGCGAACGAGCCGAAGAGGTCGCCCCCGGTTGTCCGTACGTCAAAGTAGAGGAAGTCCTGCGTATCGCGGAAGGTGTTGCTGAGCCGAAGGCCTCGTCCTTTTAGGAACGCATCAAAGGCGCCATCGGCGGCGAGTGCCCGCATGAGGTCAAGCGACACTGCCACCTCCGGAGTACCGATCTCCGCGTTTTCGAAGGCGTGGATACGTTCGGCGAGAATCATCGTTAGGCTGCTCGCATCTAGGGGTTCGCCGTCGTCCAGCGAGACGCCGTCTCCATCGACGTCCACGGATAGGGAGAACGCGATCCGACCCGATTCCCGCTCAACGATCGTCCGGCGGTAGGTTGCGGGCGACCGCGACGGCTCCGAAAGCTCCAGGCCGGCCTCTGAAAGGCTCTGTGAAATCGCCGCGTCTTGCAGGGTCTCTTCCACCTCGAGCACCGTATGTTCGAAACGGACTATGGCACGTTCGGCGCTATCGAGGAACGACGCGGCGTGATCTGCCGCGTCCCGGATTGCGGCGGTTATGTCCGGCGAGACCGGTGTGTCCCGTCGTTCGCCGGTCAGACTGAGCAGCGTGACAGCCTGGGGAGTGACAAAAACGCGGAGCCAGGTGCGCCGCTCGGCCGGTACTGCGCCGTATTCTTCGGCGATCCACCTGAGGCGGCCGGCCGAACGGAAAGCGAGCCCGTGGTCGCCGGCGATCCCTTCAAAATGGGCGGGTAGTAAGTGGGAAAGCTCGACTTCGAGCTCCTGGATGCGGCGCTCTGCGGCGATACGATCGATGGCGTGAACAAAAAGCGCCGGATCATGGCCCGCCGCCGGTGCGACAAGAACGCTCGCCGGGTCCGGTTCCACCGCCGTCGTTTCGTCGAGGTTTGCATCCTCGGCAAAGCGATAGGATCCACGACTCAGGTTGAGGATCTCCCGGACCTCGCCGAGATGATCGGTTACACCCCGCTGGTTCGCCTCGAGCAGGGATGTGCGCCGATGCTGCGTTTCAATCTCCGCGGAGAGAGCCGCCTCCGTTTCCCCGAGCGCCCGAGCGAACGCGACCAACCGGCGTGCTACAACCACTCCCGTCCCAATCAGCAGACACAGCGCGACCGCGAACGCCACCAGGACGATCCGGTACCTATTTGACTTCGTGGTACTCTCCGAAGGAGTGCTCTTTCCAGCGCACTCGCGTTGGCTCCACCTGGATCAGTACCAGGTGCGGATCGTTCTCGTCGGCGAACAGGCCTTTCGCACCGGGATGCAGATCCAGGAGCTTTCGTTTCAAGTCGGGGCCGCCGGTCAAATCAACCGTTCCCTCCACGCGGAGCTGGTTTTTCCGGTCGTCCACCCAGCAAAGTTCGACGCGGTCGTTCTGGTGCAACTCGCGAACTTTCCCGCTTATATCGAACGTGGAGCACCAGAATTTGAAGTCCTCGGTAACGACAAACTTCATGGGGCGCACCCGCGGCCGGCCGTCAACCGAGGTTGCCATCTGGCAGTAGCCGGCACTCACCACGATTTCGCGTACCTTTTCTCGTGACATGTTTATTTTCTCCTTGTTGTCGCCCGGCACGATACACGGTCGCGGGAGTACGCTTCAACCGTCACAGCGTTGTTTCGTACACGCGGTGAGTCTTGTAAATCGGTGCGTTCAAGCGGTTGAGGTTGCTCATCATAAGATCCGTCGTCTCCGCGATCTGCACGATCTCGGCGTGTTCGAGCCCGGCTGCGGTAAGCGCGCCCGTGATCTCCGTGAACAGGAGCGGTAGCGCAGCGCTTTTTCGGTATCGTGGAAGTATGCCAAGGCCGTTGATCGCGTACCGTCGCGTTCTGCGTTTTTCCCTGCGGATGTCGAGGAGCGTTCGCATTGTCAGGCGCCCCTTGGCACGGATCAGGCTCTTGCTGACGTCCGGGAAGGCCAGCACAAACCCCGCGATGTCGTCGCCATGATAGACCACTTTCACGAGGTCTGCCCGCGAGACGAGCAGCAGGTCGCCGGTCAGTTCATCCATCTCCGCCCTGGTAAGCGGCGTGAAGTCGTCGTGCTCCTCCCAGGAGGCGTTGTAGAGTTCTCCGATTCCCGCCGCGATACGACGCAGATCGCGCCGGGTACGCGGCCTGGCAACGGTAAACGTCCCGCGTTTACGAGCGATCGCCGCGGCCCGGGAGAACGCCTCCGGAAGCGTTTGCGTACGGCCGTCTATGGAAGCGCTGTAGAAGTCGCGGAGTTTGGCAAATCCCGCTGCTTCGATGAGTTTTGGGTAGTACGCTTTGTGGTAGGGCATCATGGTCATCATGGCCCGCTGGTCGAATCCGTGGACGAGAATGCCGGCACCGCCGAAGCTGGAGAATCCCTGGGGGCCAACCAGCCGATTCAGGCCTCGATCGCGGGCCCATTGCCGGGCGAAGGAGAACAACGCCGTTGTCGCCTCCCGGTCATCGAACGCCTCGAACAGAAAAAACCGAGCGTCCCGGCGCCCGTGATACTCGTTGTACCGCCGCGGCTCGAGCAGCAGGATGCGGGCCCGGACACCGTCCCGCCGGGCGACGAAGAACTCTCCCTGGGAATGGGCGAAGTAGGGATGGCGGCGCGTTAGGATCCGTCGCATTCCGCGGTGAAACCAGGGCACCCAGTTCGCGTCGCCCTGGTAGATGCGGTGGGGCAGGGCGATGAACGCAGACGCCTCCGGGGCGTCGGTGTGTACCGGAACGATCGATATCTCCGACATCGGCACCCCCTCAGAATGACCGAAACAGGTACGCTAGGGCAAATCCAAGATAGTTGCCGATTACCCACCCGACGACACCGATTACGATGCCGGGCAGGACGATCCGGCGGTTCTTCAAGGCCGCCGCCACTACGGGAACAAAGGGCGGCGAGAAGATAAAACTCGTGGCGGTGATGATATGGGTGTCCCGGTCAACCCGGAGCAGCGCCGAGAGTATCAGGTGCAGAAGTGAACTCACCACGAGCAGGGTCGCCACGTAGGCAAGCACGGCCGGAGCGCTCACCCCGAGGTCGCGAACGTTTGCCATCGAACTCACCGTGATCGAGAAGATCAGGATCAGGTAGTACCCCATCTGAAAGGTATTTCGCAGGTTGCGAACCGCAGGAACAAAGGACAACACCACGCCCAGGGTCGTGATCGTCAGGATCGCAGCCGGAAGGGCCACAGCCTCCGGAAGGAACAGCGTGAATGAACCGCCCACCGCGAATACCGCCGCGGCCAGGACGCCTCCTTTTGCCATGTCGCGTACCTCCGAAGCGCCCCAGCCGCGAAAAAACGGTGAAAACGCGGCGTCCTGTATCTCCCGGCCACCGGCGTCACAAAAGGGCGGGAGGATACGGCGATAGAGGTGCGGTGCCAATCCGACGAGGAACAAGAGCACCACCGCCGACGCCACCACGTCCGAACCGTGGACGGCCACGTAAAGCGCCGGGGTTATTCCCAGCCCGTTGCCGATCGCGGCGAGATTCGGCGTTCCGCCGGTGTATACACCGACGAGCATACCCGCCGCCTTCCACGCCTCCGGGCCGACGGCGCCGCGAAACGCCAGGAATGTAAGTGTCGAACCGATCGTGACCGCGATAAGCGCCGCGATCAGCGATTTTGTGGCGTTTGCAGCCAGGCCGCGCCACTGGCGTACGTCCATCGAGAAGAACAGGAGCGGTAGAGCGAGGGGAACTGTCAACGTCGTCAGCAGGCCATGGACCGCTTCGATCCCCTCGGGGAGGACTCCAAGGTTGCCCACGAGGAGTCCGACGCCGTAGGCGGCGACAATAGTTCCCAGACGGGCAACAAAAGGGACACGTTTCGCCAGCACCAGAATCGCCGCCGGTGCCACCAGATAGAAGAGCGTCCATGCGACCAAGACCATAATCCCCAAATTGTAGGTCGCCGACCGACAGCGTTACAAGGAGCAGTTGAGGGCGCCTTCGATTTGCTTTCCCTTCAAAGCATCACTACACTGCGTATGAGGGGATAGGCCCTTCGCCCGAGGAGGTCCGGAAATCAAAACCCTGTTTACGTTCCCGTTTGTGTGTGTCCTGTTGTCTGGAGGGGGGCATGGTACGGCTTCTGATCGTCGAAGACGAGTACATCGTTGCAAAGGCCCTCCAGGTTTCTCTCACGCGATACGGGTACGACGTACTTGAACCGGTGGGTGATGCCCAATCAGCGATCGAGACGGCGCGCCGACACCAACCCGACTTCGTCCTGATGGACGTCCACCTGGCCGGTGATGCGGACGGGCTGGAAGCGGCTGCAGCGATCATCGCGGAAATGCAGATCCCGATCATCGTCATGTCCGGTTTTTCCGACGCCGACATGGTGGCCCGCGCGTCGGATGTAAACGCCCTAGCGTACCTGGTCAAGCCGATAACTCCGGACAAGGTCAGGGCTGCGATCGAAGAGGCATCCGCGACCGATTCCCATTGACGGAAAGTGTTCTTTGTGTGATAATTTTAACAAATCGAAGCGCGAGTGGTAAAATACCAACACATACTCGCCTGCAACGTCAAAGGAGCAGACATGGCAGAAGTACAGGGAAGCGCACTGGGCATGATCGAGTGCCGAGGTTTTGCGGCGGTTGTCGAAGCGGCGGACGCCATGGTGAAAGCCGCAAAGGTCGAACTCAAGGCGTACGAGAAGACCGGCGGCGGTTTTGTCACGGCGATCATTCGGGGCGACGTCGCGGCGGTACGCGCTGCGCTTGATGCGGGCTCCAGGGCGGCGGAGCAGGTTGGCGAGGTGATCTCCGTACACATCATTCCGCGGCCGCACGCGAACGTGGACGCCGTACTCCCGCTCGGCGCCGAGTAATGGCGGGCGTAGAACTCAGGACGTACGTCTACCTGGACTCACTCCAGCTCCAAATGGCGTCGTACCTAGCCACTGTGTCCAAGGGGTACCTGCCGGTGCCGGACCAGGCCTGCGCGATCGTGGAGATATCACCAGGGATCGAGATCAACCGGCTCACGGATGTTGCATTGAAAGCAACCAACGTGCAACCGGGTATCCAGATCGTTGAACGCCTCTTTGGTCTCCTGGAAGTCCACTCGTCGGACCAGGCAGATGCGAGACAGGCGGGACAAGCGATTCTGGACAGCATCGGGGCTACCGAGCGTGACCGTATCAGGCCGCGCGTCATGACGAGCCAACTCATCAAGAACGTGTCGGACTACCATTCCCAACTGATCAACAAGATGCGCTATGGAAACATGGTCCTCCGGGGTGACACGTTGTACATCCTGGAAGTCCAACCGGCGGGGTATGCCTATTTTGCCGCAAACGAGGCGGAAAAGGCGTCGCGTATTAACATCGTGAACGTCTCGGGGTTTGGCAGTTTCGGTCGAGTCTACATCGCCGGTGATGAGGCGGAGGTCCTGGTGAGCAAGGACATCGTCGAAGAGAAGCTTTCCGGGATCGACGGCCGGGCCGGAAGCGGCGGCAAGGAGTAACCGGTGATCCTGGGACGCGTGGTGGGGACGGTTGTGTCCACGCACAAGGACCGGCGCCTGGAGGGCGTGGCCTCCCTCTTGGTGGAGAAAGTAGACGTTCGTACGCAGAAAGGGAGCGGCTCCTTTCTCGTCGCGCTCGACGCCGTTGGCGCCGGTATCGGAGAGGTGGTCGTCTGCGTTTCGGGTTCCAGCTCCAGGATGACCGATGCGACCACGGGCCGTCCCGTGGACGCCACCATAACGGCAATCGTCGACCAGGTAGAACTCGACGGCGCCGTGGCATACGCCAAATCACCTGAGAGTGCCCGCTGATGATGCTGGGAGCCGTACGGGGTACCGTCGTGATGTCAACGAACGCGGACCGCGCGGACCGCGGGCGCTACCTGCTCGTATCGCCAACCGGTCCGGACGGCTCGTTCTCTCGCGGCAAAGCGGAGTCGTTACTCCTGGCGCTCGATCTCGTCGGTGCCGAACGTGGCCAGGTTGTCCTGGTTTCGCAGGGTTCCTCCGCACGAAACGCCGGGGAAACGAGGAACGCCGCGGTTGACGCCGTAGTGGTAGGAATTGTGGACCTCGTTGACGTTGCGGGCTGGAAGGAGGCGTACCGTGCACCGTGACGTGTTGGGCGTACTCGAATTCATCGATACCGCGACGGGGCACTTGGCGCTGGATGCGCTCGTGAAGTCGGCTCCCGTTGAAGTCATCGCCTGCCTCACGATCAATCCCGGCAAGTTGCTGGTTGTCGTATCGGGAGACGTCGCGTCGGTAGAGACCGCGGTGAATCGGGGCAGAACGGCCGGCGGAGGTGACGTGCTGGATTCGCTCTTCCTGCCGTACGTGCACCCCTTGGTGGCGGCTGCATTTGATCCGGCGGAAGATCCTCCGGGTGAGATAGATGGAGAGGCGTCCATCGCGGTCGTGGAAGCGTCTACCGTTACCGCCGGCGTCCGCGCCGCCGATGCCGCGGCAAAGACTTCCGCAGTGCACGCGGTCCGGTTGCGTTTTGACGATGCAATGGGCGGACGCGCTGCGATTCGTTTCCTCGGCGACCTTGTCGCGGTGGAGACCGCGGTCGATACGGCCGTCGAGAAACTCCGCGCAGAGGGGCACCTCGTCCGGGCGACCGTAATACCCAATCCGCACCCGGACATGCTGGCGGCTCTTGACGACAAAGGAAGTGCGCGATGAACCTCAGCGAAGATACGGTCCGCGACATCGTCGCGAAGGTGGTTGCCGAGATGGGCAGTACCTCCGCGTCCGTTACGCCCGGTGCGACCGGCGTCTTTGAAGACGTGTACGGCGCCGTGTACGCTGCCCACGACGCCTTTGCGGCGTTTTGTGAGACGAGCCTCGCTACGCGGCGGCGGATGATCGCCGCGATGCGGGAAACGATGCTGGAAAACGCCGACAGGCTGGCGCGCCTGGCGGTCGAAGAAACCGGGATGGGGCGCGTTGCGGACAAGATCATCAAGAACCGCCTCGCCGCGGAGATGACGCCCGGGACCGAGGATGTGGACGCGGCGGCGGAGACGGACGACGACGGTCTCGTTTTGACGGAGAGGGCGTCCTACGGCGTGATCGGTGCCATCACTCCCAGCACCAATCCCACCGAATCGATCATCAACAACGGAATCAGCATGGTCGCTGCGGGGAATGCCGTCGTCTTCCACCCCCATCCGGCCGCGAAGGGAGTGAGTGCACTGACGGTCATGTTGCTCAACGACGCGATCCAACGTGTGGGCGGTCCACAGAACGTGCTCACCACCGTGTCGGAACCGACGATCGAGTCGGCCGGCGAGATGATGGACCACCCCATGGTAGCGCTCCTGGTCGTCACGGGCGGCCCCGGAGTGGTACGGGCCGCCATGAAACGCTCCAAAAAGGTCATTGCCGCGGGGCCCGGCAATCCCCCGGTGGTCGTGGACGAAACCGCCGATATCGAGCGGGCCGGCCGTGACATCGTCGCCGGGGCGAGCCTGGACAACAACATCATCTGTATCGATGAAAAAGAGGTGCTGGCCGTCGATCGCATAGCGGACGACTTGAAACGCGAGATGGTTGCGGCCGGTGCGTACGAGGTGCACGGCGAGCAGATTGAGCGCCTGACCCAGGCAGTCATCGCCGATCCGGGGCGCAAAGGTCACGAAGGCGGCGCGAATAAAGCGTTTGTCGGAAAAGACGCCGCGTGGATCGCCCACAATGCGCTGGGTCTCACCGTGCCGGCGGAGACGCGGCTCTTGCTCTGCGAGGTTGATCGATCGCACCCGCTGATCTGGACCGAGCAACTCATGCCGGTCCTTCCCCTGGCGCGTTTCGCTGCCGCGGACGAGGCGATCGACTACGCCGTGGAGTGCGAACACGGGTTCCGTCACACCGCAAGCATCCACTCTACCAACGTTGATCGTCTCTCCCGCATGGCCAAGGTGATGAACTGCTCCCTGTTCGTGAAAAACGGCTCCAATTTCAACGGAATGGCCGCCGGCGGTCCCGGCTATACGTCGTTTACCATTGCGAGCCCCACCGGAGAGGGGTTCACCCGGGCACGGACCTTCTCCCGCGAACGGCGATGTTCGCTGATAGGATCCTTTCGGATCGTTTAGGAGAGCGGTGTGAAGAGGGGACGGGTAATCGGATCGGTTGTGGCGAGCCACAAAGTGGAGACACTCGAAGGTGAACGGCTGCTGCTCGTTCAACCGCTCGAT
Source organism: Spirochaetales bacterium (assembly GCA_028282545.1). Taxonomy (GTDB): domain Bacteria; phylum Spirochaetota; class Spirochaetia; order DSM-27196; family Alkalispirochaetaceae; genus JANQHT01. Next base: position 37,444 of record JANQHT010000076.1, read on the forward strand.
ACGAGTGGGGCGGATACGGGAACGCCCCTGGTTGCGTGTGACGCCGTCCAGGCCGGACCGGGGGACGTTGTCCTCTACGAGGGCGGTCGCGAAGCGGCAATGGCGTTGCGACACGCCTTCAATCCCGCCGACGCGGCGGTGATAGCGATCATAGACGCCGTATCTCGTACGGACGGTGAGTCGTGACCCTGTGTCGAGTAACCGGCTCGGTCGTCTCCACGGCCAAGATCGATGCGCTTTTGTATCACAAGCTGCTGACGTGCCGGCCGGTTGAGCCCTCGACGGGGGTTCCCGTGAAAGGCGCTGGCGAAATGATCGCCGTGGACACCGTCCAGGCCGGGGAGGGTGACCTCGTTCTCGTCTGCGACGAGGGGAACGCCGCCCGCTTGATACTCGACGACACCACCGCGCCGGTGCGAACTGTGGTCGTAGCCATCGTGGATGAGGTGGCCTAAGTGAACTACCGGAGGTACGACATGGAAGCAAGCGGTGAAATTAACGGCCGGGATAACGTACAGAGCGTAGCGATCGGCTCGGATCACGGTGGATACCCGGCCAAAGAGGTGCTGCGCTCATTCTTGGAACTGCACGGTTATCGAGTCCACGATCTGGGTGCTTACTCAGACGCGAGCGTTGACTATCCCGACTTTGCTCTCAAAGTCGCTCGTGCCGTTGCATCGGGGAGCGCAGATAGGGGAATCATGATAGACGGCGCCGGCATCGGCTCGGCCATGGTGTGCAACAAGGTACGGGGCGTCCGGGCGGCACTCTGCTACGACGAGACGACGATCGTGAATTCCCGGGAGCATAACAACGCCAACGTACTGACCCTCGGCGGACCCTTGCACGGGCCGGACGAACTGTGCACCATGGCGCTGCTCTGGCTGCGGACTCGCTTCGCCGGAGGGCGCCACTGGAAACGAATCAACAAGATGATGGCCGTAGAACGGGGAACACAGGAATGAACCAAGAAGAACTTGTCAACAAGATCACGCGGGAGGTTCTCAAACGCTTGCAGGAGGCCGGCGGCTCTGCATCGGGCGGCGCCGCCACGAGTGTGTCCCCTGCCGGGGGCAAAGCGCCCTCCGACGCGGGGCGTGGAGGCGACGCCGGCGCCACTCCGGAGGTCCTTACAGGAGCGGAACTCGCGGGGTACATCGATCACACGCTTCTCAAGCCTGAGGCGGGTGAGGAAGAGATCAACACGCTCTGCGACGAGGCAAAAGAGCACGCCTTTTTCAGCGTCTGTGTAAACTCCAGTTGGGTTTCGCACTGCGCTCGCCGTCTCCAGGGGAGTGACGTCAAGGTGTGCGCCGTAGTCGGTTTTCCGCTCGGGGCAATGGCCGGTCGCGCCAAGAACTTTGAAACGCGCCACGCCGTTGAAGACGGTGCGCGCGAGATCGACATGGTGATCAACGTCGGCGCCCTGAAGTCCAGGAAACTCAAAGTAGTTGAAGAGGATATCCGCTGGGTTCGCCGCGCGTGCCCGCGCAACGTGATTCTCAAGGTGATCATCGAGGCGGCCCTGCTTTCGGACGAGGAAAAAGTCATCGCCTGCCAACTCGCCAAGAATGCCGGGGCGGACTTTGTGAAGACGTCAACGGGTTTCTCCCATCACGGCGCCACGGTGAAGGACGTGAAACTGATGCGCCGGACCGTTGGGCCGAAGATGGGCGTCAAGGCCGCCGGGGGCGTTCGCTCTTTTGCGGACGCCCTTGAGATGATCGCCTCCGGCGCCACCAGAATCGGTACCAGTTCCGGTATCAAGATCATTTCCGGCGAAGTAGCGGATTCCGCCTATTGAAACCGGAAGAGCGCCGGCGCGAGATACTCGAACTACTCAAGCGAGAAAACGGGCTCCCGGTCCAGAACATCGCCGACTATTTGGGCGTTTCTCACATGACGGTCCGCCGGGACGTGGATCTGCTTTCCGCCCGTGAACTGGTACGTGTGATTCACGGCGGCGTCATTCTGAGTCCAACCGTCCACCGTGATCAGGCCGGCACGCCGTACTCGCTCAACACCGCCCGAGAAGAACGGCAAGCGGCCAAGGAACGTATCGGTGAACGGGCGGCGTCGTTGATAGAACCGGAGGACACGTTGATCATTGACAGCGGCTCCACCACGGAGTGCCTTGCTCGCCGGCTCCCACGGGAGTTTCCCTTCACCGTTATTTCCTACGCGCTCAACATCGTTATCCAGACCGTCGATGCGGAAAACGTTCGGGCGGTGTTTGGTGGAGGGGTTCTGCATCGAAACTTGTTGATGTTCGAGAGTCCCGAAGGGATCGGAATCATCCAGCGCCACCGAGCGACAAAGGCGTTTCTATCGGCCGCCGGCGTTTCGTGTCGGTTGGGCGTCACGTGTCGCAACGCGTACGAACGGGCCACCAAGCGCGCGGTAATCCAATCTTCGGAACAACGGATTCTGCTTGCGGATTCGAGCAAGTTCGACCGGGTCCGGTCGGAGTACTTTGCCGACCTACAGGACTTCCAGATTGTCCTTACCGATGACGGTGTTCCGGGAAGCGTGGCGGAGGAGATCCGGGAAGCGGGGATTGACCTGATGGTCGTATAGAAGAGTAAAACTGGGCCCACCAGGACTTGAACCTGGGACACGCGGATTATGAGTCCGCTGCTCTAACCAACTGAGCTATAGGCCCTCATTGTGCAGCGCCCATAGTGCCGTGCCGCCCGAGGCGTGGTCAATACCCGCGGCGGTCTTGTGCCCGACCCGATCGTTTACACCTTCACGTCGAATCCGACGCACGTCCCCGGGCCGGAAAACTCGGCCGTACCACCCATTTGGGAGACCAGTTCGTCGATCAGGCTGAGTCCAAACCCGCGTTCGACACGTTCCGGATCGAAACCGGGTCCGCTGTCACAGACGATGGCGTGCAGCATTCCCGGGCCGCGCCGTTTTACCGTGACCCGAATGGTTCCTTCGGCTTTTCCGGGAAAGGCGTGCTTGAAGCTGTTGGTTATCAGTTCGTTGATAACGACACCTACCGGGAGGGCCGTTTTCTCATCTACGTTGACATCGTCAACGTTGAGCGAAATGGAAACGGTGGCAGCGTCCTGGTAGCTGTGGTTGACGAGTTGTACCAGGTCCTCTATGTACTCGCCTAAGTTGACCGCGTTGTAATTCGACGAGCGATAGAGCTTTTCGTAGAGAACCATCATCGACCCGATGCGGCTGTGGGCCGCGTCAAGCGCCGCTCGCGCCGTTTTGTCCCCGATAGAGCGAGCCTGCAAGCCGAGGAGGCTCATGACGGTGGTCATGTTGTTCTTGATTCGATGATGGACCTCGGTCAGCAGCACCTCTTTCTCATGCAGCAGCAGTTCTACGTTTCGTCTGGCATCCTCGAGCTCTGTGATGTCGGTTACGCTGAGTTCAAGCTCGCCCTCCGGCCCCTTTCTGGTGTCCACCTGCACGTGACGGTGCGAAGCCGTGGTGTGGATCACGTCCAGGTAGACCACCTTTGGTGATCGCGCACGCAGCAGGGACCGCAGGCGGCCGCGAAACACAGCGGCGCTCTCTTCGGTGAAATGCGAGGCAAACTCGGTGTTCTGTACGAGTTCAGCCGGTTTGTTGAGCAGGTCGGCGAACGTCGAGTTGCAGCGTACGATGGCGCCTCTCTGGTCCAGGGTCACGTAGCCGTTAGGCGCCGAGTCGTAGAGGCGCATGTACTCCTGCCGGGAACGTTCGAGTTCGTCCTGCGCTCGACGCAGTTCCTCATTCTGCAGTTCCAGTTCTACCTGATGGACTGCCAGTTCGTGTTCCGTCCGTGAACGGGATACGTTGTCGAGCTGCGCTTCCGCTTGTTTCCGGAGATCTCTGTCCACGTCAGTTTTCCCCGGTTTGCGTATCGAGTTCCATGATCGTTCCGATCACGCGACGAATCTCCCCGTCCTCGCGAACGGCGCGTCCGATGGTACGGATGGGTCGCTCCGTACTTCCGTACGGCGTGAAGCGTACCGTCAAGTCGTAGGACGTTCCTTCCGATATACAGCATTCAAAGGCCTCCCGCACGCGTTCCCTATCGACGGGATCGTAACACGCGAGGCTCTCCTCGATGTGCTTTGCATCCCCGGGATCAAAAGCATCCGGTGAAAAACCGTGGACCTCGTACGTTCCGGGCGTCCAGAAGATGCTTCCGGTGGGCACGTCGTATTCCCATCCTCCGGATCTCATCGTCTGCTCAGAATGCGTCAGGAGCAGAACGTTCTGCCGGAGCGAAGATTCCACACGCTTTAGCGAGGTGATGTCGACAAACGTCGCCACAACTCCGGCGTAGACGGCGCGGCTCACCGTGTAGGGTACGATGCGGCAGGCGAACCATCGTCCTTCCCTGTTTTGAACCTCGTGCTCGTGCATGCGGGGCTCCAGAACGGCGGCGCGAAAAGCCCCGAGCGGGTCAAAATCCAGCAACTGGTGGGCGAAGCTCGCGATTAGCCGCCCTATGTCGTCTTCCCTCAGATCGAAGATCGCCCGGATGGGCGGAGAAAAGTGCCGTATCTCCAGGTTTTCGTCGAGGACCAGCGTGGCGATTCCCGCGGCACCGAGTAGATTTTGCACATCGTTGGTCGCCTCGGTCAGTTCTACAATTTTGTGGTGGTATTCGGCGTTTACGGTAAAGAGTTCTTCGTTGGTTGACTGCAGTTCCTCGTTGGTCGATTGCAGCTCCTCGTTGCTCGCCAGGAGTTCCTCGTTGGTAGCCTGCAGCTCTTCATTGGACGTCTCGAGCTCTTCAACCGTCGCCTGCAGGTTCTCCCGTGAGAACTGAAGCTCCCGCTCGAGGTCGTCGATGCGGCTGCGCGCCTCTTCCGACGCGTTGTAGTCGGGTTGTGTCGCCGTGACTGTGATCTCTGCCTGCCGTTTCTTGAAGAAGATCACCACCAGTGAATCGTCGGTTGTTCGTCCCGTCAACGGCGCAAATTCCAGATCAACGGTTCGCTCTTCGTTACCGCGAGTCACGCGGACTCCGGAATAGGAAACGTCGTTTCCGTCGCGCATCGCTTTCTGGACACCCGTTGATAGCGGGGTGGCGAGTTCCCGTACCACAAGCTTGTCGGCTCGGTAGGTCGGAGTTCCCGTCGAAAACCGTACGTACGGAGAGCAATCCCCGATCACGAGTTTGACCTCCAGGCCGGCGTCGACGACGATACCCGGTGAAAGATGGAGAGCACCAAGAGTCGTTATCAGGCGGTCCAGCATCGATAGCTGTTCCCGGGCAGCTCCCCGACCTTCCCGTTCAAAGCGATCGTGCAGCTCCCGGGTACGGGTGTCGGTGGGGCCCCGGAACACGCCCGGAGCGCGTCCCCGTTGGCGTCCGGTGGCGCGATAGATCCGGCACTTCTGGTTCACCACGGCGAACCGCGTGGCCGCTTCGCCGGCCGTTTCGCTCGTCCCGAGCACGAGGATTCCGTTTTCGCCCAGGGAGAAGGCAAACGCGTCGAGCACCGTGGCCTGGACTGCAGGTCGCAGGTAGATGAGCAGGTTCCGGCAACTGAGGAAATCGATCTTGGTGAAGGGCGGTGATTTAGTTACGTCGTGTTGTGCGAAAACGACGAGTTCCCGGATGTGGCGCGCCACGTGGATCTGGCTCGCGCCGCGCTTGAAGCAGGTGTCCCGGTACTTGGGTGGTATGTCCGCGGCGGCGCTGTCCGGGTACGAACCGTTTGCCGCGTAGCGAACGGCATCGTCGTCAACGTCCGTAGCAAAAACCTTGATCGCCGGCGCATTTGCGTCTCGAGACGCCAGGGCGTGAAGCAGTATTGCGATTGAATACGCCTCTTCTCCCGTGGAACAGCCCGGTACCCAGACGCGAAGTTCGCCCCTCTGTTTGTCACGGATGAGTCCAGGGAGCGTCTCCGTTTCGAGTTTCTCGAACACCTCGGGGTCACGAAAAAAAGAGGTAACACCGATAAGCAGCTCCCGAGCGAGGATCGCGGTCTCGCCGGGGTTCCGATAGATCTGTTGAACGTAGTCGTCGATATCGTCGATCTGGTTGATCGTCATCCGGCGTTCGATCCGGCGATTGACCGTGCTCGGTTTGTACTGGGCGAAGTCGATGTTGACTCGATCCCGAAGCAGTGCAAAAAGGCGCGTCGTGCCGTTCCCGGCGTGGTCATCGATACCGCGTTGCACCTCCCGTACGATACATGGATGCTCCGCGAACGCTTCGAGTTGACCCGGCATGTCCGCGGGATCGAGGATGTAATCCACGAGACCGGTTGAAATCGCGGCGCGGGGCATGCTGGCAAACTTGGCCGTGTCCGGGGCCTGGACCATGATAAGGCCGCCGTTCTGTTTGACCGCCCGTACGCCGCGCATTCCATCGCTCCCGGATCCCGAGAGGACAACGGCAACCGTCTTCTCTCCGTGGTCTTCGGCGAGTGACTTGAGCAGGACGTCGATCGGCAGATTGATGCTTCCTCGATCCTCTCTGCGCGTGAGCACAAGTTTCCAGCCCGCAACGGTAAGGTTGCGATCCGGCGGTATCAGATAGACGTTGCCCGATTCGATCTCCATGCCGTCTTCCACGCGGTGAACCGGGAGTGTCGTTTTTTTGGACAGGATCTCCGCCATGAGACTCTTGTGATCCGGCGAAAGGTGCTGGACGACGATGAACGCGAGCCGTGTACTGGAGGGAGTGTTGGCAAAAAACGCTTCGATCGGCTCGAGGCCACCCGCGGAGGCGCCAATACCCACGATGTGAAAGGGACGCACTGATTCCGCGTTCACGCTACCTTCAGACATGGAACCCCCGTGTGTATGTCTCCATGGTAGACAATGGGAGCGTGGATTTCCAGGGCTATTTGCGACGGACGAGAACGTTCGAGAAACCTACCGCTGCAAGGCGAGAGCGAACGTCCGATATCTCTGATTCATTGACGCCCTGTATCACGACGCGGTGAAGCCCGCGGTCCGCTACCGTTTCGATTACCGCCGGAATGCCGTAGGATCCGAGTTCGACAACCAGGTCATCGGCGTTCTCCCGCATCGAAAATGAGGCAACCTGGATGGTTCGAAGGTTGCTCTCCTCCTGGAGGTGGATGATGTCCAGGGTGACCGGCGCTACCCCTGCGCTGGCCGCACCGATTATGTCCGCGGCTGCCCGTGAAAGATCTATGACGCGCCCCTCCACGAAGGGGCCCCGGTCGTTGATCCTTACGATGACAAATTTCTCGTTGGTATCGTTCGTTACCCGGACAATCGTGCCGAAGGGAAGGGTCTTGTGAGCCGCCGTGAGCTGGTTTGTGTCGAATACCTCGCCGTTGGCGGTGAGGCGCCCGTTGAATTTGCCGCCATACCACGACGCCAGCCCCGTAAGCTCATGGGTTGCAGCGAGGTCGGTGGTCGCGACGGCGGTTGCAACCGGCTCGGTGCTGTCGTTGTAATGCGCCATCGGTGCGGGCGCGTCGACGGGAGCGGCTGCCGCGGGATCACTATCCTCGGGCGGCGGGGCCGGGACGGCAACCGGGTCCGCAGCGTCGAGTGGGGGCGGAGTGTCAACCGGGTCCGGGATGTCGACCAAGGACGGGGTATCAGCCGGGACCAGGGTGGACGCCACATCCGGTTCAGCTATATCGACGGAGTTCCGGGCGTCGGTGTGCGTATCCGGTATAGGCAGGAGAAACTGGGCCGGGGCGGGTTGAGGCACGGTGAGCAGCAGGAGCGCCCCGGCCACTGAAGCCAAACTGCGGGCAGTCATACCTCTTTACTATCGGCATGGTTCGGTGGCATTTGAGGGGGGAACCTGCTATATTGCTCCACCGATGAGCAATTCCACCCATTGGGCCGACATACACGCGGACAAGGTCATTCGCGAAAAGGGACCCAAAGGCGCCTACGTCTGCGCTTCCGGTATTACACCCTCCGGAACGGTTCACGTGGGAAACTTTCGTGAAATCATCTCGGTGGACCTGGTGGCGCGGGCGCTTCGAGACCGGGGCGAGGGTGTGCGGTTTATCTATTCCTGGGATGACTACGACGTGTTCCGAAAGGTGCCCGCCACGATCGAGGACGGCGCCGCCTTCGAGAAGTACCTTCGATGGCCCATTACGCTGGTACCGGACCCGGACGGTCGCGAGGAGAGTTATGCTCGCGCCAACGAGCGACAACTGGAAGCACTGCTGCACCAGGTAGGTATCGATCCGGAGTTCATCTATCAAGCGGACCGCTATCGAACTTCATCCTACGCGGAAGGTATCCGCCGCGCCCTGGAAATGCGGGAGACGATCCGGGAGATTTTCAACCGCTTTCGGACGGTGCCCCTCGCGGACGACTGGTGGCCGGTCAGTGTCTTCAGCCGTTTTACGAACCGCGACACCACCCGGGTAGTGGGTTGGGACGGGGAGTGGATGTTGACCTACCACTGCGATGAGACGGACCAGGAGGACACGATCGATCTGCGTTCAACGCCCCACGCAAAACTCCCCTGGCGCGTGGACTGGCCCATGCGCTGGAACGTGGAAGGGGTCGATTTTGAGCCGGCCGGAAAGGACCACCACTCCGAGGGGGGGAGTTTCGACACCGCCCGGCACGTCGTAGCGGACGTGTACGGCGGCGAGGCGCCCGTCACATTCCAGTACGATTTTATCAGTGTCAAGGGGCGTGGCGGGAAGATGTCCAGTTCGACCGGGGAGCTGATCGGTCTCGGCGATGTCCTCGAGATCTACCAGCCGGAGATCGTACGGTACCTCTTCGCGGGGACTCGTCCCAACAGCGAGTTTGCCATCAGTTTTGACCTGGACGTCATCAAAATCCACGAAGACTACGACCGGTGCGAACGCATCTACTATGGGCAGGAACGGGTAAGCGATAAACGCGCGGAGAAGGAGCGTCGGATCTACGAACTGAGCCAGGTTCACGGCGTTGCCGCGACGCTCCCCGCCCAGATTCCGTTCCGGCACCTCACCAACGTACTCCAGATCCACATGGGAGACGTCGAAAGGGCGCTGTCGCAGATGCCCGGGTACGATTTGCTGGACGAGGAACTGCGACGGCGTGCCCGGTGCCGCGCCGAGTGTGCCTGGCGGTGGTTACAAACGTACTCACCGGAGGATTTTCGCTTCCACCTGGCCGACGGTTCCCGCGCGGATGCGGCCCTGGACGATCGGGAACGGGCGGCGCTCATTGCGCTGGCCGATCTCGTGGCGACGGATCTCGTGGCGATCGGGGAGAGGGAACTGCAGAACGCAATCTACAATATCGCCAGGGCACATGGAATGGAACCGAAGGAGTTCTTTGTGAAGCTGTACCACGTCCTGGTTGAACAGGATCGCGGCCCGCGGCTGGCGGGGTTTCTCAAGACCATGGGAGCCGAACGCTTTCTTTCGATTGTGGAACCCTACCGTGTGAAGGAGACGTGAGAGATGGCCAAGGATACGTCCGCTGCGACGGAGATCAAGCAACGAGTCGGGTATCACGTTGTGGACACCCTCGTCCAATCGGGGATGAAGATCGGTCTGGGGACCGGTTCCACCGCAATTCACTCGATCCGTCGTATCGCGGAACGACTCAAATCGGGGGCCTTGACCGATATCGTGGGAGTCGGCACAAGCTTCCAGTCCCTCGTGGCGGCGCAGGAC
>JANQHT010000142.1 GCA_028282545.1 Spirochaetales bacterium
AGCAGGTGCATTCGTAGCGTAGTGTGACCGACGTAGCGCGTCCACACAAAACAGCGTTTCCGCCGATCTATCTGAATGTGACCGCTGAAGGATTTCAACGGACGTAGGCATTCCTTTCGGTCCTCAGCATCCGTGCTTCGGACCGGCAATCCATCGTGGACCAGACACGGATGTCTGGTCGAAAGAAAACTGTGTACGAACCTGTATCCGTTCTGTGACTTACGACGTTCGCCCGGTCAGGTCTACGCGTAGCATGGGGCTGACATCAGAGTTTGGCGCGTTGGGCCCGGCGGCACCGTCACCGTTGACAACCGAGCCGCTAGGGGCTCTATTGAAACAGACTGTCCACAACCTCCCGGTGACCGGTGAGGCTCTCCGTACTCCAGTGGGTGTAGCTGTCCTGCACCGCCTCATCCGCCCAGCCCAGGGCGGCGCGTATCCTGGCCGCGTCGTAGCCTCGGTTGCGGAGTAGTGAATTGAGGGTGTGCCGGAAGGAATGGGGCCGCAGGTTGCGAGTCTTGCGATCTATACCCACCGTCTCCAACGCCGCGGCAAATCGCTTTGCCCACCAAGTGCCGCCCAGGCGGCTGCCGTTCGGATAGCAGAAGACGAGGTCATCCGGTGCGGTGTGGCGTCCCCGGTTTCTGATCTGTTCGAGCGTTTCTGCCAGTAGTGCCGGAAGCGGCACGGTGCGCGTTTTGTTCCACTTGGGCGGCCCCAGCTCGTGCCGATCTTTCCACGCCTGCCGGATTTCAAGGTAGCCCCCGTCAAAGTGGACGCACCCCCAGGTTAGTGCTAGGATCTCTCCCCGGCGCATGCCCGTGGTAGCGGCAGTCAGGAACACCCCATACCCGGTGAGGTCCTTCCACGGTCCGGGCGAGCTTGCCGGAAAGAGAGCGCGTAGCTCCTCCGCGCTGAAGGTGCCGATCTCAGCCGGTTGGTACTTGGTCACCCCCACGCCCGCCGTCGGGTCCCGGATGATATCCTCCCGGAAGTACGCCTCCTTCAGAATCGTCTTGAGCACGCTCACCGCCTGCTGCACGGTACGCGTGTAGCCCATCTTCTCTACCATCCGTTCCCGAAAATCGAGAATGTCCGCCCGCTTGATCTCCGAGATGCGAACTCGAGCGATCTTGTCCATAAAAACGTGATTCTCGAGCACGCCGCGCATGTTCTTCACGTGGTAGCGGGAGATACTCTTGCCCTCGTTCAGGAGGCGCCGGACGTGGGGACACGTCTTCCACTGGAAGAACGGTTTGGCGTACCGACGAAAGACCGCCCCCTGTGGTTGCGGTTCTTTGAGCGCCTCCATGGCGACCTTTGTTGCTTCGATCTTGAGCTTCTTTCCGGTGCTCTTGTAGCTCTTCCACTCACCCAGTTTGTAGTACCAGAAGGGTGACCCTGGACGCCGAACGAGGGAAAACGGCTCTGCGTGACGGCCCATGTAGAGATCGTATCAGGAGGAAAAATAGATTGCAAATAGATTGCAATCAAGATCGGCCGAACGCCGCAGGGATCGGTCATTCGCCAAATGCCGCACATATAGAGGGATAATTACCCCGGGCCCGATTCGAACGGGCGACCTACTGCTTAGGAGGCAGTTGCTCTATCCCCTGAGCTACCGGGGCGGGCCAATCTTCGATCGCAGTGTACGAACCGGTGCCGAGCGGTGTCAACGTGGAACATCCACGGCGTGTGCAGTACACTTACCGCGGAGGATGAAATGAAACGAACGACACTGACAGTCCTGGTTCTTCTCATTGCCGTCGCCGTTACGGTCCCCGCGCAAACTGGGGTCGATCTGGGCGAGTACAAGAGCGCGGTCGAGGATTTCGGCGGCGAGTTCGCCAAATCTCTTCCCATGAACTCGATGATCGGCCTCAACTGGAGCGACGCCTATATCGGCCAGTTGCTGGACGTTCCGCCTCACTTCGGCGTGGGTCTCACCATGGGCGTCACGACCATCCCCGTCGCCGCCTTTGAGGATCTGCTCGAAGCGGTGGATACCGAGGTCCCCGGAGATCTTGCCGGTATTCCGCTTCCCGCGTACGCCTTTGATGCGCGTGTGGGCGGCTTTTTTATCCCCTTTGATCTGGGCGTGAAGTTCGGAACGGTCCCGGAGGTCGAGATTGGTGACACGAGCGTCGAGTGGAATCTTATCGGCGTCGACTTTCGCTACGCACTCCTCGAAGGCGGCATCGGGCTCATGCCGAAGCTGTCGGTGGGTGTTGGCTACAACCGGTTGAGCGGTACCGTTTCTTCCGGCGCCGGACTCGACGATATCCCCGTAGGTTCGGTTCCGTACGACCTCAACAATGACGGGACCAGTGACGGAAACGCAGAAGTGGTGTTGGCGGATCCGTCCTTCTTTATGGACTGGAGCGCCAACGTCTTCGATTTCAAAGCGCAGGTCAGTAAAGGCCTTCTCGTCATCGAGCCGACGATCGGGCTGGGAATGTCCGTCGCTTCCGCCACTCTCGATGCCGGGTTTGAGGGCACGGTGGATGTTCAAACCGCCGGGGTGAGCGCGGCCGACCTGGTGTCGAGCGCCGGCGTCGACGTCGCGCCCACGGGTCTGACCGTCTCAAGCGACGAATCTCCGATCGCCTTCCGCGTGTTCGGTGGAACGTCGATCAACTTGGCGCTGCTCCGCTTCGATATCGGACTTATGTACAACATCAACTCCGGCGCCTTTGGTGCGAGCCTCGGTTCGCGAATCCAGCTGTAGTTCCGCCGCGGACGCGACCGATGCGCACCCTTTCTCGGAAAATGCTCCTCGGACAGACGATCGCGGTGGCGCTCGTAATGGTCCTCTTGGGTACAGCGTCCGCCTACATCGCCTGGAACGAAGAGCACAAGCGGCTCGAAGAGTCGACCGATCGCGTGATTTCGCGACTCCAGCTCGCCCTGGCCGCACCGGTTCGGTCGGGGAGTCGCGACACAGCAAACGCCGTTGCTTCCGCGGAGCTGTTGAACCCCGACGTGGTGGGAGTGATCGTCAACGACGGCGCGATCCCGTGGATCATGCAGGGTGTCGACGAAACGCAGGTTGACGACTCGATGATCGTCGTAAACGCCGAACTCGTTGCAGGCAAGTCGGTACGCGTCTTCTTTTCGACCCAAAGCGCAGTCGTTGCGCTACAGCGGGAAGCGACCACCGCCGGGATCGAACTGGTGGTGGTCCTCGTGGCACTCATGATCGTCAACGCCGTGCTCTTTCGCCGGATCGTTACGCGACCAATCAGGTCGGTAGTGGACCGCCTCAAGCACATTGCCGAAGGCGACGGTGACCTCTCTATGACGCTCGATCACACGAGCAACGACGAAATCGGCGAACTCGTGGTCGCCTTCAACACCTTCATCGAGCAGCTCCGGGACATCGTCGAGTCGTCCCGCACCGCGGCGGAGAAGATCGCCGCCGCGACCGCGCGACTCAACGACGAGGGCGACAAACAGACAGCCACAGCGGATGCGCTCCTTACCGCCGCCAGGACGATTGACAGCACCATGGAGACGCTGCAATCCAACTCAACATCGGCGCTCGAGTCGGGCCGGGGCATCACCGGGCGTCTGGGTGCGTTCGAGACGTTTGTGCACCAACAGAACAGCGCCACCGAGGAGAGTTCCGCAGCCGTAGAGGAGATGCTCGCCTCGATAACGGCGCTCGCCGGGAAGGTGGAGGACCGGCGCGGCCTCGCGCGGCAGCTGGCCGACAACGCCGCCGGCGGTCACGAGCGGGCCCGCTCGGTGCAGGAGCACATGCAGGAGGTGATGGCGCTCTCGGATCGAGTTGCCGAGATGACCGACGTCATCAAGGGTATTGCTGAACAGACAAACCTTCTCTCGCTCAATGCCGCCATCGAGGCGGCGCACGCCGGTGACGCCGGGCACGGTTTCGCTGTCGTGGCGGAGGAGATCCGAAAGCTTGCCGATACTTCCGCGGAGCAGTCCGCGAGCATCTCCGACGCCGTTGGGCAGATCATCAACGAGATCCGTAGAGCCGGCGAGGCTGCCGGCCGGAACTCGCACGTCTTCGATGAGATGGTAGGCGAGGTTGGTATCGTC
>JANQHT010000050.1 GCA_028282545.1 Spirochaetales bacterium
TTATTCACCTCCATTCGGCAATGTGATCTCCAAAATGCGAACTGCTTGTTGGTTGGCTATAGACAATTTCGTCGGAGGGCTCGTCGCCCTCCGTCCATACTGAGAATTGCTAGGTGCGCTCCTACACCGCGTTCCGGCTTGCGTTGACCGATGCCGCCATGGACTTCACCACCAGATGCTCCAGGGTGCGGACCGCGGGATCATCCAGGGCGCCGTTCCAGCGCAGCCGCAGCAACGCGTACTGTTGGATCACGGCGACGGGAACGATCAACTCCTCCCGGAGCCGGATCGACTGGCGGGTGTTGGGCTCGTTCTCCAGGAGGTGGTGCTGGCCGGACATGAGCAGGAGCATATCGCGGCTCAGTTGCGCCTCCGAGTCGATGGTACGCCAGAAACCGCCAAAGGTCGGATCAGCGCGGAGATAGCTCGTTAGTTCAAAGGCCGTCTTCGACAGGCTCTGCATCGAGTTGTCGAGTAGGGTGCGGAAGAAGAGCGACTCCCGGTAGAGGTCGCGCAGCGCATCCTCCTCACCCCGTTCCACGGCGCGGGCGAGGGCGGTACCGACGCCGTAGTAGCCGGGGACGTTCATCTTGAGTTGGCTCCAGGCCCCCACAAAGGGGATCGCCCGCAGCGAACCGAGCGAGAAGCTGCCGTTATCGCGACGAGTTGGGCGACTGCCGATGTTGGTCCGCCCGTAGTAGTGGAGCGGAGAGACGCGTTCGAGAAACGGGATAAAGGCGTCGTTGTCGCGCAGTGACCGATACGCCTTTAATGAATCGGACGCCAACCGATCGATCATCTCTATCTCGCCGGCATTGAGTCGCCGCGTGTCATCGGGGAAGAGCTCGTTGAGAATGCCCGCCGACGCGATCTGGCCGATATTGTGCGTCGCTGCCGCCACGGTGCCGTACTTGGAACTGATGGTCTGGCCCTGGACGGTGATGTGGAGCCGGTCGCCGGCGACGTCCGGACCGAGAGAACGGTAGAAACGGTGGGTGTTGCCCCCGCCGCGCCCGGGCGGACCGCCGCGGCCGTCGAAGAAGGTCACCTCGATGCCGTGCTCGCGGGCCAGCGCCGTCAATCGCGCCTTGGTGCGGTAGATGTTCCAGTTGGCGGCGATGTACCCACCGTCCTTGGTGCCGTCGGAGAAGCCCAGCATGATCGTCTGGGCGTTTCCGCGACGCTCGAGGTGGGACCGGTACAGGGGCGAACCGTAGAGTGTACGCATGATATCGTCGGCGTTTCGCAGGTCATCGATCGTTTCGAAGAGCGGCACGATATCGAGAGCGCAATCCAACGGGTCCCAACCCGCTGCGGCTGCAAATGCCAGGACCTCCAGAACGTTTGACGCGGAGCGGGTGTTGCTGATGATGTAACGGTGCATTCCGCGCTCACCGTTGAGACGCTGCACGTTCCGGGCGACCCGCAGCGAGCCGATGACGCCCATGGGATCGTCGCGTTCTTCATCGAAATCGCCGCCAGCCGGCTCCCGGATCGCTTCGGGTTGTGTTACCAGCTTGGACAACAGCGCGATACGCTGATTTTCGGAAAGGCCGCCGTACCTGTCGTCTCTTGCGGCCTTGGCCAGGAGTTTGTCGGCAACCGCCGTATGAACCCGACTGTCCTGCCGTAGATCGATCGTCGCGAAGTGGAAACCAAAGGCGACCACTTTCCTGCGAAGGTCGTTGAACTGGGTAAGAAAGAGTCCTCGGTGATCGCGCTCAATCGCATCGGCGATCTCCTGCAGTACCCGGGCAAAGTCTTCCCACGTTTCGTAGCCTTCATCGGACCGGTCTTCACAGGCGAGCGCGTCGCCTGGAAGGGCGTGGCGACCTTCGACAATCGGCTGGAGCGTGATGTCCAGGCGCCGGCGCGCTTCCGCAAGAGCCTCCATGACGCCCGGGAAGGTCAGGCGCCGGGTCAGGCGCTTGAGATCGGCCTGGTAGCTGCGAAGAATTGACTCACGCAGCATGTGGGCCACTTCGAACGTGGTTTCCGGTTTCACGTAGGGATTGCCGTCGCGGTCACCGCCCGGCCAAAAACCGAGTTCAATGTTTGCATGATCCGGTGCCGGTGTTGGAACTGCGTGGCCATCCGGAGGGACATTGACCGCGCCGTCGATTTGCGCCTGGATGGTCGGGATCGCGTCGTAAAAAACGTTCTCCAGGTACCAGACCAGGCTACGCGCCTCGTCCATCGGTGTCGGCTTCCGGCTGTTGCGAAAACGGGTTTTACCCATCTGAAGCAACAGGGCGTAGACGTCCTCCATCGAGCCGGCCCGGACCGCGTCGCTCAGGTCGGACACGATTGCCAGGACCGAATCGGGGTAGAACTGCGTCGGATGTGCCGTGAGAACGATGCGGATGCGGAGACGGTCCGCCAGCGCCCGGAGTTGGTCGGTTTTTCCTGCGTCGGCGACACGCTCCAAGGTCGCCTCCAATGATTGCGGCCCGCCTACGTCGTGAATCGTCTCGTAGGCACCGTCCTCGATCGCGTCGAACAGTACCACCTGGCGCTCTGCAAGCTGCAGAAACGAGTACAAGCGGTCGTGCAGGGCGGTGTCGTCCAAATCCTGGCCGTCAAAGAAGCGATCGACAATGCGGTCGGGTCGCTCCCCCTGGGCGAGTTGTTCCCGGCAGAACCGGGCGAACAGGGGAAACACGATGCCTGTGTCGCGGACGTGCTCAAAGGGCAGCTCCAGAAAGAGCGCATTGTACGTCTGAAAGCGCAACGTCACGTCGCGCCAGTAGGCCCCCCTGGCGGCGATCACGCGGAGGAACCCGAAAGAATGGTCTCATCCACCATCGCCAGCAGATCCGAAACTTTCCGGTGCCCTTCCACGGGGTGGCGCAAGTGGTGCTCCGGGTGGATGGAGTAGACGTTTCGCCGGCCAACGCGCTCGTGAGAGAGGACACCGGCCGCTTCCAAGTCTCCCACGATCATCTGGACCGCCCGTTCGGTGATTCCTACGCGCTCGGCCACGTCACGGAGACGGGACGTAGGCTCTTCGCTCAGGCAGATCAACACGTGCGAGTGGTTGGTGAGATACGTCCAGGTACTGCTTGCTGAGCTCATGACACTCCTCGCCCCGATTATACGGTGTGATTGTTACGAAATCAATATTATGAAAATCAATTGACGAATATTATTTCTTGTATTATTATTCGTATAAAGGAGATCCTATGAATTCGACAGGATTGGCAAACGGTGTGCGAGGGAACGCGGCCGTAGCTTCAAAGTATAAAGTGGTTGTCGCCCGCGGAGACGGCATCGGACCGGAGATCATGGACGCGGTCCTGCGAATCCTGAAGGCGGTCAACGCGCCCCTTTCGCTTGAGGAGATTGAGATCGGTGAGTCGGTCTATCGTCGCGGCGTAACGTCGGGAATCGAACCGGAGGCGTGGGAGACGCTTCGCTCGGCCGGTACATTTCTCAAGGCGCCGATCACGACTCCCCTCGGCCACGGCTACAAAAGCCTCAACGTAACGGCGCGTAAGTCGCTCTCACTCTACGCGAACGTGCGACCGGTTCGCTCCTACGATCCTTACGTGACCACCAAACACCCGGGGATGGACGTGGTAGTGGTTCGCGAGAACGAGGAAGACACCTACGGTGGGATCGAACATCGACAGACCGACGAAGTGGCGCAATGCCTCAAGCTTATCACCCGCCCCGGCACCGAACGGATCGTACGCTTTGCCTTCGAGTACGCCCGCGCCCACGGCCGAGACAAGGTATCGTGTTTCACCAAGCAGAACATCATGAAGATTACCGACGGGCTTTTTTACCGGATCTTCCAGGAGATCGCCCCGGAGTATCCTGATATCGAGACCGACCACTGGCTGATCGATATCGGGACGGCGATGCTGGCCGATCAGCCCAACCGGTTCGACGTGATCGTCACGCCCAATCTCTACGGCGACATCATCTCCGACGTGGCGGCCCAGATCGCCGGCTCCGTGGGACTGGCCGGCAGCGCCAACGTGGGCCCCACGGTGGCAATGTTTGAAGCCGTCCACGGATCTGCTCCGGATATCGCCGGCCGGGACCGCGCCAACCCGTCGGGTCTTCTAAACGCCGCGGTGATGATGCTGGCGCACCTTGGTGCGGCGCCCGAAGCCCAGTTGATCCAGAACGCCTGGCTCGCGACGCTCGAGCGTGGATACCACACGCCGGACATTGCCAACGACTCAACGACAACCGAAGTGGTTGGAACGCAGAAATTCGCCGATCGGGTCATTTATCACCTGGGTGAGGAGCCGGAACGACTGCAACCGGCGCGATTCCCGGTCAATGCGGTCCGGGCCGACGACCGCGCAGGCAGTCGGCCGAGCGGCGGCAACGAGACTCACACCGCGCCGGCGCGCAAACACCTGGTCGGCGTAGATGTCTTTCTCGACTGGGACGAATCCGGTCGGGATGCGGCAATTCTGGGCGTGGCCCTGGAGGCCGCATGCCCGCCCAGGTTCCGACTCTCGATGATCACCAATCGGGGCACCAAGGTGTACCCGAACGGTCTGGCGGAAACGTTCTGCACCGACCACTGGCGATGCCGTTTCGTGGCGTCCGGGGACAATCCGGAGCAGCGTCATCTTCTCGAACTCTGGCACGCTCTGACCGAAGCGGGATTCGAGATCATCAAAACGGAGCACCTCTACCGTCACGGGGACGAGGACGGCTTCAGTCGCGGGCAGGGAGAATAGGCAACACCTGAAGACGGCGGTGGGGAACGGTCGGCGCACCGCCACACACTCCGCCGCCTCCACCGTACGTGTCCATACAGGGGCCCTTCACCGGAGGGCTATTTCGATTTCGACAGACCAAACGTGAACGCCAGCGCAGCCACGAGTACCGCACCTTTGACGAAGTCCTGAACGAAATAGGGCATGTTCATCATCGTCAGTCCGTTCAGGAGCATGCCGATGAAGATTGCACCGACGATCGTTCCGAACGGGTTTGGCCGCCGGACGCCCAGCACCGCAAAACCGATCAGCGCCGACCCGATCGCATCGAGGAGCAGCGTTCCTCCCGATTGCACGTCCCCGCGACCGATTCGCGCTGCGAGGACAATGCCTCCGAGCGCGGCGATCGTCCCGGAGGCGACATACGCCATCAGGCGGTAGGTGTCCACTTTCGCTCCCACAAGCCGTGCCGCCTCAGCGTTGCTGCCGATAGCGTAGAAAACGCGACCCCAACGCGTAAGGGAGAGGACGACAAAAACCATAATCGCGACGACGACCATGATCGCAACCGCCATGGGAACGAGGCCGAACAGTTTGCCCTGACCCAGGAACAGGAAGTACTCGGCAAACTCTCCCCGGGCGGTAACACCCCCGGCGAGGACGGCACCCCTCCCCACGGAACGACCGCCGGAGGGAATGAGTTGGAGCCCCTGAACGAGGAACATCATCCCCAACGTCGCCAGGAGGTCGGGGATCTTCACCTTCACGATAAGCAGACCATTGATCAGACCGATACAGGCCCCCATCACCAACACGGTGATGATCGTGATAACACCGCTGATCTCCATGACGACCATCATGTACGCGGAGATCATGACCGAGAGCGCCGCTACCGATCCGATCGAAAGATCAAGGCCATCGATTACGAGCGGAAATGTGACCCCCAGCGCCAGTATGCCGTACACGGTGACGCCCAGCAGGATCGAAAAAAGGTTTGCCGGCAGCCAGAAGACGCGGTACACGGACCCAAAAAAAAGAAACAGGCCGGCCATGACGATCAGGAATCCGTACCGAATTGCGAATCGTTTGAACTTCTCGGCGGTGCTCAGTTCAGCGCTCATACCGTAGTTTCCTCCAACGGTCCCTTTTGCTGTGATACCCAGTGAAGCAGCTGATCGCGGTCCACCTCTTCGTAGAGCTGTTCACCCACGATTGCGCCCCCGTTCATCACCACGATACGATCAGCGACTTCGATTACCTCGTCCAGATCGGTGGCAATGATAATAGCGGCCCGATCCCCTATGTTCTCGCGCAGGTATCGCCCGATATCGTGACGCGACCGGATATCGACGCCCTGGAACGGCTCATCGAGCATGACCAGATCGAACTGCTCGAGCAGCCAGCGCGCGACGATGACTTTCTGTTGGTTGCCGCCGGAGAGGCTGTGGATTGTCGCCTCCTCCCCGTCGCACTTGATGCCCATCGATTCGATCATCGTCCGGGCGCGCGCCTGTTCATTGCGAACCTTCATCACGCCGAACCAATCGAACACCCCCAAGAACGGGAGAGTCATGTTCTGCCTGACGGTGAATATCGGAACAACCGCATTGTTCGAACGGTCTTCGGGGACGTAATAGACCCGGTTGTGAACTGCGTCGGCGATACTCGCCGGTTGGTAGGGTTCGTTGTCCACCAAAACGTCCCCCGACACGGGGCTACGCATGCCAAAAAGCACCTGGGCCAGTTCACTCTTGCCGGCGCCGATGAGCCCGGTGAGGCCGACGATCTCACCACGGTGAATGCGCATGTTTATAGGCGGCTTGCCCGGATCGACCACGAGATTCCGGAGTTCCAGCTTCACGTCTGAGGCATCTTTGCTGCTCGAACGAACGATGTGCTGATGCTTTGGTATCTCGCCCACCATAGCGGTGACCATCTCTTTGACTTCAAAGGGCCGCTCAAGCGTTTTGGCCTTTTTCCCGTCGCGGATCACGACGACTCGGTCTGCAATGCGGCCTATTTCGTGCAGGCGATGCGACACGTACAGAATCGATACCCCAAGGGATTTGAGACGTTCGAGCATCTCGAAGAGACGGTCCGCCTCCTTGTCCGAAAGAGATGACGTCGGCTCGTCCAGGATCAACAGCTTCGGGTTCCCTGACAGCGCCCGAGCGATCGCGATCATCTGCCGGTCCGATTGGCTGAGTTCTTCAACGATCGTATCAAGGTTGAAGTCCAGGTCCATGAGCGCCGCGACTTCCTTGGCCCGTTTGCGGAGCGCCTCCCTGTCATAGAAAGCCCTACCACCGGGTTGAAGCAACTGCGCCAGCATCAAGTTCTCACATACCGACATACTCTGGACAACGCCCTGGTTGATGATCTGGTGAACAGTGGCGATGCCCTGCTCGTAGGCGTCCTCAGGCGTGGCGAAACGTTTCTCATCTCCGCCGAAGAGAATCCGCCCCTCGTAGTCCGTGTGATAGCCGCAGATGATCTTGATGAGCGTGGACTTCCCGGCGCCGTTTGCCCCCACCATCGCAAGGATTTCCCCGGCACGGAAATCGACCGATACCCCGTCCAGAGCACGGGTCGCACCGAACGACTTGCCGATATCCTGAACCTCGATGAGCGGCGCTGTATCCGACAAAAACTCCTCCGTTCCTACCCGATTGCTTGATCCGCGGGAGATATCGATGTGGCCAATGAGATCACAGGATCGATCCCATCGTACCGGTTACGGTTGATGATAAGCTCTTTGCCCATTTCCAGTGCCATTCGGTCGATCCTTGCCCTCGAATCCAGATCCTCAATATCCGCAATATCGGATACCTTTGCCAGTCCCAGCGTTCGCCGAATCATAGCGGACCCGGCAACCCCCAGCGTATCTTCAAAGATGCGCGCAAGGGAGCGTTTCCGGTACTCGGCGTGGTCCTGTTCCGCCGTCGGTTGATCCCAGAACGGTTCGGGATTGGCGCTGTGGTGCTCGGCCCAGAGACGCTCGAACTTCTGAGCAAACAGGTTCCACGTGTCACGTATCATTCCGAGAATCCACGTGCGATATTCGACCGGTTCATTCCCGAGGAGAACCTGCCTGTGGGCATGCGCGAGATAGGCAAGAAAACTGTTTCCAATGTACAGGCCCACATCAAAGCCGATCGGGCCGAAAAACGCGAACTCGGGGTCGATGATGTACGTTTCATCGGCGTTTGCCATGATACTGCCCGTGTGGAGGTCGCCGTGAAGCAGCGCTTCCGCCCGGGTCATGAAGATGTACTTCATCTCCGCCTGCCGAATCTTGAGTTCGCCGTCTTTCTGAACCAGATCGATATCGGCCTGGGAGAGCTTTTCGTTGTAGACGTTTGTATCGCTCCGGTAGAAGGGGTGCGAGAAGACAAAATCCTCGGTGATCTTGCAAAGGTCGATGTTGATGTACTTCTTGACCTCTTCCTTCTTTGTCCGATGATCGAGGAACCGGTCCGATGTGTAGAAGAGCGTTCTCGCCATAAACGTCGAGATATCTTCCGCGAGTTTGGGGAAGACCTTGCCTTGGTTCATTTCGCCCCGCAGAACGGCGTGGTCCTTGAGATTCTGCATCACAACCAGGGACATCTCGTGGCTGGCGTGGTACACCTTTGGCACGAGTCCGGGACAATAGCGCTCCTCCGTCTCGAGTGCCATGATCTCGAAGGTCATCCGCTCCTTGGGAAGCGGCCAGCTCTCACCGACGATGCGCAGGAACGGCACCGCCTGTTTGAGGACTACCGTCTCGTTGGGATCCTTGTTGCTGGTGATGATGTACACGTAGTTCAGGTTTCCATCGCCGATCTCCCGGACATGGAGATCTGAAAGGTCGGAAAAGACCGATTTCACTTCCGGAAGACCGCGGATGTACTCGATCACTGTGGTTTCGTTGAGCTGTTCGTATGCCATCTCGTTCCCTCCTTCTTCGGCGTCAGCCAAAAAGCTTCTGCAGGTTCTCCTTGTACGGCGGTCGGACGATTCCGTGATCGGTAACAAACCCGGTCACAAGTTCGTTCGGCGTCACGTCAAAGGCCGGGTTGCGCACCTTAATGCCTTCCGGTGCGGTTCGGCGGAGCCCGAAATGGGTGACCTCGTCCTCGCCGCGCTCCTCTATTACAATGTCCTTGCCGACTGCCGTGGCGAGGTCTACGGTTGAGAAGGGGCAGGCCACGTAGAAGGGGATCCCGTAGTGGTTCGCCAGAATGGCCACTCCCATCGTACCGATTTTGTTCGCCACATCCCCGTTCGCGGCAACCCGGTCGGTTCCAACGATTACCATATCGATCAGGCCCTGCTGCATTACAAAACCCGCCATGTTGTCGGTAATGGTATAGGTATCGATCCCGGCGTGCATCAGTTCCCACGCGGTAAGACGCGAACCCTGCAGGAGAGGTCTGCTCTCATCGCTGTACACCGAAAATGGAACACCCCGTTCGTGGGCAACGTACATCGGCGCAGTTGCCGTCCCCCAGTCGGAGGCGGCGAGGCGCCCGGCGTTGCAGTGGGTCAGAATACCCATCCCTTCCGTGATGAGGTCCACACCGTGTTCACCGATCTGCCGGCAGATATGGATGTCTTCCCGGTGGATCTCAACCGCCGTGCTTGTAACGACATGAAACAGATCGTCGCCGGTGGAAGCGTCGCTCGCCTCGGTTGCGGCAACGACCCGCTTCAGTGCCCAGCTCAGGTTCACCGCGGTAGGGCGGGACGTGTCCAGGTACGCCGCGTGTTTCTTCAACTCCGCCAGAAACGCCGCTCTATCGAGCGATCGCTTCCCGCGCATCGCGACAACCAGGCCGTAGGCGCCGGCAACGCCGATCGCCGGTGCACCTCGCACCTTGAGTTGCTTGATCGAGTCCCAGACCTGTTCAACACTTGTCTGCTCTTCGACGACTACCTCGACGGGCAGCTTGGTCTGGTCCAGGAGCAAAAGCCGGTCGTCCTTCCACTCAACGCTCTTTACTGAGGCCACGTCGGTCATTGATACATATCCTCTTGTCTTGGATTTGGGTGTACTCGAAAAACGGCCGCTGCGTTTCCGCCGGCGGCCGTCCCTCAAGCTTGATCAGCTCGTCTGAGTGTGTCTGCGTCAGGGCATCCAGGGCGAGCGCGCTGCGTCGGATGTCTTGAAATCGGGAAACGCTTCCATAAGCTCCTCCATGTTGGTCACACCCGATTCAATCAGCATCTCCGAGGTGAATATCATCGGCTCAACGAGGATATCGTGCGGAACGTCCTCACCGGCCATGACCTGCGCCAGGGCGCGAACAGAGGCTGCGCCCATTTCAGAGGGGTTCACCGCGGAGGTCATCACCCAGGGGGTACCCGGCTGGGTCATCATTTCGATGTCCTGAGTTGAAATATCGATGCTGTATACGCGCACGGCGTCCGTTCGGTCCAGTTCCTCGAGCGCCATTACGATGCCCTTGGCAAATTCGTCATAGGGAGCGAGATACGCCTGGATGTTCGGATTTGCCCGGAGAACGGCGGTCGCCTGGTTGGCGTTTGCCACGGAGATCGGGGAATCGAGGGTACCCGTCTGCGCCACGATTTCGACGTTCGGATTTGCCGCGACAACTTCCTGAATGGGTCCATCGCGCTTGTCCAGCGGCAGGATGCCGGCCACGCGAACATACGCCATGTCAACATCCCCACCAAAGTCTTCAACGATTTGGGTAATGGCGTTGAGGCCGTGCTTGGGATCGTTCTGGGCAATCTGCGGAATGTCGTCGTTCATCAGATCCACGTCAAACGCTACGACCGGGATGCCTGCGTCCAGCGCTTCTTGGGCCGGCCCCATCATCGTCTCCGTGAGTCCATGCTGAATAACGATGCCGTCCACACCCATGTTGATCGCTTGGTTCACGAAGTTCGCCTGCGCCTGCGGATCGCTCTGCTTGCCGAGGGTGGTGACTTTCATCCCGAGTTCGGCCGCCTGCGTTTCGATACCGGCACGATACATCTGCATGAACTCACCTTCGAGAAGGTAGCTGATGTGCGCGATATGGAGTTTCTTTTCGCCGTTGAACGGCGCCGGCGCGCCTTCGATAAACGTTACGTCCTCGTCCTGTTCACCTTGTCCACCCGCGAACGCTGCAAACGTAGCAACGAGCATCAGCGCCATCGCGAACAAAAGAAACCTCTTCATCCTACTCTCCTTTTGGCATCTTTCGGTGCCGGATGTGGTTTTCTAACCGGATTTTGTTGTTTCGTATCCGATTACCCAGTATTATTGGACCACCTCTGGACTTTGTCAAATGTTTTTTCCGCTGGGGTGCCTATTGTTGTGTATTCTTGTGGTTTACGGGTGCCGCCTAGCCGCCGTTCGTTCCGCAGCGGAAATCGACTCTCTTCTCGTGCAACAACGAGCGCCAAGGGTCATCAAGATCGCGGTCGGTCAACAGGTGATCAAACGACGCAAAGTCGGCCATGTGAACAAATGACGTCCGATTGAACTTTGTCGCATCCACCACCAGGATCGCCCGTTCCGCTTGCCGCATCATCTGTTTGCGGACCTCCGCCTCTTTCTCGTTGGCATCGGTCACCCCGTGCTCCAGGTGAACACCATCACAGCAGATAAACGCCTTGTCCGCGAAGTACCCGGAAATGGCCACTTCGGCGGCCTTGCCGACGGTGGAAAGGGTGGCAGGCCTCAACGTACCGCCGCTGCAGATCACCTTGATGCTGCTCCCCTTTGCCAGCGTTTCGGCAACCCGAAGGCTGTTCGTAATGACAATGAGGTTCTTCTTGTCAATGATATGTTCTGCGATGTGAATCGCCGTGGTACTCACGTCGAGGAATATCGTGTCGCCATTTTCGACCATCTCGGCGGCATATCGGCCAATGATGTTCTTCCCCTCGACATAGGTGTGTTCGCGCAGGCTTACCGGCACCGTGAGGTGCATGCCGCGGCTGATAAAGGCGCCGCCGTACGTTTTCTTGAGGAATCCTTCATCTTCCATTCGCGAAAGGTCACGACGAATCGTCTCCTCGCTGACGGAGAACTCCCGGGACAGATCGACAACCGTCACGCTGCCGGTCTCCTGTAAACGGTCGAGAATAACCTGGCGTCGTTCCACAGCCAGCATCGCCGTGCCTCCCGATTAAAGGTTCGCCTTTACCCGTTTCACGATCTCCTCCACCAAAAAATCGATATCGACATCGGCGGTTTCTTCGCCCGGACGTTTCTCGTTTATCGGATTCCGCGCACAGGCTACCGCTTTTGACTTGACCCCGTAGAAATCGCGCAGCCCCTGCAGGCGATTGAGTTCTTCTAGAGGGAACGATTTCGCTCCCCCCAGGAGGCGCGCGTAGATCAGGATCTCGGCGGTGTGCTCGAGCTTCTCGAGCTTCTTGAACGCCTCTGAAAGGTCGCTGCCGACCGTCACGCTCCCGTGGCGCGCCAGCATCAACGCATCGCTCTCCCGAATGAGGTCCCGCATCGACGCGGGGAGATCCTCCGTAGACGGCGTGGCGTAGGGTGCCACCGGCACGTTACCGAGATTCACGACGACCTCCGGCAGTACGCAGGTATCCAGCGGCGCCTCCGCGATGGTAAAGGCGATCGCCCGCGGCGGGTGCGCATGGATCACGGCGCGGATGTCACCTCGCTGTCGATACGCCTCGAGGTGAACCTTGTGCTCCGTGGAGGGACGGCGGTCCGAATCCACCGGGTTTCCGTTCATATCGATGACGATAGGAGCCTCGAGAAACATGTCCTCTTTCCTGAGGCTGGATGGAGTAATCAGGACGCGATCCGCGCTCAGTCGCACGGAAAGATTGCCGTCGGTTGCCGCCACGAGACCGTGAGCCTGCACCTTGTGGCTGTAACGAACGATGTCCTTCCGCGCTTCAATTTCGGATTGAAACATGGTCAACAACTCCTACAATCAGATCGAGAAGAGGCGGATGTGCCTCCCCGAGGATCAGTCGCGTGCTGTTTCCTTCCTTGAGCACCAGCACTTTGTCCCCCACCCCTGCACCCACGCAGTCGACGGCGAGAACTTCCTTGGAAGTCTCGGTTCCATCCGGTTTGACAACCTGGACGACGAGCAACTTCCGCCCCTCGTACGCTTCGTGTGTAACCGTTGAGGTAACGGTCCCCCGCACGACGCCGATATTCACGACACGTCCACCCGGTCGACGATGCCCACGATGGTGGCATCAACCGGCACGAAGGTATGTGGAAGTGGAAACGTCGCTTCTCGCCCGTCCACCAGGTAGACCGTTTCACCGGGACCGCTCTGTTGCGTGTCGCAGGCGACCAGCGCGCCACCGCTGGGAGTGCCGTCCGAACGGATCGGCTGCACCCACATGAGTTTGACGCCCTCCAGGCCCTCGGCTATAGCGGTTGCTTCGAGCGAGCCGATCACCTTAGCAAGGATCACGCGCTGCCTCCAGGGAAAAACGGCGGAACATCCGTTGCGATTGCGGGGACGATTGCGGATTCCACGAACATGTCGGGCGGAATCCGCTCAACCGCGGCGTCCACCGCGGCCTGGACCTCCGTCAGTTCCCCCGCCAGAATCATGTACGCCTTGCCTCCGAGTCCTTCGAGAAGGTTGATACTTTGAACGGTAACGTCGGTGGTTTTTACCGCACCGTCGGCGCCGTCGATGATGGAAACCGCCGAAAACGCCTCTACCACGCCCACCGTTTCGAACTCTTCAACAGGAGTTTCGCGGTTGATCGCCGGGATAATCCCCGGAGCCAGGTTGGGGATCAGGATCTTGCCAAAGAGCGACGCCCCGGCGCGATCGACGCCCGCGGTTACCGCTTCTTCCACCGAAGAAACGTCTCCGCTGATTACGATGAGGAACTTGCCGGGGCAGTACGCCCGGGCGTCGAGGATCTCAACGGTGGCCCGCTTCACCATCGCATCCGCAACGGCTACGCCCCGGGCGATACTCGTGAGTTCAATCGCTCCGAGCGTTTCGGGAGGTACGCGGCCCGGCAAGGAGTACGCCATTATCCGGTCACGATTCCGTAGGGGCCCACAAGGGCGCACCGGCGCTTTCGGGAGAAGGTTCGAGCGGTGGTGAGGCCGTCCCCGGTGGGAGACGCGATAGTAAACGAGGTATACCCCTCACCTCCCAGACCCATTCCGGCGAAGTTGGCCGCGTTTTTTACAAAAAGTGACGTATTCATCGCCCGTGCCATCTTGGCCAGCTTGTCGATGTTCTTCGAATGCATACTGGCGGTGTGCCGGTTCCCCCGTTCGACGGAGACCGCGTATTCGATGGCTGCATCAACGTTCGGCATCCGAACGATGGGCATAACCGGCATCAGCATCTCGGTCCACGCAAAGGGGTGATCCGGCGACACCTCGCAGAGTATCAGGCGCGGATCGCCGCTCGCCCGCGTCCCGATCGCCTCGAGCAGGACCCGTGCATCGCGCCCCACAAAGGAACGTTTCACCGGCGAATGCACGCCCGGTGCCGGTCTCTCGATAAAAAGCGCTCGTTCAAGCTGCCGGACCTGGTTGGCGGACGCCCTGTACCCGCCGGCCCTTTCCATCTCCCGCACCAACTGGTCCGCCACGGATTCAACCACCACGGTCACCTTTTCGTCGATGCAGACGATGTTGTTGTCGAGCGATGCCCCGGCGACGATGTCTCGAGCCGCTTTGGGGATGTCCGCGGTTTCGTCGACCACGGCCGGTGGATTGCCGGGTCCGGCGGCGATCACCCGTTTGCCGCTCTGCATCGCGGCACGAACCACGCCCTCGGCGCCGGTAACGACGAGCAGAGCCACGTCGTCGTGGGTCATGATCGTTTGCGCGGTGGTGATCGTGGGCTCCGCCACACAGACAAAACAGTTCTCCGGTCCGCCGTTCTCCACCGTCGTACGATTCATCATTCGAATCACTTCGGTTGAGCACATCTTCGCGTTCGGGTGTGGATTGAAGATAACCGCATTCCCCGCCGCAAAGGTGCCGATACCGTTGTTGATTACGGTTTCGGTAGGATTCGTTGAGGGAATGACCGCGCCTATTACGCCGTACGGTGCGAACTCCTCGATCGTAAGGCCCTTGTCACCGCTGAAAGCGCCGGTAACGAGCGCCTCGACTCCCGGCGTCTTTTCCGCGGCGAGTCGATTTTTGTCGATCTTGTCTTCTACCCTGCCCATACCCGTCTCTTCAACCGTAATTCGGGAGAGGTATTCGGCGTTGGCAACCACCATGTTCCGAATCCGGCCAATGATCATGTCGCGTTTTTCGAAGGGGAAGCGCGCAAGAGCCGCGAAGGCACCTTTGGCCGCCTCGAGCGCTTCATCCACGGTTGCAAACACGCCGTCACCGACCGCGGGAACTCCCGAGGTGACACCACTCGCGGAATCGCCGGAGGCGCGTTCATTACGGCGCGCCAACGTACCGTCGGCGGCCAACCGCTCCACTACGCGGTCAACAACGCGGTTGATATCGCGTTCGTGCATCAGCATAGGTACCCTCCCTATCTCCGAAACACGGTTTTGTCACCGATCGTAAACGAGTCGACGATTGCCATAATCACGGCGTCCGCCGGTCGATCCCGCGTGACGGCCGTCTGGCGCGCCGACGAACCGCCGGCGTACAGGACGACCTCGTCCTCTCCCGCTCCTACGGCGTCTACCCCCACCAGGAACTCGCCGGTGGATTTCATCTCCTGATTGAGGCGTTCGAGAACCAGGAACGTGGAACCGGTCATCGATGCCTCTTTACGCGTTGCGACAACCGTGCCCACTACACGGGCAAGATTCATCCGTACAACTCCCGTTACTTGGTAGACGTGGCCGGCTTGCGACCCAGGGGTAACACCGTATCTACGTTGTCGTGAGGTCGCGGGATCACGTGCACGCTGACGATCTCGCCTACGCGTTCCGCACTCCTCGCACCCGCTTCGGTGGCGGCCTTGACCGCCGCCACGTCGCCGCGCACGATCGCGGTCACATAGCCGCCGCCGATCTCTTCGTAGCCTACCAGTTCCACCTTGGCCGCTTTCACCATGGCGTCCGCGGCCTCAACCATCGCTGCGAACCCGCGCGACTCGATCATTCCCAATGCTTCTGTCATGCTCTCCTCCCTGACTACGAACTCTCTTTCCCTTCGATGGCAGCGATCGCTTTTTCCGCTGCAGCTTTCGCTTCGATTACATCGGCTTCGGCCCCGCCGATGTAAACGCGACCAAACGCGCCGATCGCTCGGACCTCCACGATGTTGATGTCGGCGGCCTTCTCTGCTTCGTTTGCGACCAGTGCCGCATACGACGCCGGCTGCGTTTCTATTGTCAGAAGTGTTTCGCCGGGGATGATCATGTTCCCGTGACGCATCCTGTTGATGAGCTGGCACTGGAAATCGCTGATGTTCTTGATCGTCTGTGATGCGATCAGCTTCGGTTTCGTCCGGTCGCTCTCCTTGAGCCCGAGGCTCTCGAGAATCGCCCGTCCCGCGTCGAGGACCGCTCCCTGGTCAAAGGAGTGCAGCTCGAGTACGCCCGCAGCGCGTTCCACGTACATCATTCCGGGCTGAACATCGTTCGATTTGAGTGCCACGTCCGTGAGGCGATTGATATCCATACCGGGTCGGATCTCGACCCAAAGGCTCGCCTGTCCGGAAAGCGGGAGGTATCCCCGTGCTATCGTGGAGATGAACGCCGTATTCTGGGGTTGAAGACTGTCGAGGTATGCATAGGTCAAGAGTTCAACCATCGGTGCCTCCAAATAGGTGTGGTACCGCGATTGTAGGGTCCTTTTGCCCAATTGTCAACAAAATACTACACAAAGCCACAACAATAGCGTGGTTTGATGTAGTTTTTTGAGTGTGTTATGCTGTCCCAGACTATGAAAACCACACGCCACAAGGTGGTGGGACTGGACGAAGCGGTCAGACTCGTGCCCGTTGGCCCCGCCACCGTATCCCTGGGCGGCAACTCGCTGCATCGCGTGCCGCACGCGTTTGTGCGCCGCCTGGCGCAACTCCATTCCGGCCCGCTGCACGTCGCCAAGACCGCGGCAGCGTACGACGTGGACCTGCTATGCCTGGCCGGGGTTGTCTCGGCGGTTTCCGCCGGGTTCGTCGGGTACGAAACGGAGTTCGGCCTCGCCCGTCACTACCGCACCGCCGTTGAGTCGGGCGCCGTTGAAGCGCGTGAGCACGCCTGCTACACGCTCATCACGGCGTTCCGTGCGTCCGCTTACGGCCTCCCGTCCCTGCCGGTGAACGCGCTCCAGGGTAGTGACCTGATAGATGCCCGTGGGTTCCTTCCGTTCGAGGATCCCTATTCGGGCGAGCGGTTTCCCCTCATCCCGGCAATCCGCCCAGATGTGGCGGTGATTCACGTTCAGTATGCCGACAGCGATGGGAACGGAGTCATCATCGGGCCGAAGAATGAGGATACATTGATCGCCCGGGCCGCGAAGTCGGTGGTCCTCACCACAGAACGCGTGGTGGCCCGTGAGGAACTGCCGGTAGGTACAGACCATATCGACATTCCATCGGTACTCGTCGACGCCGTGGTGCAGCTATCCAACGGCGCGTGGCCGGGCAGTTGTTACGGCGAATATGAGGTGGATCCGGCGGGTGTCCAGGCCCTTCAGCGCCTGGAAACGGCCGCGCAACTGCAGGCATACCTACGGGAAGTTTCGTGAACGCCGCAAATGAACGTGCCGACCAGATGACCGTTGTGATTGCGCGACTGCTCGCATCCAGCACCAACGTATTTCACGGTCTGGCATCTCCCCTCCCCGCGGTGGCGATAGCCCTGGCACGGCGACTTCACAACCCGACGCTGGAGTATCTCAATATAACCGGAGGGGTCAATGTGCCGGCGATCCGTCCCGGCGTCTCGACGTGCGGACCCTCCTATTGGACCGGAAGCCAGTCGTTCTTCTCACTCACGGACATCTTTGATCTATCTGCCCGGGGAGAACTGGACACCGCGTTTCTGAGCGGTGTCCAGATCGACGCGCGGGGGAACCTCAACAACAGCGTCATTGGAGAATTCGCTCGCCCGAAGGTACGGCTGCCGGGCGGTGCGGGAAGCGCGGCCATTGTTCCGCGGGCCCGGCAGACTATCGTATGGCGCGCGCGTCACGACGCGCGTGTATTCGTCGAGAAGTGTGACTTTGTGACTGCCGCCGGAAACGTGGCCTGGGTCGTCACGCCGCTCGGTCTCTTCGAGCGCAGGGACGGTTTCCTCCACCTTGCCGGTGTTGCGCCGTACTCCAGCGAGGAAGAGATCCGGGCGAATACCGGTTTCCGCATACCGGATACCGGCGGGGACGCTTCTGCGCTTCCGCCGCCCACTGAGCAGGAGTTGTCTATCCTCCGGGAAGTAGATCCAGACGACACACGGGCCGGCGAGTTCGGTTGATACGGCGCGTGATGTAGCGCGGGACCCGCGCTACATCACCGATCCATCGGGTGCAATAACGCCCTTTCGCAGGAAGAAACAGCCGTAGGGACGGCGCTCACCGGCTGCAGTGACGATAGCGAAGGACTGCCGGGCCCGTTCGTAGAAAGCAAAACGCTCAACCCCGCCCATCTTCCACGTGCGGTCAGAGCTCGCGTCGAGCGCCGCCCGCATATCCTGGTGACATGCGGCCATCTCATCAGGTGCGCCGACAACCTCCATACGGTTCACCGGTTCGTCTACAAAACTATCAAGTGGAAAAACGGAGAGAATCGCCGTTGCAGCGGCAGGTAGATCCACGCCGTCGAGAATGATCGGTTCGCCGAAAACGGTTGTCTCGGCGATCGACAGGGACGGGAAATTCGCATCGACGATTGCGAGTTCGTCGCCGTGCCCCATGGCGCGCAGCACGTACAGCAAGTCTGCGTTGAGAATTGGATCCAACGAGATCAACATTTGTAACCTCCGAGCGGTCAAAATCGCCTGCATTGTACCGCCGCGAACGCCCGCAGGCAATCGAGAATGGACGGACGCAGCAGTTCGCATGGTAGAGATCACATACCCTTGGCACAGTTCATTTCATGGCTATCTCCGGAAGGAAGAACACAACGCTGGGCTTCGCTGCGCTGCACAGACGCGTTGTGTTCTTCCTTCCGGGCGCGCCTCGCGCTATTCGCCTCCATTCGGCAATGTGATCTCCACCATGCGAACTGCCTGTCGTTTGACAGAAGCATAGTCGTCGAAGGGCTCGTCGCCCTCCGTCTATAATGAGAATGATTGGGGCGGACGGGGTACGCCTCGTCGTGTTCCCGGTGGTCAAGAAGCGTGGTTCCGTTGGATTGGGACTCACACAGGTGCGGTCAATGAGTATCTTCTAAACCAATGAGTGACAAGCGCCCACCTACAGAACGAATCGACAGTCTCGATCTGATTCGCGGCGTGGGAATCATCGGAATCCTCTATATGAACGTTATGGGCATGGCGGCCCCGGAGATCGCCTATTACGTGCCCACCTGGTACGAAACGGCCACGGTCTGGGATCACCTTGTCTACCTGGCGCAATCGCTCTTTGTCGAAAGTCGCTTCATGGGGATGTTCAGCCTCCTTTTCGGTGTCGGCCTAGCGATCCAGTCCGAGCGCCTGGCGGATCGGGGCCTCCCGGTCAAGGGCGCACTCCGTCGCCGCCAGGCGTGGCTGCTGGTGTTCGGATTAATCCACGGCTTCCTTATCTGGTCCGGCGACATCCTGACCGCCTATGCCGTTGCCGGGTTCCTGGTACTCAACTGGACGCGCTGGCCCGTGCGGAGACTCGTCACGGTAGGAATCGCGTTCTTGGCAATCGCCCAAGTGGTCCTCCTGCTCGCGTTCGCCGGTTCGCTGTTCACCGGCCGGAACATCATGGATGTGCCGGAACTTCCCTATACGGCGCTGCAGATCGAGCAACTGAGATCAGAGTGGACGCGCAGTCTCGCTCGCCTGCGCCTCAACGCCGGGGCGTTCCTGGAAATGCTCGCCAGCGTACCCTTCGTCATCTTCTGGCAGAACTCGGGCACGATGCTGATCGGAATGGCGTTGTACAAGTCGGGCTTCTTTACGCGGCCTCCCGCACGGCGACGCCTGTTCGGTCTCCTGGGAATCGGGTTCGCAGCCGGGACGGCCGTAGTCTGGCTCCGATACTCGGTGGGTGTCGAAACGAGTGCCGCGAAGTCCACCCTGAGCATGATGATGATTCCCG
The DNA here is from genome assembly GCA_028282545.1 of Spirochaetales bacterium. GTDB lineage: Bacteria > Spirochaetota > Spirochaetia > DSM-27196 > Alkalispirochaetaceae > JANQHT01. The sequence continues at coordinate 19,827 of JANQHT010000050.1, forward strand.
GACTCATTATGGCGATCGCCTACGCGGGCCTGTTGGTTCCGTTCGCCGCCGGCGCGTCGCCGCTGATCAGGGCACTTCGAAACGCCGGAAAAACGGCGTTCACGCTGTACATGTCCCAGAGTGTCCTGGTCGTCGGGTTCTTCGTACTGATGGCACCGTCGCTGTGGGGCGCGCTCGGCCGGGGCCCGCTTTGGATCATCGTCGCGGCCTTCTCGGTTATCCAGGTGCTCTTGGCCGACCGGTGGCAGACCAGGCACGGCCAGGGGCCGTTGGAGCGGTTGTGGCGTAGTCTCGCCCGGGGATCAAAGCGTGCCAAAAAACGTGCCGGTGGAGGAACCGCGGCGGGTTGATCCCGACCGGCCGCGGGGCGCTCCAACCCTAAGAGTTTTTCTCCAGCGCGACGACTTGACCGGTGTGCAGCCGGTCGTGCGCGGCTGTTAGGTAGAGCCACTCGAAAAAGTTGAGCCGACCGAACAATGTAGGATGCAACGAGCCGCGGATATGGACAAGCGTCGGCACGGTTCTCAACGCAGTTCTCATTGCCGAGATCACATGACGCCGAGACGCTTCTCTACAGGCCTGCCTTCGGAAAGAACAACAAAACGCTGGGCTTCGGTACGCTGCAGAGACGCGTTTTGTTGTTCTTTCCGGGCGCGGCATAGTGATATTCACCTCCAGACGGCCACGTTCGCCCCACAATGAGAACCGCCTGTCCCTTGACGGAGACAACATCGGAGGGCTCGTCGCCCTCCGTCCACTCCGAGAATCACGGTTCCGTTCCCCGTTCGATACAATTGCAATTCCCGGCTTTTTATTTCATGGTTTTGGATATGGTAGGCGTAACCAACAACTCGTTCCGACGCGCTCTCCCGGCGGTAGCCGGGATCGTGGTAGCGGTGATGTTCTCCTCGTGCGGCGAGGAGTTGGTCTTCGAAAATCCCTTTGACCCGGACGCGGATGGCTCACCCCTTGGCACGAACATCACCGGCCAGTACTACTCCTACTACTACGACGGGGGCCTGTTCCAAACGCGGATCACTTTCGGATGGGACCGTATTGACGAGGCGAACTCATACGAGTACCAGGTTGTGAATCTCTACAGCGAGGACGCGTCGCTTGCTGCTGCGTTCGAAGAGGTGGATGCAGGCAACCAGTCTCCGTTTCTGTCCAACACGATCTCGCAAACCGCGGACGAGTTTACCAATCCGTCGGACAACCAACCCACGTCTGACGGCGCCTACGCCTTTCGTGTTCGCTATGCGGCTACCGTAACCAACGCCGGGGTGACCGTCGAGGCTGACAGCCCCTGGGGACCAATCCGGTTTATCGAGGTAGGTGTGGCCGAGTCGTACTGGTCGTCCGACTACTACGGTTCCAACGGCGAATGGCGGAACTGGTCGTTCGACTATCGCGACCAGAAGCGGGTGATACGGTTCGAACCGTTTGGATTCGGCGGATCCACCTTTACCCTTTCGATCGATGACGAGTTCTCCGGTCTCGCGAATGGGGCCGACCCATATCTCGAGGTCTACGACGCGGACAACACGTACAACGGTCCCTACTTCTCTGATGACGGAAACTACAACAAGGTCTCTACCCCTCTGACCATTTCGATTCCGGCCTCAGAGCGGATACTGCTCGTTCTCCGGTCTGACAACCCCGATTACACCGAATTCCGCTATCGAATCGACTATTGAGGTACGGCACGATGATCAACCGACTTTTGCATAGCGCGGTATTCAGAGTCCCGGCACTGGCATTGATCATTGTAATCGGTGCCGATACCGTATTTGCACAGGAGAGCCGGGAAACGTCGCAGGTTGCCCTGGAGCGCCCGAGAGTGATGGTCGTCCCCTTCGTGAACGCCACGGGCCAAGGGCAGAACGACGCGCTTGCAGACACAACGACCGACACGATCCGGCTGACGATTAACCTCCTTGGTACATACGATCTGGTAAACGTTCCCGATCTCACTCCCGAGCAGGAAGCGCTCCCTCCGGCCGACCTCGCAGCAGAGTTGTCGGAACAGCTCACCGTGGAGGACGTCGTTTTTGGCCGTGTTACGCGCGATGAGAACGGTACGTTTGTGTTCTCTCTCTCCGTGTGGAACCGTAGGGAGCAACGCGTGTCCACCACGACGGAAAAGGAATCGGATAGCCTCTTCGGGGTGTTCGACGCGGCGGATGAACTCGTTGCGGAAGCAGTCTCCGCCTTTTCCGGTGTCCGGATAGGTTTTGCGTCGATCCGGTTTACCGCGCCAACCGGCCAACAGTACCGTGTCTACCTGGATAATTCGCTCGTTGGCGACAACGTATCGATGATTGACCGGGTACTCATCGGCGACCGCACCATTCGCGTCGCGCAGGTCCTTGGAAACCGCGAGCGGAATATTCTTACCGAGACAATGACGCTCAAAGAGGGCGATTCCCGGACCATCGCGATCGTCGTTCCGGAAGTGACGCCCGAAGAGATCGCCCGGGCGGAGGAACTCGTGGGGCGTATTGAAGCGCGCCTCGACCTGGGAGTTGGACTCGGCACCGTGTCCGGCGATCTCGAAGATCTGGCGGACCTGCTGGACGTAGCGCCGGGCGCGGTAGATGAATCCGGAACGCTTGCATACCTCGAACGGCGCTGGGAGATCGTTCAACTCATTCCGCGAGCGGCCCAGACCGACTTCGCCGCCGTCGCGGCGGATTCCACGGGCGATTCGCTCGAAGTGGCCCGAAGGTTTGCGTTTCCGATTCGAGGCATACTGGACGAAGCCGATGACGAGCGGGAGACCGGTCGTATCTCCCCCCGGACGCAGCGTCTCGAAGAGGACGCCCTTCGCAGCGCCGCGGTCTTCTACGACCTCATTATTCTCAGGCGCGCCGCCATTGATCGGGACGAAATCGATCTCCTGACCAATCTCAACAACATGATTACGTTTGTGAACGGCCAACTGGCGCAGGGACGCTCGTTTGAGCGGCCCTACGGCGACGCAACGCCAACCTCGCTTCGGTTCGACCGCCGGTACGATCGAGCCATGCGCCGTCGGCGCCCCTTCTGGCATTACCTCGCCGGGACCGCCGGCACAGCGGGAATTCTGGGAGGGCTGTTTCTTCAGACGGTGGACATCCCCGCCCGCCGTGACAACGTAGCCTTAGCGCAAGAAGATTACAACAACGCCACGTCGGTCGCCGACGCAACCTCACTTCGGACGGACCTGGAAAACCAGAACACCCAGCTCATGTTGGTGCAGGCTGCCAGCGGTGCAGCCTTCGCAACCGGGGTCCTCCTTCCAATTGCGATTATAAGCCGCATCCGTTCGCTCTCGCGGCCGGGACGGCTGTGGCGCGACTACCGGGACACGCCGCACCGCGTTTCGGTTGAGGCGACCGCTCTGGACGTGCGGGATCGTACGTGGGAAGAAGATACACCGGCGCTCCTCGTCCTTGGCGAGGATGAACGCATCTCGATCATCGGCGGCGAAGAGTCAATCGAGTTGCCGGTATACATCGAATTCGGCGAGGGACAATCCACCATCGAGGTGCGCCACGATTCGTCGCCCTTGGGCGGCCGCCCCACGTATGCGGTTCCACGGGAGGACGGCTTGAACGTCCTCTACCTGGGTGAGCCGCTGCCCGAGCGATAGGGACACGCTTGTCAGCGTAATCGGACCAATGTGAACCGTCGCTCAATGTGTTACTCCCAACGGTAGATGTGCGCACCAAGGCCCAACTGGACCCCATCAGAATCGACCTGGGCGGTGAGATACTAAAGCGATCGACCGGTGTTTCGGATCGTGATGAACAGTACGCCCGACAGACCGAAGATCAACCCGGCGATCGTCCAGGAAAAGGCGATCGAAATGCGCTCGGAGACCACGCCCCAGGCGAGAGCGGCGACACCCCCGCCGAGTTGTAAGAACAGCGACTGAAAGGACAACAAGGTTGACCTGGCGGACGAGGGGATCGAGTCATTGAACAGCGCCTGTTCAGGCGAGTCGTTTATACCGTTCAGAAAGAAGAGCGCCAGGTAAAAGACGGCGAAACCGGACACACTCGACGACAACGAGAGGAGCAAAAACAGCCCGCCGATGATCACGCGCGATACACCCACGGCGATTCCGTGCCTTGGTCCGATCACTCGGAACAGCCAGTTTGCAGCCAGCGCCCCCACGCTCCCGACGGCGAAATAGCCGGTCGTCAGATACCCGAACAATCGGGTGGGGCTCTCTTCGATGGTGAGTCCGTCGACAAAGGGCTGCCAAAACTGCTCCAACCCCGCGAAGGCGACTCCCCACGCGGCGGACCCGAGCAACAAAAAGAGGACGGTCCGGTCTGCAATACCGACGCGAATCGATTCGCGGAACACGGCGGGGATCCTACCGACGGCCCGGCCGAGGGCGTCCCGCGCCTCCCGTGGTGAGTCGGTTGCAACCAAGAGAACCGTCAGCACCGACTGGAGCGTATCCACAACAAACACGACTCCAAACAGGACCGTATACCTGTCGAGACTTAACGCGGGTTCGACAATACTCGCGGCCCATGCGGGAATCAACCCTCCCAAAAAGCCGCTGATCGCAAGGGAGAGCGGAGCAAAGATACCGACTCGAGCGAGGAATCGTTGCAGTTCGCCGGAGGTCGGCAGGGATTCAAAGGCATCGACGAAATAGGCGTCCATACTCCCCGATGAGAGAGCCCGGGCTGCCCCAACCAGCGCAAAGCCGCCGGCGAATACCACCGGCGTCTGCGCAAAGGCGAGCACGACGGCCGCCGAAATGGCGAACGCCCGGGAAACGAGGTACACGGTTCGCCTCCCAATCGTGTCCGCCAGGCCGCCGGTGGGCAGTTCCAGAAGGGCCACCGTCACCGCATACACAAATCCGTTGACGCCGACGTGCGTCAGCGAGAGCCCACGGTCGATCTGGAAAATCGCGAGAATCGGGACGATCAGTCCGATCCCGAACCAATGGCCAAAACGGTTGACGATCGCAATCGCCGTGAGCTTCTGTTCGGTCAGGCTCGCCTCCCCGGTGATAGACTACCGGGCGATCCCGGAACAATCAATTGGCGGCGGTCGGTGCGGATGAAGGTCTTTGTGGCGACAACCGCTCCAACGAGGTTGTCAGCGTCAAAGGACGGGCAGTTCTCATTTCTGACTTGACGACTCACATTATTACTGCTATCATTTAACCAGAAGGTTAAACGTTTGACAGACCGATTCGACAGACTGTTTCACGCCCTGTCCGACCGGAACCGGCGAACCATGTTGGTCCTGTTGTCCGCAGGGAAGAAACGCGTCACCGAATTGGCAGCCAGTTTCCCGATGAGCCTGCCGGCCGTTTCAAAGCACATCAGGGTGCTCGAAGCTGCGGGGCTCGTTGTGAGAGACGTGGTGGGGAGAGACCACTTTATCAGCGCGAACCCGGGAGCGTTGGATGCGGTTTCATCACAAGTGGCGCTGTTGCAGGGATTGTGGAACGACACCCTGGAGCGGTTGGAAAAGACGCTCACCGAGGAGGAACCAATGAGCGAAATGGTCGCGAAAGCATCGCGAGTTATCAACGCGGCACCGGAAAAGGTATTCGATGCGTGGTTGAACGAGGAACTGATGTCTCAGTTCATGTGTCCGATTCCCGGCGGAACGGCCAAGGCGTCGAGCGAAGGGAAAGAGGGCGGATCGTTTTCCGTCGAAATAGTCGCCCCGGATGGGCAGAGCATTCCCCATCACGGTGAATACACCGTCGTAGATCGCCCCAATCGACTTGAGTTCACGTGGAACTCGCCGTTTGTTCAGGGTTCCAAAGTAACGATCGTGTTCACGAAGGTTGAACACGGTACCGAGGTATCGCTCACGCACGAACTGCTCGGTTCCGAGGAGTCGGTACAAAACCATACAGGCGGGTGGGTAACCATACTCGATCTGCTCGAAGAGAAGCTTTGATAGATATATCGCGGGCGCACGGCTGCGCGGCTGCGCCAACAATGGCGCGGCGTGACACAGGCCATATGCGCGCCCGTGGTACCGCTGCCCCGGGCGTTGGCACGGCGCGGTCTACCCGGTATTGCCGTCTCCGCAGTTCGCACAGCACCCACTTGACACCACCGCAACGAAGTGCGACCTTTCTGTCCAGCGGCCGGTGCCCCGTACGATCCCGCAATTCTTCGTGTTGGGCCGCGTGAACACGTCACTTTCCGCACAAACAACTGTGTAAACCTTCGCGGGAATAGTTCCACACACAAAGGAATACCATGCAATCTCACTCTTTCTCTCAATTCAGACTATGCAATACGGTTCTGGCGGCGGTAGCGGAACAGGGCTACCAGATTCCGACGGACATCCAGGTCAAGGCGATTCCCCCGATGGCAGAGGGGCGTGACGTTCTGGCAACTGCGCAAACGGGAACGGGCAAGACCGCCGCGTTTCTCTTGCCCATTATCAATCGAATCTGCCGTGGCGAGATATCGACAGGCGGCGGCTCACCGTCCGTACTCGTGTTGGCGCCTACGCGCGAACTGGCGGTGCAAATTGATACCAGCGCAGCGACCTACGCCAAGGGAACCGGCGTCACCCACGCTGTGGTCTTTGGCGGCGTATCAAAGTCGGGTCAGATCACCGCGCTCAAAAGCCGCCCGCAGATTCTCGTTGCGACCCCCGGGCGGCTCCTCGACTTCGTATCGGAGCGCCGAATCGATCTCTCCGCCGTCAGTTGCCTAATCCTGGACGAAGCCGATCGTATGCTCGACATGGGGTTTATCCCCGACGTTCGCCGGGTTGCCAAGATGGTGAAGTCGCAACGGCAGACCGCACTGTTTTCCGCAACGATGCCACCCCAAATCGAAGCACTCGCGCGGGACCTCCTGAACCAGCCGGTTCGTATCGCCGCCACACGGGCCGACATGCCGATTGACGAGATCGAGCAGGAAGTCTTACACATCGCGCAGGCGGACAAAACCAAGCAACTGTTGGCGCTGATCCGCGACCGGAGCATGTTCAAGGTCATCGTCTTCACGCGGACCAAGCACAAAGCGTCGCGGTTGGCCAAACAATTGGGGAAGCAGGGCGTGGCAATAGACGCCATTCACGGTGACAAGAGCCAAAATGCGCGCCAGCGGGCGTTACGCAGCTTCCAGGACAACCGGATCCAGGTTCTGGTCGCCACCGATATCGCCTCCCGCGGCATCGATGTTGCGGACGTCACGCACGTGATCAACTTTGAACTGCCCATGGAGCCGGAAAGCTACGTGCATCGCATCGGGCGAACGGCGCGCGCCGGAGCAAAAGGTGAAGCGATCTCGCTCTGCGATCCCGCTGAACTCCCCAGGCTTCGTGCAATCGAGAAGCTCCAACGACGCAAACTCACCGTCAATCGCGACCATGAATACCACATCGAACCGCCCTCAGACAAACCGAGGGCTCCCGGGACAAACGGTTCGCGGCCCGGAGGCAGACCCGGTAGGCGTTCAAAGCGCGGCCGCCGTCGCGCGGCCTAACCTGGGGAATGATTCGCGCCGCGTGATACAGCGGCTCTATTCACACCGCGGATATGGGCAAAAAAGCGCCGCAAGCTGGGCCATCACGCACTCGACGCAACCCGCTCATGATCTGACCTGTAGCCGCCCAGTTCACGAAGGGTCTCATCCGAATCATCTCCCGCAACCCGGTTCGCCTTGAGTACACCACACCGGGTGCATCGGTGGATGATGCGGACATCCCCTATCAACGGCGACCAGAGAGCGACAGGCTCCATCGGTGATCGGCACAGGTGCGCCCGGTCACCGGGCTTTACATCGACGTGCAGGCTCCAAAGGCAGTACGGACAATGGTTGCGATGTGCCGTGCCGGGCGTAGCGGCCGCAACCGTCGCCCCGCAATGTGCGCAGGTGAATGCGGCGGGACGACTCATCGGTTGCGTTCCTTCTTGATCTGTCGACTGAGCCTGGCGATCCGGCGGCCCCATTCGCGTCTCTTCTGAAGACGCATTTCGGCGGTCATGCCGGCTTCTTCGCGAAGCTGGAGATAGCTCCGATATCGATCGGGCAGCACCCGGCCGTCCAGGAGCGCCTCCTTGACCGCGCATCCCGGCTCGTGTTCGTGCCGGCAATCTGAAAACTTGCACTCACCCTCGAGTTCGGCAATCTCAGGAAACGCCTCGGCGATTGGATCCCCATTGCCGCCGTCTTCAGCCCAGACCTGGACTTCACGCATCCCCGGTGTGTCCACGACGATACCGCCGGAGGGTAACGCGTACAAGCTCCGGGTTGTGGTAGTGTGACGCCCGCGCCCGTCGGATGACCGAACGTGACCGGTACGCGCCACCCCGTCCACAACCGGATCGGCAGCGCCGGCGTCCGGGGTACGGTCCGTGGTCATCGTGTTGCCGGCCGCGGTCGAGTCCATCAGTTTGTTTATCAGCGTCGATTTCCCACACCCCGAGGAACCGACGATGACGGCGACGTGGCCCGGCTCTATGAGTGCTTCCAGTACCTCCGTGCCCTCCCCGGTCAACGCCGAAAGCGCCACGACGACCGCGCCGGGTAACTCCGCCGCCACGTACGAACGAACGGCCTGCGGATCCGCCACGAGGTCGCACTTGTTGAGAACCACAATCGGCGTGATCCGCGGATCGAGCGTCGCTATGTACCGCTCCACCCTTCGAAGACTGAAGTCATTCAGCTGCGTATCGGGTGAGACTTCACCCATACCGGGAGCGGTGGTGACGATGATCGCCGTGTCCGCGTTGGCGCAGATGACCTGCGCCTCGGTCCGCCCGCCGGCCTCTTTGCGCCGGAAAGCGCTCTTGCGCGGCAATGTTGACTCGATCTGTGCCGGTGTTCCGCTACGCAATGTAACAAAGTCTCCCACTGCCGGAGCTTCGGCTGCTCCGAGTTCCGTTATGTGTCTGAGCTTTCCCGATATCTCGGCACTCACCGGGCCCGAGGGAGTCACGACACCAAGCCGCGAACCTTCGTGGGTGACCACCCAGCCGATGAGCGCACCATCGGTGTCATTATGTGGGATCTGTTTTTTGTAGTTTACCCATGGGACCTGGTCCCAGGTGATGTTGATGTCCATTGTTCCATTCTCCACGTCATTCGATTGCGCCGACGCGACAGGCAGGCGCACGTGCTTCAACGAAAGATCGAGGCGGTGGCTGGTGGTGTACTCCGGACTATGGGCTGTCGCCCTGGAAGGGAATGCGACTACCGGTAGGACATACCACACCAGTCACGGTTGAGTACCGAGGCTTTTCTTTCCTGCATCCAACCCTCCTTTGGTGTGATATGAGGCAAAACCGTACCACGATACGCGTGTTGCTGCAAGCGGGCGGTTTTACGTTTCGGCAGGTCGGGTATCGCAAGCGTTGAGATCACTTGCTGGCTGTGGCCCGGAGCCGCGTCCTCGCGGCGGAGGGATTGGCGCGGCGATTGCGGGCGTTCGCCAGCGCCTCCACTCTCAAACCATTCCTTCTTCACGCAATCGCCGAGACAAAGCACCAGTCAAGTGAATTGAACATGGTGTGTAAATTAGGTACTTTATTATCGATAAAAAAATACATATATTATCCGTGTCGGCTACTCCGGCGGAACCGTACAAATAGATGGAGGTGTTCCATGAACACAACAAGTATCACCGATACAAATCGCCTGGCGATTGAGAATATACTCGAATATAACGGCGTGCACTTTGTGTCGTCCGGTGGCGTTGATACGCTCATCGATCACGTCGACCGTCACCGTGATCTGATCAACCGGGAATACGGGATCTCGGCCACGTGGGAGGAGGCTCTATTCTCATGGTACGAGAACGTGTTCACCCCGATCATCCGTACCGTATCGCCCGGGAGCTATCGCCGCGCCTTTGGCCACGTTGAGCTGGGCGATCTGTACCTTGCCGTTTCGGACCACTGGGGCTACCTCAAGGAGAAACATCCCGACGTTCCTCTCACGGCCGCGGCGCGGAGTTTTCTTGAAAAATACGGTACCGGTATCGGGAGGTACTTCTCGCGATTCCTGATACCGGTCGAGTGGTAAGACACCGTCCGCGGTCGTTGAGGCTGTCAGTCGGCGTAGTCATCCGTGAGCCCGATCAGCGCCGCCTGCCGGCGCAGGTCAAAGCGTTCCGGCGCCGCGCCCCTATGCGGCGACGACGGGCCGCTTGGCCCTCCCGTTACGCGGCGGTGGTCGCCCTGAGCACGCCGTTACCAACGAGTTGTTCGAAGTGTTCAACCACGGTAGCGCGCGTGTCGCGATACTCAATGCCGAGGATCTCGCGACTGCGCCTATTGTCGAGCGTGAAACGAATCCCAACGTTGCGTAACACGAATTTACGTGCAAGACCAACGCTCGGTGCGATGAGCCAGAAGAGCGCCTTCGGGATCGGTCGTTTCGGGATCGGATACCGGTTGCCAAAACGGCCCCTGAGAACCGTCGCTACTTCGGGAATACTCGACACGCGCTCAGCCGTGATAAAACGGCCTGAGGCTTCCTCGCGTTCAACGGCGCGAACGTGCGCCAGCGCGACGTCCCGTACATCGACAAATCCGAAGACGAGTCCGGGCGCGCCCTGTTTGAAGGAACCGTCCCCGAGCTGTTTTATCATCGAAACCGACGTACCGTCGATCCGGTGCGAAAGCGACGGTCCAAGGATAAACGCCGGATTGATCGTCGCCATGCTCCAACGGCTCTGGTTCTCCGCGATCCGCCACGCCACGCGTTCGGCTGCCGTTTTCGAATAACTGTAGGGTTGGTGCGTCGTACTGCTGGTGTCGTTCCAGCGTGTTTCGTCCACGACGCGCCCCGGGTATCGCTTTGCGTCCGCGGCGTCACCCACTACGGCCGCGACACTGGACGTCAAGACAACTCGGCAAACTGAAGCGGCCTTGTTCACGGCGCTGAGCACGTTTTCCGTTCCTTCAACGGCGGGTTTCACGAGCTGCTCATATCCGTCGGTGACGTTTTGGGTGAAAAACGGGGAAGCACTGTGAATGACCGCGTCGGCACCATCAACGACCTCGTCGAACGCTCCGGGTTCCAGGAGGTCGGCAGCGTACAGCGTGAGCCGATCCGCACCCGGCAGGTTCCGGAGGTGTGCAGTCTTTGAATTGTCTTCAGGGTTCCGCACCGTTCCGCGCACTTCGCCACCGGCGTCCAGCGCCGTCTTGACTATCCAGCTTCCCAGGTACCCGGACGCGCCGGTTACCACAATCGTCTTTCCTTTCATCCGGGGGAAAATAGTGATCGACGATGCCTTCAGGCAAGCCTCGTTCGTCCTCGACCGAGTCATCGTGCGTTCCGGTCGGCGGGGATTCGAAGCGCGAGCGAGCGCGGTTGGACGTCCGGTTCGGTTTGCTGCTATCCCGCCACTTCGAGCCGGGCGGCAAGCTCGGCCTTGATTGCACTGTAAGCTTCGTCCCTGGCGACGTTACGCCGCTCGTCCGGGTCCAATTCATAGTCAAATAGCTCTTCAAGAAGGACGTGGCCGGCGGTATTGACGTATCGCGTGTACCGGTATCGTTCCGTGCGGATGGTACTCGCCAGGTTGTACACCTGCAGGCGATCATGCCACATGTGCTTGCGATTACCAAAAACGGCGCTCTTGTGAGGCTCGTCGGGACGATCAAAGAGGTGTACAAAGCTCGCCCCTTCGAGGTGCTCCGGCACTGGAACGCCGCACACTTCGGACAGCGTCGGAAAGAGATCCACGTGCTCGGTGAGAGCGGGCACGGGGATGGGACCACATGACGCGGCGGACCCGGGCGTCTCGTCGGGCATCTCACCGGGCGTCTCGTCCGGTGCCGTTGCGACGAGACTGGGCAACGCCACCAGCAGCGGCACCTGGAATCCCTGGTCCCAGAGGTTGTGTTTCCCCCAGTAGCCGTGGTGGGCGTCGCTGAAACCGTGATCCGATGTCACCACCACGACTGTCCGTTCCGCTTCCCCAGTCTCATCGAGCGCTGCCAGGATACGAGCGATCTGCCGGTCCGTGTAACTCAACGCCGCGAAATGGCCGTGGAGCAGCTCCAGCGACTCTTTGCGAGACGCCCGCCAGGGTCGCGTGTATCCATGGGTCGTGTAGAACTGCGCCGGTTCGGAATCTCCCTCCGCCCAGTCGGCGGTACCTTCCGGTGGGTCCAGATTATCCGGCAAGACCAGATCCGTACGGTTGATACGATCCCAGTCCTGAGCCGGCGCTCGAAAGGGCGTATGCCCCGCAACGAACCCAATCGCACAGAAAAAGGGCGTCGGGGACTCGCCACGCAAAATTGCGGCGCCGCGTGATCGCAGCCACCGGACCGCCCGGTCTGTAGTGACTCCGTCGGGGTAGGCGTCGTCCGGTCCTTCGAAGCGTTCCACCACCGGACCGCGAAGGCGTCGCTCCACAGCGGGATCCCCAAGGTCCGTCTCCGTTATTCCTTCAGCGAGAAGCGCTCGCCAGCGCTCGCGGACCAGCTCCTTTGCGCCGGCTGTGCGCCATCCTTCCAGCAACTTTCGCGGTACATCGGCAAAGTCGGGATCGTTATCTGCCCATTCGGGCACGGGGACGTGTCCGGCGCTCCAGGACGGCCCGTCAACGGTGTCGTGATAGACAAACCCAAAGGCGGCCGTGGCATATCCGGCGGCACGGAACGCTTCGGGCAGCGTCGCCGGTGAGTATCCGGTTCGTTTTCGAAAGGACGCGAAAAATGGTTGATTGTCGAAACGCCGTGTAGTGAGCGGACGGCAGCCGGTGAAGATATTCGCCCGGGAGGGACCGCACAGGGGCCACTGGCAGAAGTGGTTGTCGAACCGGTACGCACGCCTTGCAAGCGCATCGAGGGCCGGCGTGACCGCATTGGAATCGCCGTAGCAGCCGAAGCGACGCCCGAAATCGTGAGAAATGAGAAACAGGACGTTGCAGTCCGGAAGCTTCACCCGCTCGCCCCTTCGAGCTCGGCTTCCAATTCGATCACCAGTTCTATCAGCTCATCGGCGATCCGCTCGTGGACGGTGTCAAAGGCGAAGGCCGGCGTGCGACACGCCGGCGTCGGGTAGATACCCTGCTTCCAGAGAAGGCGCTTGAAAAAGAGGATCGAGACGTCCAGATGCTGGTTGCTGAAGGCGAGGACCGGCAGGAGCCGGTGAAAAAGCGCCCTGGCGCCGTCACGATCACCTTCTTGATAGCGCCGATAGATCCCGGCGTAGATCGAGTGCATCGCCGTAGGCATCAGAGCGTCCACCCCACGATCGAAGGCCTCGATCATCTGTGAGACCGCCCATCCGCCGGCAACGTGAATTTCACCGCCGGTCGCCGCCAGGACTTCGCTGTACTTTCGCCCGGCGGAGACGACCTCGATCTTGATCGAGCGAAACGATTCCAGTTCACGGAAGAGGCGCGCGATAAGCGGGACCGGCGCTCCGTAGCCGCGCGCGTCCCAATCCTGAACCATCAGGAGGGGCGATCCGGCGGTCGCTACGGCACGTACGTCCTGTTCGTACTGCGCGTCGTCGTTGTACGGAACGGCAACAAGCGCCGCTTCGCAGCCAAGCTCAACAACGCGCCGTACGTTGCGCACCCGCTCATCGTTGTCGCCGGCCGATGAACCGCCCACCACGAGACCGCGACCACGGGACGCGGCCACCACACGCGAAACGATCGCGTCCCGCTCCGGGCCGGTGAGCGCGGACACTTCGCTCGCCATCGCCGGCACCAGAAACCCGGCCACGCCGGCGTCGAGGGCGCGAGCCACGTTTCGCTCGAGCGCCTCAAGGTCCACGCGGTCGTGTCCGTCAAAGGGCGTATTGAGAACGGTGACGATGCCGCGCAGGTCGCGTTTGACAACCATTGGATCACTCCTAAAGGAGTCCCACCTCCCTCATCGTTTCCCGTACACGGCCTGCCTGGGCCGGGGTGAGATCCATCGCAGGGAGTCGCATACGGGAATTCCCCCGTCCCAACATCGAAGCGCCCGTCTTGATGGCTTGAATGACCTTTCCGTCGGCGGCGTCGATGATACGCGCCATGGCGTTGATCCGGCGCTGGCAGTCGAGCGCCTTTTCCCGGTCCCCCGCCTGTACCGCACGGTACATCTCCACGTGGGGCCGAACGTTCACGTTGCCGAGGCCGGTCACGATCCCGGGAGCGCCCATGAGCAACGACGGCGCGTCCAGGCGATCCTCTCCCTGGATCCACGCAAAGCCGCCCTCAACGGATAGCATCCCGTGAACAAACGCCATGAAGTCGCCGCTGCTGTCCTTGATCCCTACGATATTCGGGTGGTCCGATAGGCGAATCACCGTCTCGATACAAAGCCGGTTCTTGGTGTTTTGCGGGATGTTGTACAACATCAAAGGCAGCGGCGACGCATCGGCTATCTCCCGGTAGTGCGTCTCCACCTCGCGCTGGTCCACGTCCATGTAAAAGGGGGTAACCGCCGCGACGGTCGTCACCGGCGTTCCTTTCAGTTCCGTGAGTTCCTGAATGACCTGCCGCGTCCCCGGCCGGATCACCACGGCGTAGATCGTGACGGCGTCACCGGCAATGCGTCGTACCGTGTCGGCGGCGCGGGAACGCTCCTCCGCCGTTATGTAGGCCCCTTCGGCGGTGGTTCCTGCCAGAAAGACTCCGTGCACCCCCTCCTCCACCAGGTACTCGATGCGACGCGCAAACGCGTCGTAGTCGAAGTTGCGTTCCCCGTCGAACGAGCTCAGCGGTGCGGGGATGACTCCCTCGATTGGTCGTTGTGTGGAACTCACGTCCGTTCCTCCTTTTGTATCATCCGGTTGTCGACTTGTTCCTCCGGGGCAGGCAATCGCTCGCCGCCGCGGGAGCCCAGGAGAGATACCTCGTAGCGAGCCATCCACGCCAGGAGCGCCTCGGTCAGGCGTGCCCGCGCCAGGGTGCCTTCCGGTCGGGCAAAGAGGTCGTCCATTTCGCCCGGGTCTTCCACCATGTCATACAGCTCTCCCTGAACCTCTGAGCCGGGTGGCTCGTCGTGGAAGAGGGTTAGCTTATACCGCTCGTCCCGGATCATGGTGGCGTTGATGGGCGGATCCCAGGGTCGTCCGGTGTCCGCGATACCGGAGTTGCGGTAGGCACACACCGCGGTCTCCCGAACGGCAGCCGCGTCTCCCGATGCAAGCGGCAAGAGGTCCCGGGAGGTCGGCATTGCCCGGCGTCGCTCCTCATCCGGGATACCCGCGGCAGACAGCACCGTGGCGGCGATATCGTGCGGCTGAACCAGCGCGTCCACGTCACTGCCACCGGCAAAACGCGCAGGCCAGCGGGCGATGAACGGCACACGCACACAGGCGTCGTAGAAGCAGGCGCCTTTGACCAGCATGTCGTGGTCGCCAATCATGTCTCCGTGGTCGCTCACGAAGAGAACCAGCGTGTTTTCCGCCAGCTCGGTGCGTTCCAGCGCCTGTAGGACGCGTCCCACTTCCATATCGATCAACGCGATAGACGCATAGTAACCTAGCCGCATCGATTCTATCTGTTCATCCGATAGCGCCTCGACGGTCCCAAGATAGGAGTGCACCCGTTCCCGCTCGAGTCCCGCCGGCCGGTCCCGCCGACTATCGATCTGCCGGGGCGGTATTTGATCGCGGTTCACCCGTTCCGCTATTTCCAGGGGATAGTCTTCGTAGGGATTGTGCGGATCAAAGAGACTCATACAGCAGAAAAACGGCTGGGCCGCTACGGCAGCCGCTGTGCCGCGTGCGCCTTCACCCGCTTCACCGGGACCCGCCATCCGGTCAATAAAATCGATCGTGCGTTCCGCCGCCCAGTGCGTGAAATGGACGTTTCGCGGGTGGTGCAGGACGCCCCGCCCCTCCCTACGAAGCCGGTCCAGGAATGCCGGGTCTTTGTCAGCAAGCCATCGGGCGTATCCGTTGAGCGGCGACTCCAGGTGGACGCTCGCCTCCAGGCACCATTCGTACTCGTCGAATCCATCTCCGGGGTGACGGTTTGTAGCCTCGTAGAGGCGCCCGCTCGTGTGCAATTTTCCAAAGAGCGCCGTGTGGTAACCCACATCGCGTAGACGCTGCGAGAACATGACTTCGTCCGGCGGCAGCGTATCGTAGAGCCTGTACACTCCGTGGCCGGGCACCTCTTTCCCCGTCCATATCGAAGCGCGGCTCGGCGTACAGATCGGGTTGTTCACGACACATTGGTCAAAGCGAACACCCTCGGCCGCCAGTCGATCGAGGTTGGGCGTCTCAACCCAGTCCGCACCGTAGCACCCGAGCGAGTCCCAACGCTGTTGATCGGTCATGATGAGAAGTATGTTGGGCCGGGCCAAAGCTGCACCGTTTCGTCCGCCCTCAGCGGCGTGTTCCTTCATCGATGTACCTCCGCGCCTTCCAGTTCGCGGCACATCGCGAGCACATCCCACACCGTAGCGTCCGGTTCCGTCGACGGGATGTGGTTGCGCAGTTGCTTCACAGGCGCCGGCACGTGTCTACCCCCAGAAGAGGTTCGGCAGAAAGAGAACGATTCCGGGAATGTACGTGAGCAACAGCAACACCCCGATCATAACGATCACCATGGGAATCGCTTCCTTGATGACCGCCTTGAGCGGTGTATCCGATATCCCACTGACTATAAAGAGAAGCACCCCGAAGGGTGGCGTTGATAGCCCGATCATCATGTTCAAAACGATCACGACTCCGAAGTGTACCAGATCGATCCCGAGCGCCTTGATAAGGGGCAGAACCATCGGGATAAAAACGACGGTAATCGTGGAAGTGTCGATGAACATGCCGAGCAGCAGGAAGAGTGCGTTGATGATCAGGAGGATTACGTACCTGTTGGTGGTCATGTCCAGCAGGACGGTGGCAAACATGTCGGGGACGTTCTCTATCGCTACCACGTAGGCGGTTGTGAACGCGCTTCCCACGATGATCGAAACGGTGCCGGTGCGACGGACCGTATCCTTGATGATCCCCCAGAGGTGCCGCGGCCCCAGGGCGCGGTAGATCAGCATCGAAACGATCAGGGCGTACAAACCGGCAAGTGCGCCCGCTTCGGTGGGCGTGACCACACCGGTGTAGATACCGCCCAGGAGGATAACCGGAGTCAGAAGTGCCGGGAACGCCCGCACGGTGATGGCGGCGAACTGCCGTATGTTGATGACGGCGCCCCGCGGGTAGTCACGCTTGTGGGCAATCCACGCGACGTACGCCATGAGGGCCGCACCGAGGATTACCCCCGGCAACATGCCCCCCAGGAAGAGCGCGCCGATCGACGTCCCCGAGAGTAGGGCGTAGAAGACCATCGGTATGCTCGGCGGAAAGACCGGTCCGATCGTTGCCGACGCGGCGGTAATGGCGCAACTGAAGCCGTCGTCGTAGCCGTACTTCCGCATCGCCTCTATCTCCATGAGTCCGAGTCCCGAAGCGTCCGCCACCGCGGAACCGGTCATGCCGGAGAAAATGAAGGAGGCAACCACGTTGACGTGCCCCATTCCTCCACGCATACGGCCCACCAAGCCGTTGGCGAACTCGAAGAGCAGGTCGGTCACCTTCCCCGAGTTCATAACGTTGGCGGTGAAGATAAAGAGCGGAACGGCGATGATGATGAATTTCACGTAGAGGTTGGACATCATCGATTCCGCTACCAAGCCGATATCCCGCCCGGTGAGAACCATGTAGATGATCGCGTTTGTGATCAAACCCAAGGCGATTGGAATTCGCAAAAGAAATATCAGGACGAAGAAGACGGCAAAGATGATCAACGGAACGTTCACGATGCTTCCCCCGATCTCATCAACATCCGAACGTCACTCACCAAATCGACAAGTGAGTGCCCGATGATAAGCAGCAGGAAGGGAATGATCGGGAAGTAAACGAATGTGAAAGAGATCTTGAGGTTCGACGTGCCCTTGAACCCCATAAACACAACCCAGCTGACGGTGGCGGGGATTGCAATCGCAAATGCGACCAGGACAAAGGCGTTGGCGGCGATTCGACTCCACGCCTGTCCGCGCGGTGAGAGCCCGTCGTAGAAGAGTGTGAACGATACGTGTCCGTGGATTCGCCGGACGTAGGTCGCTGCCATCACGGCGGTCCATACAAAGGCGACCGTTACCAATTCGTACGGCCACGTGAGCGGGTCGTTCAGCACGTACCGGAAAAAGACGTTGATCACAAAGAGGAGGAAGAGAACGGTGAACATCACCATCGGCACGTAGATCTCAACCAGATCGAGCAGGAACGTGAAGACTCGGTACACCGGCGGACGTTTGGTATGGTCGTTCATTGTTGTATACACGAATCGGGGACCCCGAAGGGCCCCCGGAATTGTGGTTGATTCGCGCGCGCTATTGCAGCGACGCCCCGATCTCCTGGACTTTCGCGAAGAGTTCCATGTCCCAACTGGCGGTCATCTCCTCGTTGCCCATGACCATGTCCAGGGCAAACTCCTTGAACGCTTCCTTGTCCGGAACGATGATCTCCATGCCCTGCGATTCGAAATAGTCGGCCAGGCGCGCCTCGTTTTCGAGGTTGAGAGAGTCGCACAGTTCCTGGGCCGCGGCGATCGCCTCCATTACCCAACCTTGTTGTTGGGCGGTCATGGACTGCCATTTCTCCTCGTTGATCACCGGCATTACCGGGTTGATGAAGTGATCGGTCAGGATGATGTACTTCGTAACTTCATAGAACTTCGCGTTGTAGTCGGTGGGCAGCGGGTTATCCTGTCCATCGATCGTGCCCGTCTGGAGCGCCAGGTAGACCTCCGAGAACGAGAGCGGTGTGGGGCTGGCGCCCAGGGCGCGCCCCATAAACTGCCACGATTCAGACCCGGGCATTCGCAGTTTGACGCCTTCCATGTCCTGCGGTGTGCGTACCACGCGGCCGATGTCGCGCAGGTTGAGCTGGCGCGTACCGAGATAGAACGCACCGAGAGAGCGCACGTCCAGCTCGGCAACGATGTCCTCGTTCAAGATGTCGGCGATCTCTCCGTTGAGGGCGGTGGTCATGTGTTCGTAGCTGTCAAACATATACGGCGCCGCAAACATCGAGATATACGGGATAAACTGGGCCAGCCAGTTGGGTCCCGCGTAGGCGATATCGATGTTTCCGCGACGAACCGACGGAAGCAACTGGTCCTGGACGATCAACTCGCCCGCCGGAAAGAGTTCGACCTGGATCTCGCCGTCCGAAAGGTCCTCCACGACACGTTCGAACTCGTACATCGCCTTGGTATGAGCGTCGTCCGGAACGCTGACCGACGCCCACGTGAGAGTGACCGGTCCGCCCGTTTCGGCCTGGGCCGTGGCAAAAAGCAGTGTCGGCACAATGCCGATCAGGACCGGAACAAGAATTATTCGTTTCATTCAAACCTCCTTGTGGTTTTGTTCACTGTAAAGGACCATTCGTCATACGTCAACGAAAATCTATATTGACGTGTATCGTTCTATATTATAGAATACTCGTGTGATTCGATCCGTTCTGAAGGCAATCGACCTCCTCGAAGCGTTCTCGATCGAGCGTCCCGAACTGACGCTGGCACAGATTGCGGAGATATCGGGCCACCCGAAAACAACGCTTCATACCATTCTGGCCACGCTCGAGTCGCGCGGATACATCACGCGCGTGGGAAGCCGGTACGCTTTGGGCACCTCGGGGATCGGATTGTCCCAGGCGGCGTGGGTAAACGTCGAAATTCGCGACCGCGCGGCCCCCGAACTGCGTCGTCTGGCTGACGAAGTGGGCGAATCGGTGTACCTGACGGTTCCCGAGGGAGATCGGATCCTCTATATCTACGCGATCGAATCACCGCACCGACTGGAGGCGCGCTCAGCGATCGGCGACCACGCCTACTACCATTCGACGTCGGTTGGGAAAGCGCTCCTGGCGCACATGGACCCGGATGAACGAGATCGCATTCTTGACAACACCGGTTTGCCGCGCTGCACCGAGAATACGATTACCGATCGGGATGCCTTTGAATCGGAACTGGAGCTCACACGGGAACGGGGATACGCGATCGACGCCATGGAGGGTGTTCCCGATACCTATTGCCTGGGCGCACCGCTGTTTGCCGCGGGCGGAACCGTGGTGGCGAGTTGCAGCATCTCCGGAAATACCCCGGCGGTCGTTACGACGCGAAGGGATGAACTGGTGCCCGTCCTGGTCGGTGTTGCCGACGCGATCTCCAAGCGCCTTGGTTTTGTTCCCCGGCGCACACGGATTCCCCGGGGCGGTCCGGTGCCAACGCGGTAGCAGCCGGCCTCGATCCGGGCCTTGACCTCATAGAGGTGATGGATTTCCCGGACGACTTCAAGGGCGACTACCGACGTTGAGGAGGGAGCGTACACCGGCGCCGGCAATTCTCAATATGGATGGAGGGCGCCGAGCCCTCCGACGACGTTCGTCCATGTCAAAGGACAGGCAGGTCTCACTTTGGAGATCACATGGCCGATTGGGGGGTGAGTTTCACCAGCCGCGCCCGGAAAGAAGAACAAAACGCGTCTCTGCAGCGCAGCGAAGCCCAGCGTTTTGTTCTTCTTTCCAAGGTCACGTGATCTCCAAAATGAGACCTGCTGCACCGGCACCCCTATCTTCGACGCGATCGAGTTCCGATAAGGTGGTAGAGGAGGCGCCTCGGGATCACCCGCGCCGCGGCAACGAGCATACGATTCGATACCCCCGGCACGACGATCACGTCCCGGGGCCGCGGCACCACGCTCTCGCCGCTCCTCTCCCCTCTCCTCGCGGTCCGCCGTTCCAGATACCATCGCGCCCGTTCCACCCGCCGCGTACTCACCGCGACGACCCTGTCCGGTTGCGCCCAGCGCACCGCTCCGCGGCCATCGTACGCTGCCGGCAGTTCCGGGTCGTCCCGATGGAAATCGGTACGCACAAAACCGGGCAGGAGCGTTTGCACCACCACGCCGTGACGCGCAGCCTCTATCGCGAGCGCTTCGCTGAGCCGCTCCAGGGCAGCCTTTGCCGCCACATACAAGGCCGATCCGGGAACGGGGATGCGCCCCGCCAGAGATCCCACGTTGACGATCGTGCCGCTGCCGTTCCGGTACATTCCGGGCAGAACCGCCCGCGTTAGGCGGGCGGGAACCTCGACGAGGAGCGCAAAGGCGTCACCAATCCGCCCCGGATCAACCGCGTCCAACGATTCGCCAAACCCGGCGCCGGCGCTATTCACCAGCCAGTCCACCGGTTCCCCTTCCGCGGCGGCCACGAGTTCCGCTTCCACGGCGGGATCCACCAGGTCGCCGATCACGATGGTAACCTCGACGCCGTGGGAGCCGCGCAATTCCGCGGCTACCGTTTCGAGCTGCTCCGTCCGGCGACCACTGATAACGAGGTCATGACCGCGGGATGCCAGGGAACGGGCGTACTCCCGTCCAATCCCGCTGGTGGCCCCGGTCACGATCGATCGCTTCGTCACCGCGACCGCCGTGTCAAAGCAAGGGCAACGAGGAAAAACGCCACCCTGGGAACGGCGCGGGCGGAATCAAAGGGGAAGGGGATGTTCAGAACGCTGCGCATTAGGGCGTAGGTCCGGGACGGGTCATCCTCGATCAGTTCGGCGGCGTCACACAGCGGGGCCGATTCCACCGGCAGGGTGAGTTCCCGATCAAGAACGACCCGGGCGCGCTCCCCGCCTCGAACAAAGTCATTATACGCCGCGTAGAACCACTCCCCGATCTCCTCCATCTCCACCATCGTCGCGATCAACTCGTCCAGGACGATCGTCGGCACGTCGGCGGCGGCGAGGCGCGCGAGAACCGCCGGTACCGCTTCGAAAACGTGGGCCAGGCGCACGGCGGCGCCGGCATGAATCAGAACCGTAGGGTTCGCCTCCGTCTCGATCGTTTTGATGATAACCGGAAGCGAGGCGCGATCCCTGCAGCGCGCCAGCGCTGTCAGGGCCTTCGCACGCAGCCAGTAGTCGTCGGAACGCGCCGCACGCCGCAGCGCCGGGATCGCCCGGATACTTTTGCGTCGACCCAACTTCTGGGCCGCCGTCGCTGCGGTGGTGTACTCGTACCGTTCCAGGTGCTCCACCAGGGCGTCTTCGATCCGCCGTGTAAACGGCAGGGCCGTGAGCGCCTCCAGCGCCTCGCCGCGCACGATGTAACCCGGCGCATCGAGCCGCGCCAGTACCTCGTCCTCCGGCAGACGGCTCCGGGAGGAGGCGATCTCCCGCAGTGTATCCCGTTCCTCCACGGCCGATTGCGCCTTGGCGAGGCGGTTCAGAAGCCCCGCCGCGTGGAGGTCCCGGAGCGAGAACATCACCCCCAGGGTGCTGCTTAGGGACCAGGCACCCAGGGGCTGCAGGTGGGAGGCGCCGAGGAGGCCCGCGGTGGCAACGACGAGCGTCAGCGCAAAGAGCGTTCGGTACTGGACGATCGGATCGAACCCGGCAGCGCCCACCTGGTCAACAAGGACGCCCCCGAGGTACGCTCCCACCGCGCCACCGATTCCGAGAATGACGAAGTAGAGGATGCCCAGGTTGAGTCGTTCCCCTTCCGGCGTGATGCCGTAGAAATAGGACTGGCTGGCGATCTCACCACCCAGCACGGCGACCATCCCCACAAAGAAGAGGGGAACCAGGAGCGCCACCGTGACGACGGCGGTGCCGGCGGGCGCCCAGATCGCAACGGCGCAGGTAAGAATCTGCGCCACCAGGGCGATCTGTATCTGGGGTTTCGCTCCCATTCGGTCCAGGAGCAGCCCTCCCACAAAGCCGGCGACGATCGTGCCCACGCTGCCTGCGGTGGTGTAGAGCAACACCGCCCGGTCGCTCTGCTCGTAGACGACCTTTGCATAGAGAACGAAGTACGTTCGCCCCACGCCGGAGCAGAATGAAACCAGCGCGAATACCAGGACAAAGCGCCGGAGGTCCCGGTTTGCCAGCGCCCGGGCAACACTCTGGAAAAAGGGACTCCGTGCCTGCCGGTCCGCGGAGGGGAGTTCCGGAAGAAAGTGGGCGATCACCGCGGCGACGAGACCGCTGGTTATACCGGTGGCCAGGAAGAGCGTGTACCGCGCTACGGGCGCCTCGGGGCCCAGCAGTGCGGCGGTCGCCAGGCCCGTAACGATCGAAATGACACCGGTGATCACCTGCACGACCGAGATGAGCGATCCGCGGTCTCGCGGGGTTGAGTAACCGCCGAAGAGCGGCGCATTGGCGACGATGCCGATACCGCGGGCGATGTTGAACCCAAACGCGGTGAGCGCCACCACCACGAAGGCGCCGTAGGAACCCGATCGGGCAAATGCCAGGGGCGCGAGCAGGATCGGCGCGAACACGACGTACCGAAGCAGCCAGGCGAAGCCGAAGAGCCTCACCACGCCGATATAGGGAACGAGGATTCTGCCGAGGAGCAGGAAAAAAAAGGAGACAAAAGGCAGAGCGGCAACAACGCCTATCTGCGTTGCCGTCGCGCCCAGCCGCAGCAGGTAGAGGGAGATGATGTTTCCGGTGACCAGGAGAAAGCTGAAGCTGTTGAAAAAGGTAAAAACCAGTAACAGCCGCCGTCCGCGATTGCGATCCACCGTATTGAGGTCGCTCATTGTGGCGATTCTACACAAAAAGCGCGCGTTCGACGGCAGGCAGAATCTTTTCGAGGCGTCCCTCCACCTTGAGTGTCGCCAAACCATCGGCTCGGGTCGGTCCATCGTTCACGATCACCACCGTTTTGCCGCGCTCCGAGGCGTGCTTCACAAAACGGAAGCCGGAAAACACGGTCAGGGACGATCCGAGAACGAGCAGCGAGGCGGTCGCGTCAACGGCGGCGAAGGCTTCGTCAACCACAGCGCGGGGAACGGTTCCGCCGAAAAAGACGATGTCCGGCATGAGGACGCCTCCACAGTGACGGCACGACGGGACGGCAAAGGCCTCGACCGCAGCGCCGTTGATCTCGGCATCGCCGTCCGGGCGCGCTGAGACCCCGCCGGCATCGCCTCTGATCAGGGAGGACACCGCGCCATCGTTGGCGGAAAGCAGGCGCTCCTGGTAGGAGGACCTCGTCTCCTTCCGTTCACAGGTGAGGCATACCACGCGGCTCAGGCTGCCGTGGAGTTCAATGGGCGCGGTGCTGCCGGCCTTCTGATGAAGGCCGTCGACGTTCTGCGTGACCAGGCGTTGAACCAAGCCATGGCTCTCCAGGGCGGCCACCGACAGGTGGGCGCCGTTGGGGCGACGCTCTTCCATCCAGGGCCAGCCCACGACGCTGCGAGCCCAGTAGCGGCGCCTCGTGGCTTCGCTCTCTACAAACTGGTGGTGCTGGATGGGCGCCGAGCGGTGCTGCGAGGCGGGTCCGCGGTAGTCGGGGATTCCGCTCGCCGTGCTGATCCCTGCGCCCGTGAGAACGCAAACGCTCCCACCGCCGACGAACTCCGCGAGTTGCATAATCCTATGCAAAGGACCGCGCCGGTTCGCCAATCGCCGGACAGGAGAAGGGCTCAACGGCCAGGACCGGCACATTGTCCATCGCCCGCGTGAGAGCACGGTACAGGAGGTTGCGTTGTCTCTGTAGCATCACCAGCTCGGCGGCGGCGGTGGACAACCGTTGAACCATGGCGTTCAGTAAAACGTACCGTGTGATGCCACGGATGTCACGGCCCACACGGTGGATAGCGTCGACCCTTGACGGCTACGGACCGATCGGCGACGCTTTGATTATATGGGTAAAAATCCGGCAACCGGCCGTCGCGATATCGATTTTCGCATCACCCTCCTGGTCGCGATTTTTGCAATCATGGTGGTCATGACCACCGCGACGGTGACGGTGATTCTCGGTGTCGCCTCCGGCGCCGCCAACGAGTCGGCGATCAACCTCTTCGAGGCCGCCGCCATCTCCGCCTACGCAACGATCGACTCATTCCTGGGCGAAGCAGGATGGCTCGTCACGGCGGCATCCGCGGTTCCTACCCTCGGCGTTTCGCCGGACGACGCCGGCCTTGAGCATCCGGCCCGGGCGTTTTTCGAACGCGGACTCGCATCGTTCCCCAATCTCTATTCAATCTACGTGGGGTACGCTAACAGTGAGTTCCTGCAGATGATCGATGCCGCCGGCGAAGCCGAACTCCTGGCGGAACGCGGCGCGCCGACCGGTACACGTTTCCTGCTACGGACGATCACGGTGGATGACACGGTGCGAACCGAGGCGTGGACCTTTTTGGATGGGTCGGGGAACGTCCTGGGTTCCACGACGGAAGAAAACCCGGAGTACGACCCGCGTGGGCGTCCCTGGTACATCAGCGCCAACCGCGTAACGACGGTTTTCACCGATCCCTACATATTCGCTTCCCTGCAATCCCCTGGTCTCACCGCCGCCCGGAGGCTATCGGACACAAACGGCGTCGTTGGCGTGGACATCGCCCTCGACGTGGTGCAGGAATTCGTTGATCAGTACGACGGCATTCCCGGCGGCGGCCTCCTGGTGGTTGACTCGGTTGGGAAGGTCATTGCGGTCCATCGGGACGTACAGGCGTTCCTGGAACTCGATATCACCGCAACAATGCTCCCGGAGCTTCCCGCAGAGATCGGTGCGCTGGCCATCGGATTTACCCCGGTTCCCGACTCGAACTGGATCGCCTATCGCCTGGCCAAACAGAATTTCAGCGGCCGGGAGTGGCACATCGTGGCCTTGGCACCCTGGGCGTCATTTTCCGGGCCTTTTGATCGCCTGCGCCGGCGAGTCCTGGTGATGGTCCTGATCCTCATCGCCCTGGTGACGCCCATTGTCATGCGCATCTCTGCGTCCATGACCCGCGTTCTCACGGTCCTGGCGACGGACGCCGAGCGCATCGCTCGCCTGGAGTTCGGTGAAACGCCGCACCTGAAGACGCGTATCAAGGAGTTCAATACGCTGGCCACCGGTTTTTCGTTTATGAAGGAGACCATCGCACACCGGACCGGCGAACTCAACACGACGATGGATCGTCTCCAGACGCTGATCGAACTCAACATCGCCATAGCAGCGGAAAAGAGTATCGACCGCCTGTCGGAACTCATTCTGTCGGGCGCGCGCCAGCTCTCCCACGCAGACGGCGGCAGCCTCTACCTGGTAAATGAATCGCGGGACGCTCTGGACTTTCAGATTGTCCTCAACGAAACGCTGGGATTCGCCCAGGGCGGAACCAGCGAAAACGCGGTCACCCTTCCCTCGGTCGTGCTCTACGACGAGCAGGGAAACCCGAACGAGCACAATGTCGTTACCCACACGTTTCACTCCGGCAATACGGTGAACATCGATGACGCCTACGACGCTACCGGATTCGACTTCTCGGGAACGCGGCAGTTCGACAGGGTCAACGGCTACCGGTCCCAGTCGTTCCTGACGGTTCCCTTGAAA
>JANQHT010000054.1 GCA_028282545.1 Spirochaetales bacterium
TCTACTGGGACTCGGCGCGGGGACGTCCCCAGTTCTACGAAGAGCGGTTCACCCAGTTCGTGCAGACCCGCGACGGGGGGCGCTTCGAATTTGTGGGGCGAGCCTCGGGAGAGGTCGTGGACTCGGTCCAGTTGGACCGAGCGGCAATGCAGCGCGATATTGAGGCGGCGCTCGAAGCGGAGGCTATCGAGGGGGCCGAGGTACGCCAGTCCGACGCGGGCGTCATAATCGCGATCGAAGACGTCCGGTTTGCCCCCGATTCGGCGGAACTGTTGCCGGGAGAATTGGAGAAACTCGCATTTATCGGATCGATCCTGCAACGCTACGCCGATCGCGACGTCCTCATAACGGGTCACACGGCGCTGGCCGGGACAGAAGCGGGGCGCCGGCAACTCAGCGAGGAGCGAGCCCGGGCGGTGGGCCGGTTCTTCGTGGAGAACGGTGTCCGCAGTCGGGATCGCTTGGTCTACCGGGGCATGGGAGCCCGCGAGCCGGTTGCCGACAACACCACCGAAGAGGGTCGACGGAAGAACCGACGGGTGGAGATCACGATACTTGAGAACTGACGTTCTTCGCGCGCTGATGCCGCTGGGGATAGCCTTCGCGCTGACGGGATGCGAATGGGTGACCGGAAGCGTGGACCCGGCGGTATACGACGTTACGGCTTCTTTAGCACTTGAACCGGACGATCCGTTTTACCAGGCCGGGACTCCGTATCCGTACCCCCTGCAATGGACGCTGTCACTTATCGGAATGCCCCGCGCCTGGGGCATGCTCAATGCGCCGGCAGTCGCCTACACGGTTCAACCGGTGACCGTCGCCGTGATCGACTCCGGGGTGGCCGCGGATCATCCCGACCTCACGGGGACGCTCGTGGCCGGATACGACTTTAACCGGGGCGAGCCTATACCGAACGGGGTCACCAGTACGGCCGGGAGCGTCCGGCACGGCACGCACGTGGCTGGGACGATCGCCGCCCGGTCCAACAACGGTGTGGGTGTTGCCGGAATCGGCTGGGGTGACGTTCACGCGGTTCCCCTGGTCCGGATCATGCCGCTCAAGGTTCTCGACTATGCACCGTCCATCGAGACGTCGCGCGGCGGGATCGGTGAGCTGGCGCAGGCGATTCTCTTCGCGGCGGGCCTGCCCAACGAGTCGGGCGTAACCGCTACGGATCGGGCCGCCGTGATCAATATGAGCCTGGGGGCGGACTTCTCGCCGCTCGTTCCCGAAAGCGAGGCGATCGTCCTCGAGTCGGCGTGCATCGCAGCGCGGGAGGCCGGTGTGGTCCTGGTAGCCGCAGCGGGCAACCAGGGCGCGTCACCGAGCAACGGCGGCATAGACTACCCGGCACGGTTTGCATCGGTACTGGCGGTCGGATCGGTCGATGGGGACCGGGGTGTTTCGAGCTTTTCGGAGCGGGGCGAACCGCTCTTCGTGGTGGGACCGGGGGGCTATCACGATGCGCTCTCCACGGAAACCAGCGTCCTCAGTACGTCACTGCCCGTTCCCGAAAGCGGCAGTTTCTCCGTCGGGTACCGCCGCCTGGCGGGAACCTCGATGGCTTCACCCCATGTGGCCGGTACTATCGCGATTCTCCGAGCGATGCGACCGGATCTCTCCGTGGGGGAGGTGGAAGAGATCGTTGCCGCCACGGCGGAGGACATTGAAGGCACGGGATGGGACGAAACGTCCGGGTGGGGGCTGGTCCGGGCCGATGAGGCGCTCGAAACGGCCTGGGACCTGCGCACGGCACGGTCTGCAAGGCCCTCTCGATCGGATGGGGAGACAACGCCGTCCCGAGCGTGGGCGAAACGGGTGTCCACGGAGATCACCGCCCTCCTGTCCTCCCGGGCGAACGCGGAATTGTCGCCTCCTTCCGAAACCGCGGCGTCGGGATACCGCGACCTCCACGTAGTGCTGGACCCTGCGCGGCTTGTGGCCGCCGAAGACGTTGGCGCCTATCTCTCGGCCCTGGAGGACGAGTTCGGGGTAACCTTCCGTACCCTGGGGAATCACTTCATTCGACGTGTGTCGATTCGCGCAGACCAGGACCCGGCACGGGTAGCGGATGCACTGTCGGGGGACGCCCGGGTGCTCACCGCGGCGCCGGTGGGTGGTGACGTCCTTCGGGCGGCGGTGGAGCCCCGTTAACGGCAACTCTCAGTACGAACGGTGGGCGACGAGCCTCCGGCGCGACGTTGCCTCCGTCAATGGACCGGCAGGTCTCACGTTGGAGTTCACATGGCCGATCGGTGGAGAGTATCTCCAGCTGCGCCCGGAAGGAAAAACAAAACGCGTCTCTGCAGCGCAGCGAAGCCCAGCGTTTTGTTCTTCTTGCCAAGGTCGTGTGATGTCCACAATGAGAACCGTCGGTTCCGCTAGCGATTTCTTGCATTCACCTACAACCTCGGCTATGCTTTTCTAGCAGAATACGGGTCCAGGAGGATTTCATGAAACAGCTTGCAGTGGTCGTTGCCTTGGTTTTGATGGTGGCAGTGGTTGCCCCGGCGCAGGAGGGCGAACTTCCGTACGTCGACATTGACGCGGCCAACGCGCGCATCTCGTCTCTGCAGACCACGAATGAAGAGTACCGGCAGGAGATCACCGAGAAAACACAGACGAATAGCTCCCTCGAGGGCGAGATCGCGGCCTGGCAACAGGAGGTCCTCGAAATTGACCCGATCCTTCAACGGGTCAACGGAGAGCTTACGGACCTCTTTGACGTGAATCGTTCGATTGTGGATGAAGAGCTCAAAGGTCGTTCCCAGGAGGCGATCGGACGCGCCCGTACGATCAAACGCGGCCTGGAGAACCAGATCCGCACGCTGAACGGTCGCGTCACCAATGCGCAGACTGAGATGGACGAGAACCGGACACGAATGCGGATATTGAACAACCGTATCAGCAACAACGAGGAGGAAGCCGCGTTTCTCCAGGCGGCGATTGCCCAGACACAGGCGCAACAGGAACGGCTCGAATCGTACATCGTCAACGTGGACTCCATCCTGAGCGACGCGGAGCAGTACCTCGAGAACACGTCCGAGGCATCCGAGTAGAGACCCAGGAGGTTACCGCTCGGCGTAGATCAGCCGAACGCGTTCCAGCGTTCGGCGTAGATCGCGTACATCACCCGAACGTGTTCCGGCGTTCGGCGTAAGTCAGCCGAGCGTACCCCACCGCTCGGCGAAAGCGTCGATCTTGAACTTGCGACGCAACCCACGATCGTTCATGTAGCGGACCTTCCCGAATATCGCCCGCTCGGTCCAGGGGCGGTCGTGTTTGCCGAAGCACCAGGCGATTCCTGCGTACCCGTTCGGGTCGCGTCCGTCCAGTTCGAACTCGTCATTGAGGCGCATCGCGATCGCAAAGGCCTCTTCCGGTGACGGCGACCACTCGATGATCTTCTTTCCCCAGTACATACGCATGTACCCGTGCATCTTGCCCGTCTCAACCATCTGCGTTTGACAGGCGTTCCAGTACGGATCGGCGGTCCGGGCTTCGCGGAGCGTATTCTCGTCGTAGAGGTGCGGCCGTTGATCGGTGGCGTGATCCGATAGCGTCCGGCGGGCCCAGTCCGGGATACACGAGTACCGATCGTAGCCGTCGTTGTAGAATACGAAGTTGATAGCGAGTTCCCGCCGGACGATGACCTCCTCCAGGAGTGAATCGAGGCCCGTCCGGCCCGTTTCCGGAAAGGGTGGCACGCCGTCCATCCCGGCGTTCGCCGACGCCTCCCTGGCGATTTCAACCGGTGAGATGTGTCCAAAATGGAGATACGGGCTCATGTTGGATCCCCAATCGAGAAAGGGATCGTTTCGATTAGCCGCAAAGAGTTCAAGCCGCTCGTCGAGAAACGACATAAGGTGTTCTCGAGCGGCTGTTTCGCCTCCCGTGAACGGCGTTGGTCGCGGGGGAGCCCAACCCAACTCGCGGAGGGGGCCATCCGCATCCGCCAGGCGTTGCGGGGCGATTTCGCGGTGGGGCGAATCGGGGCGGCGTGCGGGGACGGTCCGCGAACGAGCCGGTTCCTGTGTTTCTACCTCCGCGAGGAAGGGCCGCGCTGCGCGATGAATCTTGCGCCTGATCGTCGCCGCCGAGTACTCCTCCTTGTCGCTCGCAAACTCAACGGGCACCACGATATTGGACTCCACCTGAACGACCTCGCACGAAACCGCCTTGGTGATCGCCCGGCGCCAGTCGCGATGGATGCGCAGGTAGGCGCGGTCCATCACCAGCAACTCGGCTGAACGCGCTTCGTCGGGAACAACGACGGGGGGATCGCCCACCAGGACGCGCAGGGTCAACCCGCGCCGCGAGAGCGTCTGGGCGACGTCGTGGAGGCCTTCGATCAGAAAACGGTAGTGTCGCGCCGTGGCTCCCGGATACGATGGGGTGACAACGAAGAGAACGTCCAGGGGAAGGGCGAGGGTGTTCGCGCGGAACACGGCGTATTCCAGGGCGTGGTTGTACCGGGTTCGTACGCTCGCCTGCATCCAGTAGATGACCCGGTCCGTCGGGCCGGGGTCACGGCCGGGAGAAAGGCGCTGAACTCGTTCGCTCTGTGCCACCTGCCGATAATACTACCATATGGTGGAAAAGGGCCCCGCGATCCTGGCGGTCGACGACGATCCCGTTGCCCTGGAACTGATCAGGACAACGCTGAGCGCGCACGGTATGCATAACGTGGAACTGCTCTCCGATAGCCGTTCGGCGATGTCCTTTCTGCGTTCCCGGCGCGTTTCCCTCCTGTTGCTGGATCTCTTTATGCCTCACGTCTCGGGTGCCGACATCCTCGCCCGGGTGGAGGAGGAGTTTCCGCGCGTTCCGGTGATCGTCCTCACCGTCGATGACAGCGTTGACGCCGCCGTGGAGTGCATGCGCATGGGTGCCTTTGACTTCATGACCAAGCCCTTTGACCGCAACCGTCTGGTCACGTCCGTCCGGGCGGCACTTCGCGTTCACGACCTGGAGACGCGGGTATCGCTCTTTGCGGCCCGGGAGGCGCGGGAGGCGCCCCGGACCGAGCCGGCGCGGCCCGAGCTCTTTGCATCGATCGTCACGGAGTCGGATTCGATGATGCGCCTCTTCGCGTACGTCGAGGCGGTTGGTCCAAGCCCGAACGCGGTGCTCATCACGGGGGAGAGCGGAAGCGGCAAGGAACTCGTCGCGCGGGCGGTTCACGAAACGAGCGGCCGGTCCGGTGAGTTCGTGCCCGTCAACGTTTCCGGTCTGGATGATTCGATGTTTACCGATACGCTTTTTGGACACCGACAGGGAGCGTTCACCGGTGCCGACCGGCCGCGGTCGGGCCTGGTAGAACGCGCTGCCGGGGGTACGCTCTTCCTCGACGAAGTTGGTGAACTCGAAACCGCAAGCCAGATCAAGTTGCTGCGCCTGTTGCAGGAGCAGGAGTATTATCCGCTCGGTTCCGACGAACCGCACCGAGCGGAGGTTCGCATCGTTGCAGCGACCAACGCCGATCTCGTCGCGCGGCAACAGAGCGGCGCGTTCCGGCGCGACCTGTACTATCGGCTGGTTTCTCACCACGCCCACGTCCCGGCTCTCCGGGAACGCCCCGAAGACGTGGGCCCCCTCATTCGCCACTTTGTTCGTGAGTCTTGCGCCGTCCTGGGAAGGGAGGTACTCACCGTTAACGGTCGGGTCCTCGAGCTACTCGAACACTACCCGTTCCCCGGAAATGTGCGCGAACTACAGGCCATCGTTGCCGACGCCGTGAGCCGTTCCACCGGGCGGGAACTCTCGCCGGAGGTCGTCCAGGAGTACCTGGCGCGGCAGGGAGCGCTCACGCCGGCGGCGTTGCGGTTTCCCGATCCACTCCCGACGCTGGCGGAAGTGGAAGATGCCCTCATCACGGAAGCATTGCGGAGGACCTCGGGCAATCAAAGCGCGGCGGCACGACTCCTGGGTGTCGCACAGTCCACGCTCAGTCGGCGAACGCGGGCGGGACAAATACGACGATAACGTCTACACTACAGTCATGAAAGCCGTCTCCCTCCTCGTGGCGATGATGGTCGCCGCTTCGCTTCTGGGGGCCCAAGAGAGCACGGATCAACCCGCGGATGTCCCCTTTGAACAACTGATCGCAGATGCGATCGAGGCTCGAAACACAGGGGATATCGAGGCGGCGTTGCGACTCTTTTCGCGAGCCCAGTCGGTGGAGCCGACCAGTGGCGAAGTCCTGTACAACCGGGGCAGTCTCTACCTGGACGTGGGCGACTACGGCCGCGCGATTTCGCTGCTGGAGGAGTCGATCGAACGGGGTTTCGAGGATTCCCGGGCCCACTTTAATCTCGGTGTGGCCAAATCGGCCGCCGGTGACGCTGAAGGCGCCATCGCGTCGTACTCCCGGGCGGTTGAACTGGACGAAAGCGACGCCCGCGGCCTGGTAAACCGAGGTCTTCTGTTTGCCCAGATCGGCGAACCCGATCAGGCCCTCCGTGACTGGCGGGCGGCGGTGGATCGGGAACCGGAACTGGCCGATGGATACTACTACCTGGGAAACGCCGCATATGAGAGCGACCGGTTCGAAGAGGCGATCGAACTGTACGACCGGGCGCTCACCTACGATGCGTCGATAACGGGAGCACTCTTCAACCGTGCGAACGCCCTGTATCGCCTCGGCCGTTTTCGCGAAGCGGTGGACGGATTCCTCGCGTTCCTGCGGTTCTATCCCGAGAATCGGGACGCACTGAACAACCTCGGTGTGAGTGCCCTGGAAGCCGCGAAGGTCCTGGAAACGGAGTAAGGTGATGTCCACGCGAATTCTCGTTATCAACAGCGGCAGTTCCTCCCTCAAGTACGAGGTTTTTCTCATGCCGGAGCGCAAGAGCATCGGGCGGGGCCAGGCCGAGCGAATCGGCCGGTCCGGCAGCGTCTTGACCCAGGAGGGCTGGAACGGCGCACTCGAGAGAGCCGCTCCCATGCCGGATCACAACGTCGCCCTTGCCATGATGGCGGACGCCCTGGTGGACGATCAGAACGGAATCGTGGCGACTCTGGAGGACATCGCCGGAGTAGGACATCGCGTGGTCCACGGGGGTGAGAAGTACGCCGAATCGGTGATCATTGACGGCGCCGTGAGGGACGCGATAGAGGAGAATATCGAACTCGCGCCGCTGCACAACCCAGCCAACTTGGCGGGCATCGTAGAGGCGGAGAAGCTCTTCCCCGGAAGGGAGCAGGTTGCGGTTTTTGATACGGCCTTTCACCAGACGCTGCGACCGGCGGCGTACCTATACGGAATTCCTCGTGAACTCTACGACACCTACCGAATCCGCCGCTACGGGTTCCACGGGACCTCGCACCGGTACGTGGCCGCCCAGGCCGTTCGATTCGCCAAGCGGTCCATGGAAAACACCAACGTTATCTCCTGTCACCTCGGAAACGGTGCGTCCATTACGGCGATTGCCCAGGGAAAGTCCGTAGACACCTCCATGGGCTTCACACCCCTGGAAGGGCTCATGATGGGTACGCGTAGCGGGGATATAGATCCGTCGATCATCTTTTATCTCATGGAACGAGGCCACACCGCGGAAGACCTCAATCGAATGCTCAACAAGCAAAGCGGATTGTTGGGCCTTTCCACGATTTCCAACGACTTACGGGATCTCGAAGAGGCCGCGGAGAGAGGGGATCGGAACGCCCTGGACGCCCTGGAGGTCTACGCCTACCGGGTCCGCAAGTACATCGGCGCCTATGCCGCAAATATCGTCAAGGTCGATATTCTCGTCTTCACCGGCGGTATCGGACAGTACGGCACACGTATGCGGGAACGAATTTGCAACCGTCTGGAAAACCTGGGGATCGTCATGGATTATCGACGCAACCTCGAAAATGGACCCCGAGAGGGCGTGATTTCGCAGGACTATTCGCCCACGACGATCATCGTCGAACCGACAAACGAAGAGTTGCAGATCGCGATCGATACCTACGGGTTGTGCGGAATCGCTTCGTAGCGCGGTAAATGGTTCCTTTCGAACGGATTCTCGCGTGGCGTCGCTGCCGCCGCCGGTACCTCGCGGGTGAGCGCGACAGCGCCGTGGTCGTCTATGCCCGGCGCGAGCAGGCACGGATGGACGCGATTGCCCGGGAACACGCCCGAACGGAACTCACCGTATCTGCGGACACGCCGGAAACGGCGGTTGGAGAGACGCTATGCGCGGTCAACAACGGGCGGAGCGTTTCCGGTGCAACCCTCGCGTTGGACGGCGTGTACCTTGCCGTCGAGGTTCTCCGCTATTCGTCGCGCCGGGAAGGGTGGGAGGCATTCCTCTACCGTGCGGCGACCGGGGTGCGCGGCGTCTACTTCGACGAGGCGGCTTTTGTGCTGGCCGCGGCCGAGGACGCCGGCATCCCCATTACATCGATAACCGTGCGTTACCTGGATAAGACGTACGTGCGTGGTGAGGAGATCGAACTGTCGTCGCTTGTCCGCGAATCGAACGTGACCAAGCGCGCCGCTCGCTTGACCGGATCGATTCGGGAACTGTGCCGGGATTTTTGTTCGTTCACCGATAGCGGCTTGCCGATCCCCGATGACTATCGGTGTGAACGTTCGTGTTCGCTCTGCGTTCCGCGGCCGGAACTTGACCGGACCAGCGTGCTTACACTGCACAGGGGATCGGCACTTGGACAGGAACTGCTGGAGCGCGGTATCAAAGACCTGTTATCGATTCCCGCGGAGATCAAACTGACAACGCGCCAACGCGTACAGATCGAGGCCGTTCGGGGAGATACGGTTCACGTGGACTGCGATCTCCTATGTCGATTCCTGGACCACTTGGTGGAGCCCGTGAGTTTCCTCGATTTCGAGGCATTCGCCCAGGCCACACCGCCGTTTCCCGGTACGAGACCGTTCGAACACGTACCGTCCGTCGCGTCCGTGCACGTTCGCAGGGGGCGGGCCGTCCAGACCATGACGATCGCTTTCGCCGATGCGGCGGACCGGAGGGCACAGATGTTCCGGTGGCTTTGCGCCGCCCTTCCGGAGCGAGGCAGCGTTGTCGTGTTCAACTCCGCCTTCGAGTCGGCGATGATTCGGCAGATAGGGGCGGCAGCCGGCGAGCAGGCGGCGGCGGAAGGAATCGTTGAACGGCTCGTTGACCTGCTGGACCCTTTTGTACAGTTCGCCGTTTACCATCCGGACCAGCGCGGGAAGACGTCGCTGAAACGTGTGTTGCCGGCACTCACCGGAAGAGGATACGCGCACCTGGAGGTCAACGACGGGATGGAAGCCAACCTGAGTTACCTGCACCAAGTTGACCGGGTGCGATCGGGCCGGGGATCGCTGGACTCCCGCCTCGCCTCAGCCGCCGTGGATGCCGACGGCCAAGCGAGGCCCTTTGAACCGATCGCGAATATCGTTGCCTACTGCAACGTCGATACCGGCGCGATGATCGACGTTGTGGACGCCCTTTTGTATCTGCGCGATTCCCGGTGCCCCTAGGCGAAGATCGCGTCTATCTCGTGCGAGTACAGATCGTGCACGACGTGACGCTTGACTTCCTGTTTTGCGGAGAGCTCCTTTCCCAGTTCAAACGTGACCGACAATAGACCCACCTTGGCCACCCGTTCAAACGGCTTAAAGCCGTTCTGGGCGCTGATAAGGGAGCGAACGATTCCGTCATACTTCGCCTTGACCTCCGCGGTCGTCACGAGTTTTGCCCGATCGTCGCCCCATTCGACTTTCTCCGACGCGGCCCACTCCTCAAGGATGTCGAACTCGGGTACGAGCAGCGCACCGAGGAACTTCTGATCCTGGCCCAGGAGAATCGCCTGGGCGATGAACTCCGACTCCCGGAGTTTTTCCTCGATCGGGTTCGGTTCCACGTTTTCGCCGCCGAGCAACACGATCGTGTCCTTCGCGCGTCCGGTGATCTTCAGCTCGTTGTCGTGGGTGAGGACGCCCAGGTCACCGGTGTCAAACCAGCCGTCGGAATCGATAACCTCCGCCGTGAGGTCCGGGCGCTTGTAATAGCCTTTCATCACCTGCGGGCCCCGGGCGAAAACGAGTCCCTGTACGCCCGGCGGTA
Organism: Spirochaetales bacterium; assembly: GCA_028282545.1. Lineage (GTDB taxonomy): Bacteria > Spirochaetota > Spirochaetia > DSM-27196 > Alkalispirochaetaceae > JANQHT01. The sequence continues at coordinate 10,056 of JANQHT010000054.1, forward strand.
GCGAACTTCCATCTTCGCCAACGACCTTGATCTCCATTTCCGGGAAGATCGGACCTACCGTACCCGGTACGGGGTGGTCCTGGGCGCGCACGCCGAGAACGGGAGCGGTTTCGGTGAGGCCGTACCCCTCGAGCAGGAGAATCCCGGCAGCCGAGAAAAACCGGTCAACCGCGGCCGGCAAGGCGCCTCCGCCGGAAATACCCGCCACGAAGCGACCACCCAGGCGCGCCTGGATCTTCCGAAACACCAGGAGGTCACCGAGCTTCTTGAACGGGAAGAGGAGGATAAGGGGCACAATTCCGAGCAGCGCATCGAGCAGGCGGATCCGCCTGCGAAAGCGCGGCAAGTATCCGCGTACCAGGTTGCGGGCGTGAGCGTAGGCGCCGCCAACGGCCACAAAGAAGAAGAAGATTGCCCGAGTCACCGCGCTTTGAGATTTGATGTTGCGGTAGATGCCGGCCCGGACCGCTTCCCAGATGCGGGGAACGCTCGCCATCCACGTGGGCCGGACCTTCTGGAAATCCTCCAACATGATCTTGCCGACCGGCTTGGAGTACGCCAGGGCCGACGCGCTCCCCAACGCAACGTACTGCATGATACGTTCGAAGCTGTGCCAGACGGGAAGCACGCAGAGCCAGATGTCGCCGGGACCCACGTGGATCAGGTCCGGAACGTGCTTGACCTGGTTCAGGAACGCTCCGTGGGAGAGCATGACGCCCTTGGGTTCGCCGGTCGTTCCGGAGGTGAAGATGATCGTGGCGATATCGTCCGTACTGCCCTGGGCCACGATGTCGCGAATCACAGTGGGCTCCCCGTTCAGAAGGTTCCGTCCCCGTTCGAGAACATCCCGGAAGGGAACGACCTCGACCCCGTCGCGCTTTCCGCCGTCCGCAAAGGCCGGATCGAGAACGATAATCGTTTTGAGCTTGGGTAACCGAGAGAAGAGCTGTTTCGTGCGATCCAGTTGATGCTGGTGTTCCACGGCGCAAATTTCTACATCGGCCGTGTCGAGAATAAAAACGATCTCGTCATCGGTTGCGTCACACCCGCGAGGAACGTCGGCAGCGCGGAGCGACAGCACACCAAGATCAAAGAGGAACCATTCCCGGCGGTTCTCCGAGATCAGACCGGCGTGCCCTCCAGGACGTAGGCCCAGCGAGTACAACCCGGCTGCGACTTCCTCGACCTGCGTCGCAAACTCGGCGTACGCAATCGACCGGAAGCTCTCGTTGTCGTCCTTGTACATCTGCGCTACCACGTGCGGGTGTTCCCGCGCAATGCGCTCCAGAACGAAAGGTATCGTTACTTCCATCGGTTATTCCTCCATTATTTGCGGATGTGTCGAAAAAAAAAGCGACCGGCGTAAACCGGTCGCTCCTGGCGTCTCTGCCGTTATTCTACCGTTAGGTAGTTGAAGTTGGCAGCGAGGCTGTTGGTGCGCAGCGAGACGTAGTCGCCGCGGAGAACGCTCGGATCCACGTCGAAATAAAAGCGAATCGGAGCGGTGGGATCGAGCACACCGACTCGACCCGTACGGGTGTTCACCTTGATATTGACAGGTACGTCCATGTACAGGAACTGCTCGGCAGCCGCCAGGGTGACGTTCACACCAAACGCTTTCAGGGCTGCAACGATGTCAATGCTCATCGTGTCGCCTTCAGTGTAGCGGCTGAGTACCGGGTCACGGGCAAGGCGTGGATCGCTGGCAAGCGCCATATTGGTGGCACTCTTGCTTTCGTACACCTGTGCGCGGAAGCCGTAGTGTTCCGGATAGTTCTCCATCGTTTCCCGTCGCGTGTCGAGGTTGAGCCAGAGAAGGTAACTCTCGCCGTTCCCCCATGATTCGCGGCCGAGTTTCGGATCCTCGACGCCAAGATGAATACCGAACCCGCCGTGGAGTTCCATATTTTCCAGGTCGGCCATGCTTTCGTATCCGCCACCCACGTATCGGACGGTGAATTCGAGTTCATACTCTCCGCTCTGCACCACCCGGCGATCGACTCGTGCCATGAGGGCGTCTGCGTCCTGCTGAACCAGGCGGCCCCCTCGGGCTACCCAATCGCCGGCGCCGACGGTGTACCCACGCATGGACGCAAAGTCATCGTTCACACTCTGGGCCGAGGCAAGCAGCGTCACGGTGAGCATCACAGCCAGAATGAGGGCGAACTTCTTCATAGTATCCTCCTGACGTTTAGAAAATTCAGCAATCCTACTGATTGTGCTACGTTCGCCTCCTATGATAATGCCGAATGGCCGCTGGCACAACCGAAAATCGAGGCAAAATCGAACCAATTTTGTGCTTGACTAAGTGCCTCACGTAAGGATCTAGTTGAAAGGTCGTGGATGCCTCACGTACGGATCTAGTGATAAGCGGTTCGGAAGTCAAGGGACTGCTCATGCGGA
>JANQHT010000055.1 GCA_028282545.1 Spirochaetales bacterium
CTTAATCTGCGGGTCGAAGGTTCGATCCCTTCACGGCTCAGTTGCCCTTGACGAGGTGGTGCAGGATTTGTACCATTTGCGAGAGTGGTGAAATTGGTATACACGCTAGATTTAGGATCTAGTGCCGAAAGGCGTAAGGGTTCGAGTCCCTTCTCTCGCACGGTGTTGCGAGCGTTTCCCACTCGTGGGCAAGGTAGCGTGCCCTTGGTACGCACACGAACGCGAGAGTAGCTCAGTGGTAGAGCTCCACCTTGCCAAGGTGGATGTCGCGGGTTCGAATCCCGTCTCTCGCTCGCCTGAGGCGATTCGGATTGACCGGATCGCCTTTTTTGTGTCACCCCCTGCAGCCCCCGCGCGCGGCTCGGTGGCCATTATCTCGTTTGGTAAGGATCTAGGAGATGGTTCAAGAGACGCAAGTCGAAAAACTCGAACATTCATCGGTCAAACTGACCGTGTCCATCGCACAGAGCGACGTGAGCGCGGCCTACGAAAAGGTCGTCGGCAAGTACCAGAAGGAAGCCCACATCAAAGGGTTTCGAAAGGGGAAGGCGCCCCGGGACGTATTGGAACGAAAATTCGCCGAGTCGTTTCGGTTCGAAGCGCTTTCCGACCTCTTCGACACGGGGCTCCGCGAAGCCTTCGATCACGTAGACAAAAAGCCGCTACCCTACAGTCAGCCGGAACTCGTTGAGGAGGTTGAACTCGACACGGCGAAGGATCTGGTCTTCGCGGTCACCTACGACGTCTATCCCGACGTGAATATCGAGTCCTTTGAAGGTATCGATATAACGCGCCCCCTGTGCAAGATCACGAAGAAAGACGAAGATCGCGAAATCGAGAATCTGCAACAGCAGAATGCCCTCGTGGTCGACAAGGACAACGATACCGTTGAAGAGGGAGACGTAGTAACGGTCGATTTCGAAGAGGTTGACGAGAGTGACACGACGATCGAAGGTACCGGCCGCGAGGATTTTACCTATACGGCCGGCACCGAAGAGAACCGTTACCGCTTTGACGCCGATCTCATGGGTGCAAAATCGGGCGAGACGCGAACGTTCGAGAAGAAATACGCGAAGAACGACAAGGATGAGGAATTGGCCGGCACCACCCGGCGTCTTCGCGTGACGGTAAAGGGCATCAAGCTTCGAGACGTTCCGGAGATCGACGATGAGTTCGCCCAGGATATCAGCGACGAGTTCGAAACGCTCGCGGACCTGCGGAAGGACATCCGGGAGCGCCTCACAAACAACGCCGACGCGAAGATCCGTTCGCTCCAGATCGATCAGGTCCTTTCACACCTCTCCGAAACGTACCCCTTCGACCTTCCGGAGTCGATGGTCCGGTCGGAGCTTGATTCGTCGTGGCGATCGATGACCTCCCAGTACCGGGCCACGGAAGAACAGATGACGCAGATTCTCGCCATGCAGGGCACGACCCTGGAGGATCTCTTTGAAGAGTGGCGGCCGGAAGCGGAGAAGCGCCTCCGGAGAACGCTGATCGTTCAGAAGCTGATCAAGACCGAAAAGATCGAAGTGAGCAACGAAGAGGCGGAGAACCACGTACGAGCAGAGGCCGAAGCGAACAAGAGCGACGTGGACCAGGTGATCGAGTACTACAGGAACAACCAGATGCTGCCCTATATCCAGCAGGAACTCGCCGAACGACGTCTGTTCGACACCATCATCGAAAAGGCAAAAGTGAGTAACGGCGACAAAATGTCCTATGTGGACTTGATGAACGAGAAGCGTTAGGTTTTGCCGCATGGACATCCAGAACAACAACCTTGTTCCCATCGTCGTAGAGCAAACCGGCATCGGGGAACGTTCGTACGACATCTACTCGCGCCTTCTCAAAGATCGCATCGTCTTTCTCGACGGAGAAATCCACGACGTCTCGGCGGACCTCGTGGTGGCACAATTACTGTTCCTGGAGAGCCAGGACCCGGAAAAGGACATCAACCTCTACGTGAACTCTCCCGGTGGAGCCGTGACCGCCGGGCTCGCGATCTACGATACGATGCAATACATCCGCCCCGACGTGCAGACGATTTGCATGGGCCAGGCAGCCTCGATGGCGGCGCTCCTCCTTGGTGCGGGAGCCCCGGGCAAACGCCGAATGCTCCCGTCGGCACGGGTACTCATTCACCAGCCCTGGGGCGGCGTGCAGGGTCAGGCGACGGACATCGGCATACAGGCGCGCGAGATCGTCCGCATCAAGAAGACGCTCATCGCCTATTTCGCCCGCCACACCGGAAAGAGCGAGGACGAGATTTCGGCGGATCTCGAGCGCGACTATTTCATGTCCGCCCAGGAAAGTGTAGACTACGGTATTGTCGACGAAATTCTGACCAGGAGTAGCGATGATTCGTCAGAAAAGTGACAACGGGAAATCGTGTTCCTTCTGTGGCAAGAAGGGTGAACACGCCCGCCGTCTGATAGCGGGTCCCGGCGTCTATATTTGCGACGAGTGTGTAAACGTCTGCAAACGCATCATCGACGAAGAGGACGACATCAGTACGTCCGACATCTTGGCGACCGTTCCACATCCCAAGGAGATCAAGGAGTTCCTCGACGAGTTCGTGATCGGCCAGGAAGACGCAAAAAAGACGCTCTCCGTGGCCGTGTACAACCACTACAAACGCATCAGCGGCCGCGCGCAGATTGACGACGACGTGGAGTTGGAGAAGTCCAATGTCCTGCTGATCGGCCCCACCGGCACCGGCAAGACGCTCCTGGCGCGGACGCTCGCGAAGAAGATGAAGGTTCCCTTCGCGATAGCGGACGCGACAACGCTGACCGAGGCCGGCTACGTCGGTGAAGATGTTGAAAACATCCTCCTTAAGCTCTATCAGAACGCCGGGGGCAATATCTCCGCCACGGAACGGGGGATCGTCTACATCGACGAGATCGACAAGATCTCCCGCAAGGGCGAAAACGCCTCGATAACGCGCGACGTGTCCGGTGAAGGCGTACAGCAGGCCCTTTTGAAGATCATCGAAGGCACGGTCGCTTCGGTCCCTCCCCAGGGAGGCCGGAAGCACCCAAGCCAGGAGATGATCCGGATCGACACGTCGAACATCCTCTTCATCGTTGGTGGAGCCTTTGTCGGGCTGGACCGAATCATCGAGTCCCGGGTCGCAAAGCAGCCCATGGGGTTTGGGGCCGACGTCAAAACATCCACCGAGAAAGACCTGGTCTCCCTCTATCGCCACCTCCATCCGGATGATCTCGTGAAATTCGGTTTGATACCGGAGTTCGTTGGTCGCCTCCCGATGCACGTGACTCTGGAAGAGTTGAACAAGGAATCGCTCGTCCGGATTCTCAAGGAGCCCAAGAACAGCGTCGTCCGGCAGTACCAAGCTTCGATGCGCCTTGACCACGTTGCCCTCGAATTCGAGGACGACGCCCTCGACGCGATAGCGGACCGCGCCATCGGACAAAAGACGGGCGCCCGGGGTCTACGATCCATCGTAGACCAGATGATGGTTGAACTGATGTTCGAGATTCCCTCCATTGAGGGACCCAAGCAGATCACCATCAGCGGCGAAGACGTGACACTGCGCCGGACTCCGCAGATTCACCTGGGACAAAAATCCGCCTGACGCCATGAAGCTACTCGCTCCGAAGCGCAAGCAGATCCAGGCGCTTCCGGTGCTCGCCATGCGTAGTTCCGTCCTCTTCCCGCACATGAGCGCGCCGGTCTTCGTGAACAGGACGGAGGATACTACCGCCGTCCGGGCCGCCATGGCCGCGGACCGGCGACTCCTCGCGGTGGTCCAACTCGATCCCGAAGGCCCCGCGTCGTCGGAAAATATCGCGGATATAGGTGTCATCGCGCGAATAGCGAACATGATCAAGCTCCCGGACGGCTCCATTCGAGTCCTGCTCGAATGTTCAAACCGGGCCCGCCCCACCACGGTCCACACCGACGGTTACATCAGCGCCGCCTACGAGGAACCGCAGTCTCTGCGTCCCGGTGACGATGAAGTCGCCCGCTACGTCAAAACGATCCAGCGTTCTTTCCTCGAGTACGCGCGGATGCAGCGGCGCGTACCCAAGGATGCGCGCCGCAAGGTGGAAAACAGCGATTCCGCGGAGGCTATCGTCGACATCGTTGGGGGGACCGTGGGGTTCAACACCGACGACAAGCTCCGAATCCTCTCGGAACTGGACGTGGTAGAGCGCGCGGGCCTGGTAGCGGAGCTGCTCCAGTCCGAAATCGAATTGCTCGAACTCAAAGTGGAGATCGACAAACGTGTGCAAACACGGATGGAGAAGCACCAGAAGGAGTACTACCTTCACGAACAAATCAAGGAGATCAACCGGGAACTCGGAACAAGCGACGATGATCCGAGCGGTATCAAACAGCTCGAAGAGCGCCTGGAAGAGGGTGAGTATCCTGAGACGGTTCGCGAGCGGGTGACAAAGGAGATTACCCGGCTCAAGAAACTACAACCCCTGGCGCCGGAAGCCGGTATTATCCGGACGTACGTGGAATTGATCGTCGAACTCCCCTGGAACATCCGGACCGATCACCGGATCGACATTCACCGTGCCCGGGAGATCCTGGATCGAGACCACTACGATCTCGAGAAACCGAAGGAACGGGTCCTCGAGTTTATCGCCGTGCAGCATCTCAACGCCCAGCTCAAGGGTCCTATCCTCTGTTTCGTGGGCCCCCCGGGAACGGGCAAAACTTCCCTTGGACAATCGCTCGCGGAGGCACTGGGTCGGGGATTTACGCGTCTCTCCCTGGGCGGCGTGCGTGACGAAGCGGAAATTCGCGGTCATCGACGCACATACGTGGGCGCCCTCCCCGGCAAAATCATTTCCGCCGTCAAGCGGGCGGGCACACGAAACCCGGTTCTCCTGCTCGATGAAATAGACAAGCTGGGCAGCGATTTCCGGGGGGACCCTTCCAGCGCCCTCCTGGAGGTCCTCGACCCGGAGCAGAATCGCCAGTTCGTTGACCACTACCTTGAGATCCCCTTCGATCTTTCGGAGGTTCTCTTCGTTACAACCGCGAACTCCCTCCACACCGTTCCGCCGCCACTGCGGGACCGTATGGAAATTATCGAGATCCCGGGGTACGCCGATTTCGACAAGGTCCACATCGCCCAACGCCACCTGGTTCCCAAGCAACTGGTCAACCACGGACTCAAGGACGCGGACATCCGGTTCTACCGCGATGCCATTCTTGAGATCGTTCACAACTACACGCTTGAAAGCGGCGTACGAAACCTGGACCGCGAGATTGCGTCGATCATCCGCAAAATGGCCAGGGAAGCGGTCGAAAACAACGTCGCTATCGACGGCGGGAATATCCCGTTCAAGCGCCACGTTCGCGCCGGGACCGTGAAGAGATACCTGGGACCGGCCAAGCGAAAAAACACGGCCGTAACGGCAACGGACCTTCCCGGATTTGCGGTAGGCCTGGCGTGGACCGAAAACGGCGGAACGGTCCTGCCGGTTGAAACGAGCCTTTTTCCGGGGACCGGCAAGCTTATCCTGACCGGAAACCTTGGAGACGTGATGAAAGAGAGCGCCCAGGCCGCGTTGACCTACATCCGGTCCCGATCGGAGCGGTTCGGGATTCGTCCCCGCACCTTTTCCGAGTTCGACGTGCACATTCACGTACCGGAGGGGGCGATCCCCAAGGATGGACCGTCGGCGGGAGTTACCATTACCACCTCCATACTCTCGGCCTTTTCCGGGACGCCCCTGGCGCAGACTTGGGCCATGTCCGGTGAGATCACACTTACCGGCCGGGTACTCCCGGTGGGAGGGATCAAGGAGAAGGTCCTTGCCGCTCACCGGCGAGGCATCACGAACATCGTCCTTCCCGCCGACAACCGCGTGGACGTTGAGGAACTTCCACGGCAGGTGCGGCATGGGCTCGACATAACGTACGCGAACACGATAGAAGAAGCCCTGGAACGTTTTGTTCCTGAATCTTGAACCCAAGGTGGTACCCGATGGCGCTCAAAGGTAGATCGTTGCTGACGCTCCTGGACTTCTCCCCGCAGGAAGTCCGTGAACTCCTGGACCTTTCGATCGAGGTCAAGCGCGAACACCGTGAGGGCGTACGTAAATCTCGTTTTACCGGCCGCTCCCTGGCGATGCTCTTTGAGAAACGATCCACGCGCACGCGGTGTGCCTTTGAAACCGCCTTTGGTGAAGAGGGCGGTCATCCGGTATTTCTCTCTTCCGCCGACATCCAACTGGGTGCAAAAGAGACGATTGAAGATACGGCGCGCGTCCTGGGACGCATGTTCGACATCATCGAGTTCCGTGGTTTCGAGCAAAGCACCGTGGAGAAACTCGCGGAACACTCCGGTGTACCGGTGATAAACGGCCTCACCGATATGTATCACCCGACCCAGGCGTTGGCGGACCTCATGACGATCGAGGAGCAGGCGGGCAAACTTCGGGGGACCGCCACGGTGTTTATCGGCGACGGACGCAACAACGTGTCGCGGTCGCTTATGATCGGCGCCGCGATGACGGGCCTCGAACACACCGTGATCGCTCCGGCGGAACTGCATCCGGCACCGGATTTTGTCGAACGCCTCAAGGGGATCGCCGAAAACACCGGCGCCCGGATAGTGATCGAAACCGATCCGGCCTCCGTTCCGCCCCAGGCTGCCGCCATCTATACGGACGTCTGGATCTCCATGGGTGAAGAGGAGACAAAGAGGGACCGGGTCAACACGCTTCGCCCGTACCAGGTAACGGACGAGACGATGGACCGTGCGCCCAAGGCGGTGTTCCTGCACTGCCTGCCGGCCGTTCGCGAAAACGAGATGACCGCTTCGGTGATTGACGGCGACCGCTCCCGGGTATGGGATCAGGCTGAGAATCGCAAGCACACGATCAAAGCGGTCATGCTTGCGACCGCGGGGCTCGCGTAGTATGATTTTTACCATGAAGCGTGCAGTTTTTTTCTTTCTTGGCGTGTGCCTCTTGTTTGTCGGCGTATCGCTCTCGGCTCAGGAAAGCGACGCGGAAAACCCGCAGATCCAGTTGCTCACGATTCCGATCCAGAAGGTATACGAACACCGATTGGGGTTTCGCGTTGTCTACAATCGTTCCGACCTCTACCCGGCGGAAGTGTTTATCCCGGGCCGCTGGTTCACCCAGGCGGGAGGCGCCGGAGAGGTCTACTTCTCAGCGCACCCGAGCGTCCCGTACATGACCGTTATCTGGGTGGATGGCGAGTTCAGTCACGTTCGCCTCTACCTGCACGAACGCAAGGAAGACCGCAGTTGGGGTGCACTTCCCAGCGATGCGGACTACCGTGACGACTTTGCGGTGGAGACGCTCGAACTCGAGCTGTAGCTCGGTGACGTGTCCCGACGAACTCGTCGAGTTCGTACAACAGACTCCGCGTATCGTCATCGTCGGGCATGAAGAACCCGACGGTGACTGCATCGGGAGTCAGTTGGCACTCGGATCCGCGCTCTCCCGGGCGGGTGCAGCCGTTACCCAGTGCAATCCCGGCCCCTTCGAACGACGGGAGATCGCACCGTACCGGGAACAGTTCATCACCGACTACGGAACCGTTGACGCACGCTCCTTCGACGGCGTTGTGGTGGTGGATTGCTCTTCCGCGGATCGTCTGGGCGGTTTCGCGCCCATCGTTGAACACCTTCCAACGGCGGTAATCGATCACCACACAACGGGGGTACCATTCGGAACGATCCGGTGTGTTCACCCGTCGATCCCGGCGACCACCGTGCTGGTGTACTCGCTGATCACCGCACTCGGCCTTGAGATAACCCCCTTCGAAGCCCGGATGCTCTTTTTCGGGCTCTCCACGGACACCGGGTTTTTCCGATTCCTCGACGCAACGCAATGGGAGAGCGTCGCGGTTGCCGCGGAACTCATGCGGGCCGGCGCATCCCCGCGAGCCACCCACGATGCGATGTACCACAATCGTAGCCGGCAGTCACGGGTATACCTCGCCCGCGCCCTTGAGCGCGTGGACTTCATCGCCGACGGCGCAGCTGCCCTGACCTTCCTCACCGCTGAAGACGCCATCGGCCTCGGTTCGGACAACCGTGATTCCGACGCGATCCATGCGTCTCTGCTTGCCGTAGAAGGTGTCGAGGTCCTGGCAGTGGTCCGAGAACTCGATGAAAAGAGGGCCTGTGCGGTGAGCTTTCGCGCCACCGGCGACGTCGATGTGGCGGCAATTGCGGCGAAACTGGGCGGCGGTGGCCACCAGAAGGCGGCCGGGTGCAGAATCCGTGAGCCCCTCGTGGAATCCCTCCGTGTGGTTCGATCATCAGTTTTGGAAGCCCTCCGTCACGGATCGTAACTATGTAAACGAACGTTAACGCAGAGGGCGTACTGGGTTCGGTTTGGCAGTTTCCGAGAACGCCCTGTTTGGCATCCTCTTTGCATTACAGGCGCAGGAGGATGCCATGACCCCGCTCACCACCAAGATCTTGGAACGTCGCCGTCCCGACGGTACGGTTCCGCCGGCCCTGCTCAAAGAGGTTACGTCGGCCACGCTATCGTACGCTCGCGAGCGCCTCCACCTATCGCAAAACGAAGCGGCGGATCTCGTCTCCGACTTCTACCCCTACATCGTCCGCGCCATTCGCACCTATCGCCAGGAAGAGACCAGTTTTGAGGCGTACCTGTTTACCATCCTGCGCCTGGAGCGACGCGCGCGCCGCCGGCGGGATCGGCGCGAAGCACAGATTCGTCGCATGGTACGGTCCGGCGCGCTCGGGTATCGGTGTACTGAAACGGACAGGCACACGGAAGTGTGCGAACGCCCCCCGGGCTCCTCCCGCGGCTGGCTCGTGTCAGATCGGGAGAACGATGCTCGCCGCAAACGGCTGATCTGTGCGGTTGTACGCAATGCCGCCCTGCTGACCGCAGCCCAGATCGACCTGTACAGTTCGGCAATCGGCGTGTCGCCAACGTGGTTGGATGGAATTGCCCGGTGTGCCCGGGAAGAACTGGCTGAGAACTTCGCCCGGATAGAACGGTGGCGAAAACTGCGCGACCGCTATTTCGCCGTCTACCTGACGTGTCAGATCGAACTGCGATATGCCGACACACCGGCGGAACGGGAACCGATTATTGCACGCATGGAGATGAATCGATCACGCCTCAACAACGCCCGGCGGCGAATAGCACGGGTCAGCACGCAACTGACGCACCGGCGAATCGGTGAACTCCTGGGCATCCCCAAGGGATCGGTCGACTCCTGTCTGGCGCAGCTTGTACACGACCTTGCCCCGACCGGTACCGATACACTACCGTTCGTCCATGACAGTTCTGTTGGCCAGTAACAACGACCACAAGTTCAAAGAGGTAGTCGGGATTGTGGAGTCGATCGCATCGCCGGTGCGTGTCGTCAGACCGGTGGACCTTGGTTTCCGGTTTTCCTGTGAAGAGACTGGAACGACCTTCGGCGAAAACGCCGCCATCAAGGCCCGGGCCGTCTGGGCATTGCAGCACGGCCTGCTCATCGAGGGCGTCACCGTTGAACCGGACGCCGGGAGCGTCAACGCGACCATTCTGGAGCGTTTTGGATCGCCGCTCCCCGTCCTATCCGATGATTCGGGAATTTCCGTGGAAGCCCTCGGAGGCGGCCCCGGTGTGCGGTCGGCCCGGTACGGGACGGACCAACTGGGCCAGGAAGCGACCGACGCGGACCGGACGGCCCTTCTCCTCCGCACGCTCGCAAATGAAGCGGATCGGCGGGCGCACTACACTTGCAACGCGATTCTGGCTTTCGCCGACGACCGGTTTTATCAGGCGCAGGAGACGTGGTACGGGACCATCACGGACAGGGAGATTCACGGCGAGAGCGGTTTCGGATACGACCCTGTCTTTTGGCTCGAAGAGTACAGCTGTTCCGTGTCCCAGCTTCCGCAGGCACAAAAGGACCGGATCAGCCACCGCGCCAAGGCAGTTGCGGCGGTCCTGCGCGCAGCCGGAGCCGCGTGATCTCGGTCGCAGCTGATCCTGCCCGCGGCCGGCTGAAAATTCTCAGCAATGACGGAGGGCGACGACAACGTTGTCTCTGTCACGGGGCAGGCAGTTCTCATTCTGGAGGAGAACAAAACGCGTCTCTGCAAGCGCAGCGTTTTGTTCTTCGTTCCGTACTATTGGCCGCCCGCGCAATTTGTTGATCTTTCCCGTTACGAGCGTTAGTTTGCAGGGATGATACCACAACGCAGTGATGTAACTCCCGACAACGCTTGGGACCTCTCGGCGCTCTACGACGGCGACGGAGCGTGGAACGGCGACCTTGACCGCCTAAAAACGCTGGAACCGCGAATCGCGGCCTTTTCCGGTCGCCTGGGCGAAGGGATCGCAACGATTCGAGAGTTCATCGAATTATGGATCGAAACGGGACTGCTCCAGGAACGCCTCGGGTACTACGCGATGCTTCGCCAGAGCGAGGACGCCGGTGACAGTGACAACCAGGCGCGATTTGCCCGCTTCATGCAGGTTTCCAGCAAAATCGACACGGCGGAGAGTTTTTTTGCGCCGGAACTGCAGCAATTGGACGAAACGCTACGCGCGCAGATTGTGAAGGACAAATCGCTCGCGGAGTACAGGATCGCCCTCGAAAAGATCCTGCGCTTCAAAGAGCACGTCCTGAGTCCTCGGGAAGAGCGGCTGCTGGCGATGCAGTCCGAAGCCAACCAGACCGCCTCCAAGACGTTTGGTGCCCTGGTGGACGTGGATATCGATTTTGGAGAGGTGGAAACCCCCGAGGGGGTCCGACCGCTCAGCCAGTCCTCGTACGGATCGCTCATGGAACACCGCGATCGCTCCGTGCGGAAAACCGCGTTCGACCGGTTCTTTGCCCAGTTCGATCAGCACAAAAACACGCTGGCCGGCCTGTACGAGGGCAGCATCCACCTGGATATCTACCAGGCGCGGGCCCGCAACTACCCTTCGGCACTCGAAATGCGCCTCTTTCCCGACAAGGTTCCGGTAACGGTCTACGACACGCTCGTGTCCACCGTCCGCGAAAACGTGCCGGTCCTGCACCGGTACTATCGTCTCCGCGCCCGGGCCCTCGGTCTTGATCGCCTTTCGCTGATCGACACAAAGGTATCGCTCGTCCCGGACGTAACGGTGGACATACCGTACGACACGTCCGTCGACATGGTCGTCCGGGCGTTACAACCGCTCGGTGACGAATACACCTCCGTTCTCCGCAAGGGCCTTCTGGGCGGCTGGGTGGACCGGTACGAGAACAAGGGGAAGCGATCCGGCGCATTCTCCGCCGGGAGCTATCAGGGCGAACCGTACATCCTTATGAACTACAAGGACGACACCATCCGGGACACCTTTACGCTCGCCCACGAGGCGGGCCACAGCATGCACTCCTGGTACTCGGTTCGAAACAACCCGTTCCAGCACTACGGCTACACCATTTTCGAGGCCGAGGTAGCAAGTACCTTCAATGAACAGCTCCTCTTCCACGACCTGCTCGCCCGCGACCCCGATACAAACATGCGCGCCTACCTGGTTAACAAGAGTGTGGACGACATGATCGGGACGCTCTTCCGCCAGACGATGTTTGCCGAGTATGAACGCATCCTGCACGAGCGCGTTGAAGCGGGGGAACCGCTGACGGTGGATAGCTTCCGGGAGATCTACCGCGGACTGTTGGAGGATTACTTCGGAACCGACGTTGACCTTCCACCGGTTGCAGACCTCGAGGGGTTGCGTATTCCCCATTTCTATCGCGCCTTCTACGTGTACAAGTACGCAACGGGAATCGCCGCGGCGATTGCGCTCTCGCAGATGGTTCTTGAAGGCGGCGAGTCCGAGCGCGAACGGTACTTCGCGTTCCTGAAGTCCGGGGGCTCCAGGTATCCCCTGGAGTCGCTCGCCGCGGCGGGTGTGGACATGTCACGGCCGCAGCCCATTCAGAACGCGATGGCCCTTTTTCGCGAACGGGTGGAGATGCTCGAGAATCTGCTGGAACGGCCGGATCAGTAGCTGTCGGACCAGGGAATGGTGGCGCCTATCCGCGCGGCCAGCTCTTCCATCTGTTCGTCGGTGTGATACAGCAAGGGAGCCACTTCTACCGTCACGCTTCCGTCCGGGGCGGTCACGAAGCGGCGCGCCCCGTGATGGTAGTAGTTCGTAGAGAACGCCGGGAACGACTCGTGGTTCAAACTCAGCGACCCGTTGCACGTGCAGATGTACGTCGAGTTCGGGCTCTCCACGGAGGCGAAAAACGACGTGCCGCGAACTCCCGCGACGGCACCCCGGGTACGAAGAAAAAACCCGGGCGTGTCCCCAAAGGCGTCGCTGCTTAGGTTGTTGAGCACCGCGGCGAAGGTTCCCGCACGAAGTTCAACGCGCCGCGCCGCACGAGTGACCTCGACGACGATGACGCTGTTCTCGCGGATTCGCATGACGTTCCCGGTGCCCATCGTGATTTCCGCGTACGAATCGGCCGCACATTGAACGAGACTCCCGTACGGGATCGTTTGCCCAAGGGCCGCCTTCTCGGCATCCACGCGGACGTCGCCTTCGAAGTAGCTCAAAACCGCCAGAGACGGCGGAACAAAGACGGAGTGGCTTTGGGCCAGAGCCATTGGAGCGATCCCAACGAGCACGATGACAGTCACAATCAGCAGGCGGCTCCGGCCGCGGAAGGTCGTCGTCATGGCAGCTATTGTAGACCAACTTACGGCAGCCCACAACGCCGCGTTGTATTGATCGGCAGTTCTCGTTCCGGAAATCAATTGACCGTGGCACGGTTCTCTCCACACAGCGCTGGGCCTCTCGGAGGGCCGTCGCACTCCGTCCATACCGAGATTTACTGTATTGACAGCGCAGGGCCTTTCCTGTTACAAATCAGCTCGCTCAAATGCGGCAGTGGCGGAACTGGTAGACGCGCTAGCTTGAGGGGCTAGTGGCCGCAAGGTCGTGGAGGTTCAAGTCCTCTCTGCCGCAAAGACCAGCCCTGACCGACGCGACAGCACCGGTTAGGGCTTTTTTGTGACCTCAGAGAGGACTTGAATCGGAGCTGCGGCGCGAATACATGGAGCGTGAAACGACAGGATGTCGTTTCAGCAGCGGAGCCGGGCTGGAAGGAGCCGTCACGACGACGGCGACTGGAAGCCGAGTCCTCTCTGCCGCAATTTTAATCGTTGCATAGCAGCGATTCAGAAGGCAACGGAACAACCGACGCCTCACACAAAACCAAAACTGTGGCAAATCGTGACAAGCGATTTGCCGGGAGGTTGCTGTGAGAGAGTCGGAAGTGAAGTTTTACCCACGCGAACGAAAGAAAACCTCGCCGATTTGGTACGCCAAGGTTCCTGGCGTCTGGAAGCGGCTTAACACCGGGGTGACAACCGAGAAGTCGGCACGCGCATGGTGGCGGCGCGAAGTGCTTGGCGGTCGTATGAGTGCTGAGCGAAAGCCCGTCCCCACCCTCGACGAGTGGACCGACGGTTTCTACGGTCTGGACGGCAGGTATGACCGGACGAAGCAGGTCCGGGGTCAACACCTTTCGCAGATGTACCTCGAAAATCTGGACCGCCACCATCGCAGCATCTGGCCCCCGTGTTCGGCCCTCGCAAGATTGACGTGATCCCGGCGCCCGATGACGCGTTGCGCGCCGGAATTCCGTGTGCTATGATCCGGTTTGTACTATCTTTATTGGTATGACGCGGGCAATTGAGGCTGATGATGCTTGAACGTGCAACGGTAACCACATTTGTCGCTTGTGATAGGGTGATAGAAGAGGCGAATACACGCAAGAAGTCGGTTATCGGAATCTTCTCGAACTTCCATTTCGAGCAATTGCCGGCGCGCCCGCCGTTTCCGTGGTTTTTATTTGCTCAGATAAAGAACCTTGCCGATGGGCAGCACGACATTACCGTCAATATTGTTCATGACGAAACACAGGCGGTGGTGTTTTCGGCCACCATTGAAGTCAAAGAAGAACATCCAGAAAGCGTCGATTTAGTACTGCCGGTCATTGCCGAATTTCAAAAGAAGGGACAACACGTAGTGTCCCTGAACATCGGCGGGCAACAAAAGGCGTATTTCATTCTATCCGTCGAGATTCAGAAACGTACCTTGGGGGGGTGAGCGCATGGGCAATACTTCGCTGGAGACAGTGACGGAATTCTATGGGAACCGCGACATGTTCGATGTCAGCTACAAGGATACCAACATCGAGTACGTCGGGGGCTTTGCTTCGCAATTGTCTGGAGACTGGATGACCGGGGAACTTGTTGTTTTAACCATCCGTGACTACTCCGAACTGTCGGACTATGACCAAGAGTCGCAAAGGCGGATTCTGTCCGGCTTGTCGCGAACGGAGTTTAAACGCCGCGATACACCATTGGGCTAAGCCACGGACGGAATGACGTTTGAGTTGCTTTTTGCTGAGGAAGCCGACGACACTCTGAACCGTCTGGGCGCCGACAAGGCCAACGTTGCACAACACAAAGCAGTCAATAAGGCGTTACGGTTTCTCAAACAAGATCCGAGACATCCGTCATTGAACAGCAAACGCTTCCACACGCTGACGGGACCGAATAACGAAACGGTCTACGAGAGCTATGCTCAGAACCGAACACCCGGTGCCTATCGGATTTTCTGGTACTACAAGAAAGCCGACACGCCCACGATAGTCATCGCGGCTATTGAGCCTCATTCGAGTAAATGAGGTTGTAACCGAACCAATTGACTTAACATTTCGCCCGTACATCGCACGCAATCCCCCCACCACACCCGATACCCTGATGAAACTTAGCCGATCCGCCGGCGAAGGGTTGAAGGAAAACGGTGTTAGAGAAGACCCACAGACACGCTGCCCACGAGCGTGGCCGTGTAGAGCAGGAAAATCCGGCTGATTGACGCCATGTTCGCCATCTTTGTGGCGTGGGAGAAACCGCGCCGCGCCATCGCCCCGTACTCGATCCCGGCCGCAACGAGGCAGGGTATGAGCACCAGCAGCCCCCGAAACGGCAACAGGCCCGACAGGACGAACACGGCCACAAGACCCCACCCGAGAACCTGCTGGGCCGCGAAGAACACCACCGTTCCCCGCGCTCCGAGCAGGATCGATACCGTCCTGCGCCCGCTCGCGGCGTCACCAAGGCGGTCGCAGGAGTTGTTGACCGTGAGAATGGAGGCAACCATGAACGTGTGCGGTATCGCGGCAATGAGGACAAACGTGTCCACGGTACGCGCGTGAATCGCGTACGACAGGATCACCACGGCGTATCCCAGGAATCCACCGGCGAAGAGTTCCCCCAGGGGCGTCCGGGACAATGGGAGGGGTCCGCCGTTGTATGTATACCCGACCGCCATACCGGCGATGCCAACCACGATCACCAGCCACGACACCCTCACGGCCAGGAATATCCCGGGAATCGCCGAAAGGGCAAAAAGAGCCACCGCGATCATCAGTGCCAGGCCGGGTGCGACGTTTTCGTGAACGAGAACCTTGTCCCGTTCACGGTTCGTATCGCCGGTGTCGACACCGCGGTAGAAGTCGAAAAAGGTGTTAAACGCCGTGGTGCCCATGTCCACGAGGAGGAGCGCCCCGAGCAGAAGCAGCGCCGCCGGAACGTCAACCGATGCACCGCGATACACGGCAAAAAGCGTTCCCACGACAAACGCCGAGGCGCTGACGATCTTGGTCCTGATCTCTACGATGCGCAGAAACTGGTATAGAGTCACGGTCACCAAGTATACTCCTGGCGATGAATATCGTCTTCCGCGCCGCTCTTGTGACGGTGGGACTCGCCTCCCTCGTCCTCGGCATAATCGGGATAGTTCTTCCCATTCTCCCCACCACGCCGTTTCTGCTTCTCTCCGCGGCGTGCTTTCTCCGTGGCTCCCGCCGTCTCTATACGTGGCTTATGAACCACCGTCACCTGGGAAGCTTCATACGGAACTATCGGGACCGGAGGGCGTTGACCGCCCGGTCAAAGGTTACGGCGCTCCTTCTGCTGTGGCTCACGATCTCCTACTCCGCGTGTGTCGTGGTGGAACACATCGCTCTCCGCGTATCTCTCTTTGTGATCGCCCTGGCCGTAACGATCCACATAGCAACACTGGGTACGATGCGTGCCGGTGAGGAACCTCGTTGAGCAGCCTCGTCGTTCCCGGCCTGACCCGCGTATCCCTGGGAATGGTGAATGCATATCTCGTGCACGATAAAGAGAGCGTCGTAATCGTCGATTCGGGATTAAAAGTGCATGGGCCTCGCATCCTCCGAGCGGTCCGGCGCCTGGGGCGCCAACCGGAAGACGTACAGCTGATTATCGCCACCCACGCCCACATTGATCACACCGGCTCCCTGGCGTTCCTCAAGCGCTCAACCGGGGCACCCGTGGCCATGCATCCGGCCGACGCCGAACTCGTCGCCTCCGGCGCAACCATTCGCCCCTGGACCCCGGGCCGTGACAGGCTTTCCCGGTTCATCTGCGCTCTGTCGCCACCCGCCGGCCGTGCCCGCGTGGAACCTGTGCTTCCTGACACGCTCCTAACCGATGGCGCACAGATCGACCTTACCGGCGGTCTGCGCGTGCACCACGCCCCGGGCCATTCCGCGGGACAGATCGTCCTTCTCTGGAGGGAATCGGTTCTCATCGGTGCGGATATCGTCACCAACTGGGGCCACCTTCGCCCGCCGGTTCTCTTTGAGGAGGAGTCGTTGGCGTACGACACGATCCGCCGCATCGCCCTACTCCCCTTCGAGACAGCGGTGTTTGGCCACGGCCGTCCCATCGTCGGTGCCGCCAAACGCGTAATCGCCGATTGGGCGGAGTCGCTTCCCGATTAGAGTCGTATCCTGGTCGTCGCGGAAATCGTCCAGACACCGGGAATAATCGCGTACGACAGACCGACACCCAGGGATACGGGCCACACCAGGACGGAAAGGCCCCCGAAGCCCCGTACGTACCATCCCGCACGCCAGTTGCTGTCCGCGTCGATGCCCGGGGAAAGCGACACGTCGGGCGAGAGCGTCTCAACGCCGGTGATGATCGTTTCACGCAGGTTATCCGGGACCGCTACGCCGTCTTGGGTTAGCGTTAGATCTGAATCGAGACGAACCTGGAAGCGCGAAAGACCACCGCCGATCGCCACCCCCGAATACCCCTCAAACGGACCGTGCCGTGTACCAATTGACCAGTGCACCTCCGCGGTGTGACTCTCCCACTCGACCGCGGCGGACACGTCGGTGAGGCCCACCTCCACCGTTTGTGTCGAGTCGGTCGGAAGATACTCGAACTCCCCAATCTCGATATCATCGTCGCTTCTTACGCCCACATCTCCACCGAGGTAGGAGTATGCAAACCCCATCGCCTGGCGGCTGGGGTGGTTCACCGCGTCTCTCCCGGTCCGCCTGCGAAGACCGACACCGAAAGCGCGGTAGTCGAGGGCCGTCACGTTTTCCGGCACGTATTGCCACGCTTCATCGGGAACGAAGCTGTAAGAGGTTCCCACCTCGAAGGGGAAGAGCGGCGCCCCTACCCGAAGGTCGATCGCGTATCCCGGCAGAGGAATGCCGGGTAGCCCCGTCTCTTCAAGCGAGTCGGTGCCGTCCTCGATTTCGAGAGCGTCCAAAAGGTCCTGGATGTACGAAAAGGGGAAAAACGTGGCACCCACGGTGATCCCCGCCGACACCGCCGGGACGAGGGGACCAACGAATCGACCGCGAAACTCCCGCCCCTCAAAGGGGCGTCCCCCGGAGAGCCCGATCGTTCCGTTCAACGGCAGTGCGTCGGTGAAATCCCTGGCGCTGGATCGAAGCTCCTCTTCCAGAGTCTGTAGGTCCAGCGGCGAGGCCCGGAACGCGCCGGCCGTACAGAGAACGGCGAAGCAACATACCAGAACCGCTCCGCGAGGTATTGCACGGGACGCTCCTTCCCTGTTCCAATGGGTTATGAAACGCTGGATTGCGGCAGCGATGGTATTTTTGCTCTTCGTCACTGCCGTTTTCCCGGAGGTCCTCACCACCGTACCGGAGGAAACCGGGGAGAGGCACCCACCGTTCCTGCCGCAGATTTTGCCTGTCCTATTCATCAACCTGGCAGGCGTCGCCCTGGACGTATTCGCCTTGTACCGGCTGCAGTCCACACCAAACGATTCCGACGCCCATCGGTTCGCGTCGCAGTTGGCACCGCTCGGTTTTGTGATCAGCCTGAGCAGCGCCCTGGCCTACCTATCCTGGTTTCGCTTGAGGAAGTGATCGTCCGTTTTTTCCGCCAAAAAAGCTGCAACAAAGGGCATAGCGCGGTATGAGCCGAGTATCACCCGCCATCGGACGCTGGTGATCAGTTCGTCTTCGGGCCAACTGTAGAAACGGATGTCCACATATTCGACGTTCTGCCTCGAACTCACATCAAGGCGATGCAACCGGATCGTGGCGGTGTCGACGATGAGGAGGGATTCGGACAGCCCTGACGTGCGCTCATCCATTTCCATCGTCTCCAGGCGATCCATATTGACAATATGGTATCCCCGGAAGACCAACTCGTCCCGAAGGGTGGACATCAGTCCGATTGGATCGCCGTCCATTTCAACCGCCAGCACGGTAGAGTTCGTGACCGTAGCTCCCTCGCGGCTCTGGATCTCTATCGTGTTACATCCAACAATAACAATCGTGCATGATAGGAGAACGATAATCCAACGCGCCACGTTACTCATCCTCCTCCGGGGCGGCCAAGTGGGTATCGGTGTTGATGTCAATGAGAGGCACACTGAACCCGACGTTGAGTTCGAAAAGGCCCGTGTACGATACGCCGCTGCCGGGGACCTGAACGGTAGAAGTGATTCCCAGGGGCACGATAAAGTCGCCGAAGTTCAGGGGAACAACGATGTAGAAGATCGATGTGTTGGACAGGTACTGGTTGTTCCGGGAGGAGTTGGCAACGGACGCAACCTCCGCCATCGAAAACCGCGGGCCGTACCCGAACTCCAGCCCGCTGGGAAGTTGTAGCCCCAGGGTGTTTTGATAATAGGGAAGTCCGACCCCCTGCTCCATCCCGAACACAGTGATCGCCTGTCGAAACACAAACTGATAGTTGCTTCGCAGGAATATCCGCTCCTGCAGGTCCAGACCGATCGAGGTCATCACATTGCTGTACGTCACGTTGGAGTTGGCCCGGATGGCCTGCACGTTGGTGTCGAACTCTCCGTCGAGCGCGTACGAGAATCCAACGGTCGGTCCAAAGAGTATTTGGAACCCGGGTTGTTGTGCGCCGGCACCGACGGCCAGGAATACGCTCAGGGCCGCCACGGCGAGTCTGCGATTAACAGTCATGGTACCTCCAAAACGTTGAGTTTCCCCTATATCAATCATCGGTCACCGACAGGTTAATTTCCACCTTCAACGACAGATTTTTTTTTTGTTTTGCGCGATGATAGAAAGCGTGGAGACGCCCTTGATTCGAAACGTTTGCCGTGCAACCGCCGTGTCCACCATTGTCGTCGTCGGGGTATCCTGCGCGCTCGTGAACACGACAACCTACCCGTCACGGTCCGGCGCGTTTTTCGGCACCGCAACCTCCGATGCAACCCACGAGGAACCCACACAACCGTCAGAGGCGGGCGCAACCGGCGCCGGTGCGGACTTGGACGCTCAAGAGCCCCTTCCCGTTCAGGGGGCAGCGCCTGCAGCCACCGTACCGGAGAATCCGGAACCCCCGGAAGAGCCGTCGCCGGTGAGCGGTCCGATTACGCTCGATGGCGTCGCCGAGCTCGTACCCGGAGAGGACATCCCGATCGTCTGGACCATCAGCCCCAATCGCCGCTACGTCTTTCTGAGTGCAACGAGGACTCTGGAGGGGCTGTACGACGTTGTCCGGCAACACGAAATGGACGAGCCCATCCACATCATGATGATCGATGATGCCCGCGGTCGTTTTGTTGCGCTTTTGCTCGTCATCCCGCCCTCCGAAGACGTGACAGGACTGGTGCGTATCGCCCGCCGCACCGGGTATAGGAGTGCTAGGGAAGTCGTCTCTCTCGAGGAAGTGATTACCGCCACGCGAAGCCTCGAACAACTCAATACAATCCGGGAGTAGTCGGGTGCCAACGCCAACGGTTGAACAGTACGTCAAGACGATCTATCAGCTCAGCGTAGAGACGCAAAACGGTCAGGTCAACATGACACCCCTGGCAAACGCCATGGGCGTAACACCGGGCACGGCCACGACCATGGCCAAGAGCCTGGCGGACCGGGACCTGGTAGACTACGTGCCGCGCCACGGCGTCCAGCTTACCCGGAAGGGGCTTCAGTTGGCCGTTCGGATTGTACGCCGGCATCGTCTCATCGAGACGTTCCTGGAACGCGTGCTCGCCTACGATTGGTCCGAGGTGCACGCGGAGGCGGAGAAACTCGAACACGCGATTTCCGACCTCTTTGTGGAACGCGTGGACGCTCTCCTTGGCAATCCCTCGTCCGACCCCCATGGCGACCCGATTCCCGATCGGCACGGTCACATCGCCGACCAGCCGCGAATGACCCTGGCAATCACGCCTCCCGGCGAAACCGTCACCGTTCACCGCCTGCTCAAAGACGAATCGGGATTCCTGACCGCGATGGACTCCTACGGGATACGCCCGGGTAGTCGCTTCCTCGTATCAAATGTGGATGAGGCGATGGGAACGGTGACCATTGTGGAGGCGCCGGACGGCAGCCCAGTTACGCTCGGTATTCCGGCGGCCGCCCTCGTGTTGGTTCGTCCGGCGGTGTAGGCCGTATAGTCACAATGATGTGAACGCCCCCGCACCAATAGCGCCGAACCGACGCTCAACCAAAAAGATAACAACCTATCACTCGTGCGCTCATGAGACCTCAAATGGTCACACGTTCATCGACCGATTCGAAGTCGGATATGACGAGTTCCTCCAGTAGCTGAAGCGCCGTCTCCTCGTCGTCTCCGTCTGCCACGATTCGGATCTGGTCACCTTGCGAAACATTTAGCAGAATGACCTTGATGACGTTTTTGGCGTCGACGGACGTATCACCCTTGAACAGATCGATCCGAGCAGAGTGAAGCTTGGCGGTTCGAACGAACAGATCTGCAGGTCGGGAGTGGAGGCCCGTGTCGTTGGTGACTGTAAGGTGAATCTCTTTCATCGTTTCTTCCTTTGACTGTACGCTACGCGAGTTCAACGATGGGACCGGCAGAACGAATCGCACTAACTATTTCTCCCGGTGCGTCCCGATCGGTTATCAGGATATTGGCTGTCTGGATGTCGGCAACCGTCGCGAAGAATACCTGTCCAAGCTTTGACGAATCTGCGACAAGAATCACTTCCCGTGATGCCGCTATCATTTTCCGCGTTGTGGCCACAAACTCCGCGTGAAACGTTGTGAGGCCATACAAGGTATCAACTCCGTCGACGGAAAGGATAAGACGATGGTTGTTGTTGCAGCTGTCAAGGTAGTCGTGATGCTGGTCGTATCCAAGCGTCTGATTCTGGTGTAATCCACCACCCAGGAGGACCGTGTCGATATTGGCGACTTCGGCCGTTTCGAGCGCCAAAGCAACCTGATTGGTAACTAATCGGAATTGCACATCGGTACGTCCTGAAAGAACGCGGCCCACCAATAACGCTGTGGAACCCGGACCAACGAGAATGTCGTCGTAGTTCTGAACCATTTCCGCCACCCGTTCTGCTATGCGGATCTTCTCGTGAATACGTTCTCCCGCGCGCTCGACAGCGGTTGAGTCGACCGACGTTCCGCGGTATTCCACGCCCCCGTTGATCGTCTGAACGATGCTTTGGTCCGGCGGTATCCGCCGCAGATCCCGACGAATCGTTGCGGTAGAAACCCCGAGCCGCTCGGCAAGTTCTTTAATGGTCGACTTTCGACGCGCCTTGACGAGACGGAGTATCTGGTGTTGTCGACTAATCGTTGGTTCCAAACGTTTTATCCACCCAATTGCGTGACGATTTCCTGTATCGTCGCTTCCACGCCTTCCCCGGTGAGAAATGGAAGTGAACTGACGACGGGTACGGATCCGATCATCGCAAAATCATTCGTAGAAACAACGAGGTCGAAATTCAGGGCCATCTCTTCAGTCTCGTCCGCGGCGCACTGCTCCATTTCCACTTCGATGCCGCGGGCACTCAATTCGCGGGACAAAAGGCGGGCGACAACGGTGGAAGTGGCGGCTGCCGCCCCACAAGCGATTAATACGCGCTTTGCACTGCCCATGATCTCCCCTCCGTGGCGGGATGGAACCCAACCGGTCTCTCTTTCAGCAGGGCTCCCACCTCATCAACGGTGCGACACGCGCACGCTCGATCGGCCAAAGCGCTCACCTCAGCGAAGTTCTGCCGACGGATCGTGTGGATCGCTTCCGGGATCAAAATCGTTGCCATGCTCAATTCATCTATTCCCAGACCGACAAGCAGAGGTATCGCCTGCGGCATACCCGCGAGTTCGCCACAGATACCCGTCCAAATGCCACGTTTGCGTGCGGCCTTGACGACGACGCGAAGTGCCCGGAGTACTGCCGGATGAAGCGGTTGGTAGTACTCGGACACAGCCTCGTTGGTTCGGTCTGCTGCCAAAAGGTACTGCGTCAGGTCGTTTGTGCCAACGCTGAAAAAATCGACGAGTTGCGCGATCTCTTCGGCCATGAAAACCGCCGCGGGTACCTCAATCATCACACCGACATCCACGTGATCCGCCATGGTTGTGTTTGCTTCACGCAGCTCGTCTCGCGCCTCGTCGAGTAGTTTTCGGGCCCGTACGATCTCGCGCACGCTTCCTACCATCGGAAACATGATTTTTGCGTTTCCATACGCAGAAGCGCGCAGGATCGCCCGCAGCTGGGTTTTGAACGAATCGGTGTCACGAAAACTCACGCGCAAGGCACGCAATCCCAGGAAAGGATTATCCTCTCGTGGAATGCTTAGATACGGAACAGCTTTGTCACCGCCGATGTCCATTGTCCGAAAGATCACCATGCCCGGAGCTATTGCCTCCACCGCCGTCCGGTACGCCTCAAACTGTGTCTCTTCATCGGGGCTGGTCGACGCGTTGAGATAGAGGAACTCGGTGCGAAACAGGCCGATCGATGCAGCGCCATGCCGGGATACGGCAACTGCTGCCCGCGCGTTCCCGATATTGGCGGACACCTGAACGGTGTGGCCATCCAGTGTCCGTGATTCAGAACCAACGGCCGACGCAAGGTCGTTGCAATATCGTGAATATCGCTGCGCGATCTCCTTTACCGTGGTGATCGCCGCGTCTTCCGGAGCTACCAGAACGTACGCCGTTCTCTGATCGACGGCGTCCAGTGACACACCATCGCCGGTGGACACGATTGAGCATGCTTCTTTCACCCCAACAGCGGCGGGAATCCCCAGGGACTTGGACAGAATTGCGACATGAGAAGTGAGACCACCGCGCTCAGTCACGATGCCAACCACTTTCGAGGTGTCGATCAATGCCGTATCGGAGGGAAACAGTTCCTCGGCAACAACGATCGAACCGGAAGGAATGGACGAAAGGTCCGCTTCCGGTAATTCCAGGAATATCCGGAGTGCTCGCCGCCGGACGTCCTCGACATCAGCCACCCGTTGCGCGTTGTATCCGTCTTCCGGCAGTTCGGAGAACAGTCGTACATACTCGGAAAGTGTCTCGTCGATCGCCTCGGCACCGGTGCAGTGCCGCTCCGCGATCGTCGACGTTATCTCGCCGACAATCGATTCATCCTCTGCGATGGTCTGTTGGGACCGGAAGATATGTGCCAGCTCCGGGCCGGCGCTGATTCGCACCCTTTCCGTTGTTCTAGCCAGCGATTGTACCGTTTGAGTCATGGCGTGGCGGGCCTTCGCCTGTTCAGCTGAAACATCCTGGACGGTCTGAGGATCGATGGTGATTTCGCTCGGCTGGTGCAGTATGGCGTTTCCGTGCGCTGCTCCGGGGGATGCTACGAGACCGGAAAGGACCTTCACAATCGGCCCCTTCGCAGGCGGTCAACGAGAAACGAATAAATGGCGGCGGCATCGGGTAGTTCGACAAGTGTGCTCCGGGCGTCCCGATCTTTGTACACGGTAATCAGCGCTTCCAGCAGGGCTCCGATCTTCTTGGCTTCTTTCAACGCAAACATCGAGATCAACTGAACGGGAAATGAGATATCCGGATCTCCCATTGCCCGGAACTCAACCGGTTGCGCCAAACGGACGAAGAAAAGAACCGATTTTTCAACGTGTTCCGCGCTTGTGTGGGGAATTGCAATCTTCGGGCCGTCCATGGGCAAGCCGGAGGGATTCCGCCGTTCCCGATCAATGATCGCCTGTTCAAAGGTCGGTTTGACGAACGACGCATCGAGGAGGGTGCCTGCCATGTAGCGCAACGCCGCGTCGGCATTGTGAGCTTCAACATCAGTTCGTATGAATTCAGAGCGAACCAGAGTCGTGACGTCCATAGTACCTCTCCAGTGGTCAGTTCTTGTCAATATGCGCCGAGATGTGGCTTTGCAAAGGGTCGCCGGGACCTCTCAACCGGAAACGAGTTTCTGTGCTGTTTCGCGGATCTCTTCCAACACATCATCTTCCCCGATGCCGGTCATGAGGGGCACGGCCTTGATAATCGGGACGTCGATCTGTCCCTGGAGCGGACTGGTCGTTACAACGATATCGATACCACCGCGCTGGACGTACTCCTCGACTGAAGTCGACACCAACCCCGTTACCTCACAGTCGATTCCGACCTCTCGCAGAGTTTCTTCGACTTTTTGTGCGATCATCGACGATGTCACCACGCCTGATCCACACACCGCCAGAATGTTCAATTTCTTTCGTGCCATAGGTTTTCCTTTTCACCGTTTGATTCTCAAAGGGAGGCTTCGTCGAACGCGTGTATCACACCACGTTTGTTGGACGAAGCTCCCTCCGACGTACAACTGTACGAGGCTTACTCGATGACGTCGAGTGCGGCCTGGCTTTCCATAAAATCCACGATCTTCGTCTTGTTTTTCTTGAAGAGGAAGTAGAGAGGAAAATAGATAACAAGCAGAATGCCGATACCGAGCCAACCGAGATTGAGAGATGGGAAGAAGAGCAAACCACCGGCTATCGGTTTGTTGGCGATCATCCCTGCAGTGACAAGGACTCCCGGTGCCAATGGTTCGGCAGCGAACTCAGCGTATACTTCCGTGAACACGGGGGCCACCGCAGTTGCGACATACAAGCCAAGGGCGAACCAGATCGAACTGAGAATAAGCGTCTTGAAAATATTCCCGTTTGATGCAGCGACAATCGGCTGGATGATAAATGGTATCGCTATGAGGTCCACAAGCGGGAGCGTCCTGTTTCCCGGGAGGATAACCGCGAGGGCGAGCAGAATCGGGATCAGGAGGATACCCGACATGAGCGTCGCCGGTTCTCCGTATCCCGTTGCATCGTTGATACCGATGTAGATGTCGTCAGAATGGTTGATATTCGTTCGCTTTCGCGCGGCCTCGGCAATCGGATGGAACGCCGATGCGAAAATGTTGGCGACGCGGGGAAACACAGCCATCACCGCGGCAGTCGAAATAGCAATCGTGAAGATGCGGCCCCACGCTTCGAGTGCGCCAAGATTGCGGATGTTCCCCAGGATCCCGAGCAGGAAGCCCAGAATGAGACCGAGAACCGTCGGTTCACCCAGGAAACCCATCCGCTTGCGAAGGGCATCCGGACTCCACCGGATCTTGTAGGCGCCCATTTTGTTCAGGGCCCAGTTACCGACAACGGCGAACGGGGTAGAGGGCGCGATATGGAGCGCCGGTACCGTGGTGTTTGCGTACCCGTAGTACGTCGACCACCGTTTTGCGTTCATCTCGATAAAAATGCAGTTGTAGAGGACCATGACAAACATCGTTGCCATAGCGAGCCACATGTCGTCGGTGACCGCGAAGATCAGGGAACCCCAAAACATGTATGAGTAGTTGTTCCAGAGGTCACCGGGAATAAACACATTGGTCCATTTGACCAGGAAGAGAAGAACCTGAAATAGAAGACCGAATCCCAGGAAGAACATACCGGCGCGCGTTGCATACGCAATGATTGACGTTGCCTGCCACCCGATATCCAGTACGGGAAGATCGATCCCGGTGGAAGTGACGAAATTCTCAACCGCCGGGACAATGATCGGGATGAACGAATTGATCAACCAGGCAAAACCTGTCAAACCGATTCCGGCGTTCAACGCGGCAAAGAACGCTTTTCGAGCGTTGACACCAAGAATGACGGCTATAATGAACACCATCACAGGGACGAACACCGCAGAGCCAAACGTGTTAAAGAACGCGCTTACCCCTTCCATAATTGAGATTAGTGACATGTATATCCTCCTGAAGGAATGCAGTGCCGCGGTGTTCAGTGCGAGCGCGCTGACCGCGATGTAACGCCAGTCTAAAGCCACTATGTTTCACTGTCAAGAAATATTTTTTCATATAATATGCAATTAAATTTCATATTATTGCGAAACCATTGCTTGAGTGAAGGAATCAACACAACCATCGCCCGCATTGCCGGGGCGAACGTTGATAACGCCGACGGCGGATTCGTTTGCAGGGATACGCTCCAACTGACCGTGCTTCCCATGGCCAACCCTGCCGCCCAGGAACGGACGATGACCGCGTGATATCGGGCGGAGCAAAGCGGCAGCGAGGCAACAGATAGGCGAACAGAGGCTTTTTGAGCAGATCGGATGGCGGGAGCGACTTCGCGAGAAGCTCACCGAGACGCGTCGGGAACTCGAACGGGGAGCCTCAGGCGAGGATTCCGATAACGATGGGGCCTACAATGCCGGGAGAATTGGGAACCCGATGAGCACGTAGTCTCGACAGGCTCCTGACTAGTCCAGAGCGCCTTTCGTCGAGACGATCCCGCCTGCGGGAGCGAAGGCTTGTGATAGAGCGCGCCCCGTCGCCTTGAACAGCGCTTCCACCATGTGGTGGCTGTTCTCGCCGTACCGGCACTCCAGGTGCATCGTTGCGGCGGCGTTGGACGCAAGGGCGATGAAAAACTCGCGCACCAGGGCGGTATCAAAGGTGCCGACCGTCGGCTGTGGATAGGTTGCGCGGTAGACACACACTGCACGACCGCCAAAATCCACCGTCGCCTCCGAGAGGGCGTCGTCCATTGGAAGTACGCAGTGACCGAAGCGAGCGAGGGCCTCCCGTTTTGCGCCGGCTTCGTGAAGCGCGCGGCCAAGCACTATTCCCACGTCTTCAACGGTATGGTGCGCGTCAACGTCGGTATCGCCGGAGGCGCGAACGGACATCGGGAAACCACCGTGAAACGCGAGGGCGTGCAGCATGTGGTCAAAAAAGGGAACGCCGGTCTCGACGGATACCGCGTCCTGTGTCACTCCCTCCGGCAGCGACAGGCCAACGTCAACCGTGGTCTCGCGCGTCTTCCGACTCAAGGTGACCAAATATGTCCCGCTCATGATCTCACGAGCATACTACCCCGCTCCCATCAGCGCAACGCCGATGATCGCCAATACAAGTCCAGCCCACCGAACCGGTGCAATGGGCTCGCGAAACACGAACCGGGCCAACGCCACGGTAGGCGCCGGGTAGACCGACGTCACCAACGTGACGGTGATAATACTTCCAAGGCGCAAGGCGAGCAGCAACGAGATGTTCGCCCCCATGTCCAGAATCCCGGCGGCGGCGAGGGCCGCCACCGAACCCCGCCGGCGATCACGGATGCGGCCCGTACGAATCGCCGCAGGCGCCAGGACTGCAATGGACGCCGTCCGGGCCGCGACCAGGGGCCACAGCCCGCTGGCGGCGGTTGTACGGGAGATACAAATAAAAAAGAGGCCAAAACAGACGCCCGCAGTAACGCCCATCCCAAGGGCTCTCCCTTTGTGCCCCGCTGTAACGACGCGAACAGTACCGGCCGGCTGGGCGGTCAGGGCCACGATCGCCGGCAAGACACACCCCACGCCGATCCAGGTTGTTACCGACACGCGTTCTCCCAGGAATACGCCGAACAACACCGGCAGGAGCGCGCCGGTCAGGGCCGCCGCCGGCGACGCGATCGCCACCACGCTCGTTGCCAGGGCTATATACAGCAACGTGACTCCCGCCGCTCCTGCGAGGCCCGCAACGGCGCCCCACAACAGATCCACACGTCCCGGGACCGCGACGGAGACAATCGGCGCTGCCACCAGGGCAAGGGCGAGTCCGATGAGTTGAGACAGGACAACTACCGGAAAAACGGCGTTGCGGCGCGTTGCGAAACCGCCGGAGAAATCGGCGACACCGTACTGCAGTGCCGAAAGAACGGAAAGCAGAAGAGCCATGGACGGTCCGGCGCTTCAGAGGCGCACGTTGTCGGGGAGTTCGTCCATGCGGGGCGGATCCGCGCCGGCGCGACTGCACGTTACGGCGGCAACGGTAGCGGCAAACCGGAGCATTTTCTCGGCGTTGGCGGCGCTCAATCGGTTCACTCCCGTGAATGAAAGCAGATCGCGCAGATGGAGCCAACTCAGGAGCGCCGCGTGAAAGGAGTCACCAGCGCCGATCGTATCCGCTACGTTCGTGTTCACCGCGTCCACCATCACGGAACCAAACGGTCCGTATGCAGTGACTCCGTCGGAACCACGCGTAACAACCACCAGGCGCGTCGTATCTGTAAGGAGTCCCCGCGCCGCCACCTCCAGATCGCGGTGGGGATCAAACCACTGGAGATCTTCGTCACTGATCTTGATGATGGTCGTCGCCGCGGCAATTGACATGAAGCGCTCCCGATACGAACCTTCGTTTGCGATCAAACCCGGACGAACGTTCGGATCAAAAGAGACGACGCGCCGTTTGCCTTCCGCAACGGCAAGGCGTTCGATCGTATCGCCGGCGGGCTCGCCCAGGAGAGATATCGACCCAACGTGGATCGCTCGCACCGTATCCGACAACTCCGGTACCTCCGCCGGGAGCAGGCTCCGATCCGCCGCCCCGTTGGCAAAGAAGGCGTAGCGCGCCTCTCCACGTTCGTTCTTTTTGACAAATGCGAGCGTCGTGGGCAGGTCGGCGCGATTCACATAGGAACCGTCAACGCCGTTGGCTTCGAGCGTGTCAAAGAGCTGATCGCCGAAGAAATCGGTGGATACCGTACCCAGGAAGGCGGCGGGTACTCCCAATCGCGCCGAGGCGATTGCGGAGTTGTACGGGGAACCGCCCGGTACGGGAACAAACGCGGCATCGCCATCGCAGGTTCCCCCGGGGATAAAATCGATGAGGGCCTCTCCACAGTGAACAATCATGCTGCATGCTATACCATCAGTGTCAACGATGCCCAGCCAACTCGCTCACGCACTGTTTGCCGACGAGGTCGCCCGTACTCACCTCGACCCGGATCTCTCTCGAACGGTAACGACCGTGCACCGCGCGTTCCTGCTTCTCGGGGCACAGGGGCCGGACCTCTTCCTGCATGGGGTTCGCAGGAAGCCGCGCGGCGTCTACTACGGAACCATTCTGCACCGGAAGGGAAACGCCCCCTTCCTGGCGGAACTCGCTCTGGGTATGGCTCAAGACCTCGACATCTTTGCCTATCTCCTGGGATGGATTTCACACGTTGCCCTTGACCGGGCGCTGCATCCCTTCGTGAACTATCACGCCGGGTGGCGCGGGGTACCGGACAAGCACCCGGACCGCCGCTTCATGCACGCCTTCCTGGAACGGTGCATGGATGTTCAGATCGTCCGTGATCGACGGGGCGTTTCGGTCGACGCGTTTCCGTTCTATCCGGCCATAGCGCATCTCCAGGAGATCCCCCCGACTCTGGCGAAACTGATCGTTCCCACGCTCAGGTCCACCCTTCGGCCCGCCCGGGAGGACGCGGAGCTGGAGAGGCGCGTCGCAAACGCCTACCTGGACATGATAGGTTTCTACGCGTTTATGAACCACACTCCGCGACGGTACTTTGTCCAGGCCAGGCGGAGGGAGCTATCCGGGGAGTTCTCCGGTCGCTGGCTTTCCGTAGCTCATCCCCTGCCCGAGTGGCTTCTCTTTGACACGTTGAACAGTGACCACCGGTGGTGGCACCACCCCTGTCCGGACGCAGGATCGTCGAACGCAAGCGTCCGGGATCTCTGGGGGGCGGCGATGGCGGATGCCCGCGCCCCCTGTCGCGCCCTTGCCCACGCCTGGGATCAGCCGCACTCCTCATCGTTTCGTTCCACCGCCGTGCGTGAATTACAAGAGGCGGTGGGTGATCGCAACTTAAACGACGGTCTTCCCGGAGAGTACACGTGCCTCCGGGAACACGCCGGGCCGCTCCCGCTCATCGCCCTCTACGATCGTATCAAGAGGATCCTGGATCGCGAAACGGCGATCGAATAGAAATCCCCGGGTCTCTTCCACGCCGCCGGCCATTCCGATGACCAGGACCGGCCGTTGCGACAGATCGTTCCGAATTTCCCTGACCAGTTTACCGGCCTCCGAGTATGTCTGATTTTCGTTGCCGATTTCCGCGGCGTAAATCGGCGAGAACCACTGCTCGTAGGTCGCGACAAGCCACTGCTCGATACCGCCCCAGGAGCGCGCCTCAAAGGTGGCCGGCCTCATCCACCATCCGTCGGGTTGGCGAAGGCGCCGGTTGTCGTTCCCGGCACCGCCGTCGTCACCGGTATCATCAACCGCAAAAAAGAGGATTCCCCGCAGAAGCGCTCGTGCCCGCTCCGGTGCCGGGCTCTCCCGTCCGGCCAGGGCCCGTCTCCCGGCCGCGGAAAAGGCCACCGTGAGCTGGTGTGAAGCGAGGTGCGCGATCTTCCGGTCCAATCGATCGTGCAGATCGGTACCTACCCAACGGTCCAGGCGACCCGCCGGTCCCGTCTGCAGGAAGAACTTGATCGCGATCTCCCACTGTTCGACGGCACCGCCCGTGCGCCGCACGATCAGGTCCATCTGGCCACGGGTTTGCCCCTCCTCTACGACGGAAACGTCCCGGTCCAGGAGTTCGTAAAGGGGATCTATCCGGATCCATTCCGCCACGAGGCGTTCGTGGAGCAGCCCCAGGCGCCCGCCCGGGGGCCGCCCAATCCGTTCGACCAGAAGCGAACGGTTTCTCTCATCCGCGTCCAGTTCGCGAAGGGCCCGTTCACACCGGCGGTACGCTTCGATAGCCTCCGGGGCGGTAAACCACGTGTCGGGACTGGACACGATCAAGGGACGATCGATTCCCCAGGCATCGCGCGCTACCCGGTCGGCCCTTTCGCGATAGGTCGGTCGGACCCGGACTATCGAAGGAACGAGAATGGACCACGCCAGGTCGCGTACGGTCCGGTGACGGTACGAGAGAAGTTCATCGCAAAAAGAGAAGGGCCCGGTCACGCCCGGCTGAGCCTACGGCTCATAGGCGAGCACGGTGGAGAGCCACCGCTCGGCCTTCGACATGGAGAGGCCTTTCCGTTGCGCCCAGTCCGCAACTTGGTCGCGCATCAGCTTGTTGACGCCAAAGTACTGGCTCTGGGGGTGTGAGAAGTAGAAACCGCTCGTTGCCGCCGCTGGAATCATCATAAAACTCTCCGTGAGCGACATCTCCAGTTTTTCCGCCTCCAGGAGGTCAAAGATCAGGCCCTTGTCCTGGTGGTCCGGACACGGGGGATACCCGGGCGCGGGGCGAATTCCCTGGTAGCGCACGGCGAACAACTCCTCCTTGGTGAGCGATTCGTCCCCGGCATACCCCCAGTAGTCCCTTCGCACGAGTTCGTGAAGCCGTTCCGCAAACGCTTCGGCCAAGCGGTCCGCCAGGATCTTCGCCATGATCGAGCTGTAGTCGTCGTTGTTCGCGGCGAATTGCGCTGCATACTCTTCGCCGGTAAATCCGACCCCCGTCACGAAGGCGCCGAGGTAGTCGTCGATTCCGCTCCCCTTTTCCGCGAGGAAGTCGGAGAGCGAAAGGTAGTACTCAGTCTTCTCTTTTCGTTTCTGCTGGCGTAGCGTATGCCACACGGCGTGAACGTCCCTCCGCGATTCGTCGGTGTAGATCTCGATCGAATCGTCTTCCGTCCTTGCAGCAGGTCCAAGGAATATCGACGCCCGCGCCAGGAGTCTCTTGTTGTCGATGATGTCGTCCAGCATACGCCGGGCGTCGTCGTAGAGATCTCGTGCTTCTTCTCCGCGCGTTGGATCATCGAGGATCGCCGGGAATCGAACGGGCATCTGCCAGGCGATAAAAAAGAACGACCAGTCGATGTACTGCGCGATATCGTCCAGGGGATAATCGTCAAAGTGTTTAACCCCCATGACCGCCGGTTTCGGCGGCGGTGTGGAAAAATCGGGACGGAACCTGCGCTCTCGCGCCTCAGATATGGACAAGTACTGCTTCTCCACGTCCCGCTCGGCCCGTTTTCGCCGCGTCTCTTCGTGATCCGCCGCGATTTCGCGGGCAAACTCGGCGCGCGATTCCTCGGAGATAAGGCGTGACGCCACGCCGACGGCGAGGGAAGCGTCCTTGACGTGACGCACCACGCCGCCGTAGGCGGGAGCGATTTTCACGGCCGTGTGGATCTTGTTGGTGGTGGCGCCGCCGATGAGGAGCGGCACCTGGAACCCCTGGCGCTCCATTTCAGACGCCACGTGGACCATCTCGTCCAGGCTGGGCGTGATGAGCCCGCTCAGACCGATGACGTGAACATTCCGTTCCCGGGCGGTACGAAGGATCTCTTCCGCCGGTACCATGACGCCCAGGTCGATGATCTCGTAGTTGTTACTGGCGAGAACGACGCCCACGATGTTCTTCCCGATGTCGTGAACGTCGCCCTTCACCGTGGCGAGCAGGATAGTCCCCTTGTTCGAGGCGCTCCCGGATCGCTCCGCCTCGATGTGCGGTTCCAGGAAGGTGACCGCGTGCTTCATGACGCGCGCGCTCTTCACGACCTGCGGCAAGAACATCTTCCCGGAGCCGAAGAGGTCGCCCACGACGTTCATACCGTCCATGAGCGGCCCCTCGATCACGGACAACGCGGAGTTCAACTCGGTCCGCGCCTCCTCAACGTCTTGTTCGATGTAGGCAGTGATTCCCTTGACCAGTGCATGGGAGAGGCGCTCTCCGACGCTCCCTTCCCGCCAGGTCAGGTCCTCTTCTCTGGTGGTGCCGCCGCCGACAAAGCTGCCGGCCGCATCCAGTAATTGTTCCGTTGCATCGGGAGAGCGGTTCAGCACCAGGTCTTCAACCAGGGATCGCAACTCTTCGGGTATTTCGTCGTACACGCCGAGCTGCCCGGGGTTGACGATACCCATGGTCATGCCCGCCTGCACGGCGTGATACAGGAACACGCTGTGGATCGCTTCCCGTACTCCGTCGTTCCCTCGGAAGGAAAAGCTCACGTTTGAAACGCCTCCGGAGACCTTTGCTCCGGGGAGGTTCTCTCGGATCCATCGGGTGGCGTTGATAAAATCGACGGCGTAG
The DNA here is from genome assembly GCA_028282545.1 of Spirochaetales bacterium. GTDB lineage: Bacteria > Spirochaetota > Spirochaetia > DSM-27196 > Alkalispirochaetaceae > JANQHT01. Next base: position 33,402 of record JANQHT010000055.1, read on the forward strand.
TCGGCGTGTTCCTCGATGCCCGTTCCGATCGCGAAAACGTTGGGATCAAAGATGATATCCTCGGGAGGAAATCCGATCCGTTCCGTGAGAAGGTCGTAGCTGCGGCGGCAGATCTGCGTCTTTCGTTCGAACGAATCGGCCTGCCCATCTTCATCAAAGGCCATCACGATCACGGCGGCCCCGAAGTCACGTACCGTTTGCGCCTGCTCCAGGAAGGGCTCTTCCCCCTCTTTGAGGCTGATGCTGTTGACCACCCCCTTTCCCTGCAGGCATTTCAACCCCGCTTCAATAACGGAGAACTTCGACGAATCCACCATGACGGGGACGCGACTGATGTCCGGTTCCGCGGCGAGTAGGTTGAGAAAACGGGTCATCTCCGCGGCGGAGTCGAGCATCGCCTCGTCCATGTTGATGTCAACGATTTGGGCCCCGTTTTCCACCTGCTCCCGTGCAACGTCGAGGGCCTGGTCGTGTTCGCCGTTCCTGATGAGCCGCGCAAACTTGCGGGAACCGGTGACGTTGGTTCGCTCACCCACGTTGACGAAGATGCTCTGGTCGGTGATCTCCGTCGGTTCCAGACCAGACAGGCGCAGGGTCGTCCGGTTCTCCGGTGCGCGCCGCGGCGGGGCACTCTCGCAGGCTGCGATGATTGCTTCCAGATGGCGCGGCGTCGTTCCGCAACAACCGCCAACGATATTGACAAGCCCGTCCCGCGCCATTCCGCCGATGACGTCCGCCATGAATTCCGGTGTGTGGTCGTACTCGCCGAACTCGTTGGGAAGCCCCGCGTTCGGGTGGACGCTCACCGGAAACTCGGCTGTCCGGGAGAGGTCGTCCACGTACTGGCGCAACTGATCCGCACCGAGGGCGCAATTCAGCCCGACCGAAAAGGGGCGCCCGTGGCGTACGGAGTTGAGAAACGCCTCCGTGGTCTGCCCGGAAAGGGTCCGCCCGCTCTGGTCGGTGATCGTACCGGAGATCATCACCGGTATCTCGGTTCCGGTGGCTCGCACAAAACGGCGAATCGCGTAGATCGCCGCCTTCGCGTTGAGCGTGTCAAAGATCGTTTCCACCATCAGGAAGTCAGCGCCGCCGGCCACCAGCCCCCCGATCGCCTCGGTGTACGAGTCGGCCACCTGGTCGAACGTTACCGCCCGATACCCCGGGTCGGTCACGTCCGGGGAGAGCGAGAGCGTCTTGTTCATAGGGCCCAGGATTCCGGCGACAAACCGCGGTCTGTCGGGCGTGACCCGGGATACGTCGTCGGCAACGGAACGGGCCAGCTCCGCGGCGCTCCGGTTGAGTTCCGCCACCAGCGATTCGGTTCCGTAGTCGGCCTGGGAGATCGACGTGCTGTTGAACGTATTGGTCTCGAGGATGTCCGCCCCGGCGTCGAGAAAAGCGCGGTGGATCTCGGAGATCACCTCGGGTCGTGTCAACGTCAAGAGATCGTTGTTGCCCTTGAGAGGCGATGGGTGATTGGAAAAGCGATCGCCCCGGTAATCGTCCTCCTGGAGCCCGTACGTCTGGATACTCGTACCCATGGCGCCGTCGAGGAACACGATGCGTTCCGCCATGATCCCGGCCAATTGTTGCGTCCGTCTCTCCCGCTCGGTCATCCGATGACTATGCCATAACCGGCCCTCTATGGCCTATACTCGCCCCGATGCCGGAAGTGCTCTTCTACGATTCCCCCTACGCTCGGAGGTGCGACGCGGTTGTTCTTTCCGCGGCCACCGGAGGAACAAAGACCAAACCGCGGACGCAGGTCGTACTGGATCGGACGATTTTCTACCCCGCCGGCGGCGGGCAACCGGGAGACCGTGGCATTCTGCGCCAGGAGGGCGCGGAGTACATCGTCCGGGATACGGTCAAGGGAGACGACGGGACGCCTGTGCACGTGCTGGAAGGCGCTTCAAGACCGACCGTGGGCGCGGTGGTCTCACTCGAGATCGACTGGAACCACCGTTTCGACTACATGCAGCAGCACTCCGGGCAGCACCTGCTTTCGGCGGCCCTCTATCGAATAGCCGACGCAAACACGGTGAGCGTACACCAGGGAGAACGATACACCACGATCGAAGTCGACAGAGATTCCATCTTGCCGGCGCAGCTATCAGACGTGGAGACCGCTGCTCGGGAGGTGATCCTGGAGAACCGCCCCATCACTTCCTTCCCGGTCTCATCCGACGACCTGGTCCGCTTCCCCTTACGCCGGCCAACCTCCCGGACGGGAGAGGTACGGCTTGTGGAGATCGACAATTGGGACCGGGTCGCCTGCGCCGGCGTCCACGTACGTTCAACGGCTCAGATCGGCAACGTGCAGACGGTTGGAAGCGAATCCCTCCGCGGGAACCTTCGCCTCGTCTTCGCCATCGGGAATCGCGCCCACAGGGACTACGGGAAGGTGCGCGCCGCTGCCTTGGCCGCGGCGGGCATGTTCAGCGCGTCCATCGAAGATCTCCCGGACCGGGTGCACCAGGCGCTGGATGAGATCCGTACGCTCCACGGCAGGACAAAATCGCTTGCCCGTCGCCTGGCGAAGCGGACGTTGGAGAGCGGCCGTTTCGCCCCCGACCGCCCGGCCCTCCTCGAACTCGGTAACGAAGAGGACGCCCTCTTTGACGCGTTGGTTCGAGAACTGGCGGAACAAGGATTTGCCGCCGCGTGCGTAGTAAACCGTGGCAGTGACAAGGTGAGGTTTGCCATTATCGCTCACGGCGGCAATGGTCTGCCGGTCCAGAAAACGGTACAAGGGGTCATACGCGACGCCGGTGCTCGCGGCGGCGGACGGGAACCCCTTTGGCAGGGTATTTGCGACGACGCCGACCGGCTGGCACGGTGTTTTTCCGCGGCCTTCCCCACAAAGCGACAAACGTAGCGCTACTTGTCCCAGGCGACTTCGAGTTCGACGCCGAACCGGCTTTGCTCCGACACGGCAAAAAAGAGCTCGAACGACGCGTTGTCCACCGGGGCAAATCCCAATCCAACGAGCAGTTCCGGCGACAGCGACTGCAACGCGTCGTACTCCGCGTAGCCCGCGTCGAGCGCAAAGGCGGCCGTGAGAGTCAAGGCGTCCTCGATGCCGTTCCAGAAGGGCGCCCATTCGGCGCCGCCGGCCACCTTGTCCGTGCCTAGATAGGCGAAATAGGTGGTGTGGAAGAGCGCCGGCACGCGGACGTTGCCCGCCAGATAGACTGAACCGGTTGACTCGATCTCTTCGGCGCTGGGGCTGTTTTCCACGTCCACGATGTACCGACCGCCAAGGGCGACGGAGGTTCGCGTCACCACCCCGGCGCCGTTGATCACCCGCATCTTGCCACCGAAGCCGATTCCGGGGACGCGGGGCTCTTCGAACTCTGAAACCAGCGCGCCAAAGGCGTCCAGCGCAATGAACTGGATGATGGTTACGCCGTAGGCGGCGTAGATCTCTCCAAAGTCGTCCGAGAAATCGCCGGCCAGGGCGAACGAACGGTTCTCGCCGGGGAGTTCCGCCGTGGGAATATCCAGAATTCGCGGCTGCAGTCGGGTCGAGAGGTAGGATTCCTCCAGCGCGGCAACCCTGCGCCTGGCGTCGCGACGTAGTTCTTCCGCCCGCTGTTGCGTTCTTTCGAGTTCTGCCTGTCGCTCCATCTCGAAGCGTTCCTCGCGAAGCCGTTCCAGTTCCGACGTGCGCCGCGCTTCGTCCATGACTTCGACGGTTTCCAACCACCGTTCAAGGGATTGCCGGTACTCTTCCGCGGTGATTCGATAGAGGGCGTACCAGGTGCCGCTCGTATCCTGGTAGACCTGTGGACGAATGCCGCTGATCACAGCCTGGCTCGATACCTCCGCTTCGATCCGAACGCTGCTCTCGGCGGAGTCCTCGGTAGCGACCTCGCGGATTTCGGACGATACGGTTGTACCGATACTCCCGGCAAAATCAACGGCGGCGGCAGATCGCGCTTCCTCTTCGGTTGCGCCGATGCCTACGCCGATGTACTCGTCCGAATTGGTCCGGAGCGACTCGTAGTCGCCGTTGATGATGGAAACGACCCAGAGCGGCAACTCCTCCGAAGCGGGTTGCGTCTCCCGTTCACGAACTCCGCCGGCCCCGGCAAGGGGGGCAACCAATACAGCTATCGCCGTCAGAAGGATTCGTACTTTCACGTTCAAAACGTAGGCCATCTCCCGGCGGTTTTCAACCGGCACCGTGGTAACACTATCCCGATACCGCCGTGTTACATATAGTAATCATGCATATGCCGGGTCGCCGACCGATACTCCTGTTTGCCTTTGCCGCGATTGCCCTTGCCTCGCTCACCGCAGAGGAGCTTTCTATCCGCGTCTACGACCGGGACCTGGACATCCCCCTGGAAGGGGTTTCCGTCCAGGAGACGACAACCGGCGCGGCGGGCATCACCGGCATCGACGGAACCCTCCTTCTAAACGTTGACCTCCCCGCGCCGCGGGCCATCCTCTCGCTTACACTGATCGGATACGAACCGGTACGAACCATGGTGACCGATCTGTCCCGGGAAATCGTCGTACCCATGGTCATCGAGGGCGTTCTCGAGGCTGAAGAGCTGGTCGTTGAAGCGAGGAAGATCGGCCGGACGGACGACGAGGTGGGTGAGTCTGTAGTCGTTGAGCGGGAAATGATCAAGCAGAGCGCCATGATCGGGATCGTCGAAGACGTGATGTCCACCGTGAAGATCCTCCCGGGCGTCTCTTACGCCGGGAATTTCAACACATTTCTTTCCGTTCGCGGCGGTGAACCGGGAGGTCTCACCCACGTTCTGGACGGTTTTGTCATCAAGTACCCGTACCACTGGGGCGGCGGCGTGTCCGTGTTCAACCCCCACGTCATCGACACCGTCAAGCTCTCGGCGGGGATCTTTCCGGTCAAGTACGGCCAGGCCACGAGCGGTCTGATGGAAGTAACCACGGTCAACCCTACGCAGGGGCTCCGCTGGGAGTTTTCACAGTCCACAAGCACCCTCGAGGGGTACGTGCAGGTGCCGTTTGGAGCGCAATCGGGGCTCTTTGTGGGCACACGCCTGACCAACTACGATCTCGTGTTTGCCCTGACCGGGCAGTTCCTTGAAGACCAGGGCGTGACCTTCTCGAGAATTCCCTTTATCTACGACGGATACCTGCGCTGGTACAGCCGCCCCACGCCGGGGACAGAGTGGTTCGTGAACGGGTTTGCGGGAACGGACGGCATCGGGTTGGCGGCGATAGACCCCGACGTGGACGAGTCCAGCGAAATCCTCAACACCTTCGACTTTGCCTGGATCAACTACGACGCATGGGGTAGTGTCGGCGTACAGCAGCTCCTGGGCGATCGCCTCCTGCTACACGCCGTGGGTGGGTACGAGTTCGTCAAGAACACCGTGGACGCCGAGTTCACCGAACGTGGTACCCGTTCCTACTCGGAAGAGTTCGTTGAAGAGGTGCAGACAAACGAGGAGTTTGCCGTCTATCGCCCCTTCGTCACAGCCGGCGGTGACTACTCGATCGACCTCCCCAACGGATTCTACAATTCCAACATCCTTCACCATACCCAGGGGCGCCTTGACCTGGACTACCAGATAGAGGACGACATCCTCCAGACCGGTGGCGGCGCGTTCCTGGCGATCAACGAGTACGATGCGCGCGCCTCCTTCTGGGTGACCGACGAAGACGATGAGAGTGGGCAGTTTACCAACCGGCTCCTCACGATAGACCAGGGGGTGCCCTCGAACAGAGCCATCACCTCCTTTGCCTACGCGAACTACGAGTGGAATCCCCGCCCCGGCGAACTCACGGCCGATCTGGGCCTCCGGGGGGACCATTGGATCCTCTACAGCCGAAACGGATCGCTCAACACGGTCCCGGCCCTGGGGCCGCGCGCTCTCGTTCGCTACACCCGTGAGCCGCACCAGCGGTGGATCGAAGAGATGTCGTTCAGCGGCGGTAGCGGTATCTTCACCGCCGTTCCCTTCGATGCCTCCCTGATAGACGAAGATTGGGAGCTGGGCGATTTCAGCGTGCAGGCGCCGAAGAGCTTCATGACCCTGGCGGGATGGGAAGCGCGATTCGTCGAGGGTGTTCGTTTCAAGATCGAGGCGTACTACAAGTACCTGTACGACCGGTACTACATCAATTTTGTTGAGGTCGAGAACGACACCGAAGAGATCGAGGTCGTTCCGCGCCTGAGAACCGACGGCATAGGCCACGCCGGCGGGTTTGATCTGCTCCTGGACCGTCGCACCAGCCGATGGGTAGACGGCATGCTCTCGTACAGTTTTATCTACGCCCGATACAAGAACCCCACGAGCGACGACACCGACGAGAACCCATCGGAACCGAGAGAGCGATGGTACTACCCGTCGTTCCATCGCTTCCACACGCTCAACGCGCTCATCAATCTCAAACCGAGGGACTGGCTTACCGTCACGACGACAATTACCTTTGCCTCGGGAGACTTGTCACCCTCCTACGGCGAGAAAGAGATAGTCCCCACCTTTGTGGTGGACAACCGGGAAGGGGTCGACCTCAACGTCATGGAGACCTACGAACGGGAACAGTTTTACAACGACGACAACCGGAACGGCTGGGTACTGCCGGTGGACATCCGCGCATCGATCCACAACTACCGTGATGGGAGCAAAGTATATCGCGAGTTCTACGTCGGCGTGGAGGACGTCCTGGCGCCCTTGATCAACAGGATCTCTCCGGACAGCGATACGGTCGAAACGGACAAGTACACCGGCGAAGACACGCGAGGAGCGGACCAGGACGCGAGCTTCCCGATTATCAGCGTCGGCTTCAGGTTGTCGTATTAGTATGGAGAAGCGGATGATCGAGATGTGTGGAAGGACGGTACGGTACCTCACGATCGGCATCGCTGCGATTTTGGTAACGGCCTGCGCTTCCATGGGCAACGGTTTTCGCTCCACTACCGTCTTCGATCACACGGGCAAACGCCGTTTCGTGGAACCCTCCGTCACGATCGAGCTTTCCGACGGTGGAACGCGGTTTGCACTCACGTCGCCGTACTTTGCGGGAGTCACCCTCACCGGCATCGTCGAGGACTCCACCGACGGCGTCTCCACCTTCTACGTGGCGCGGGCGCACCTCTTCACCAATTGGGCCAACGGGTGGACCGAGGCAACGTACGAAGCCTCCGGTGTCTTCTCCGCAACACCGGCCGGAGGAGGCTTTACCCTTTCCGTGGAAGACGCCGTTGAACTCTGGTCCATCGTTGCCGGTGAGATTCGCTACTACGATACGTACGTCCGGGGAGACGAGGGTCTCGCCAGGGTGAAGGCGCGTATTGACCGTCTCACGGCCCTGGCGGAATGGCTCCACGCTGAGTCGGCGCGGCCCGTATTCGGGCATCCCGATGAACCGGGAACGTACGGTGCGGCGATGAAGATCGCCCTTTGGAACTACGTGGACAACGCCCTGGCCGACACCGAAGAGGACCGCCCGGGCGCGCTTGACAAGGGTGCCTTCGCCGGCGGCGCGATCGATCCACCCCTGTGGCTCCCGGACCTGTACGAATCGGGCACCGTGGAGCGCGACGTCCGGGAGGCCGCCGGACTCCTGGTGGCGCTGTACAATCTCGAGACGATGAATCGAGTCATCTTCGATTCGATCACACTACAGGAGTTTTAGCAGATGGAACTGACACTTCGAGACCTTTTCCTGCTCGGCGGTTGGGCGATGTGGCCGCTGGTCGTCTTCAGCGTTGCCACCCTGGCGATTTTCCTGGAACGCACTATCGTGCTCGCCTTGAGCAATCTCAAGGTGGCACCCGTACGGGACGTGGTGATGGGGCACATCAACGCGGAGAGAATCACCGACGCCCGGGCGGCCTGCGAGAACGCGCCGCGGCGTACGGTGGTGGCCCCCGTGTACGCCGCCGCGGTCGATGCGGCGGGCCTGGGTGAATCGCGAATAGAACGCGCCTTTGAAACGGCCGCGAGTCGCCAGATCCACACCCTCGAACGCGGCCTCGACCTGCTGCTGGCATTGGGGTCGATCGCGCCCATCACCGGGTTTCTGGGAACGGTGTCGGGGATGATCAGTGCCTTCAACTCGATTGCCACCGCCGCGGACGTCAACGCCCAACTCGTGGCGGGCGGCATATTCGAAGCGCTGATCACCACCGCCTTCGGCCTGGCTATCGCGATCGTTGCGATCACCGGGTACAACCTCTTCGCCCACTTCGTTGATCGCTTCTCCAGGGACCTCGAAGAGGCGGGGAACGAGATCGTGACGGCCCTTATCGCTTCGTGATTCGCCTTCGCACCAAGCGGCGCGAACGACAGGATGTCGCGGCCTCCGGGGTTCTCTCCGACCTTGCCTTCCTGTTGATCGTCTTTTTCATCGTCATAGCCGTATTCAACGTGAACAGCGGCTTTCTGCTTGGACTGCCGCAAAAGGGATCTGTCACCACGGTTCACGTGGACGACCTGATGCGCGTGGAGATCACCTCCGACGACGCCTACGTGCTAAACGGGTCACGCCTGGGTGTGGCGGAACTGTCGCAGGCGGTACGCACGCGCCGGGTGACGCAACCGAACGTTACGATGGCGGTCACGATTTCCCCGGACGCCACCTACCAGTCGCTGGTAACCGCGGTGGAGATCGCCCGGTCCAACGATGTGGACAACTTCTCTTTTTCCATGGCGGAGGAGCGGTGAAACTGCGCAGACCGCGGAGAAAACCGACCGTTCCCGTCAACGCGATGTCGGACATCGCCTTTCTCCTGCTGATTTTTATCATGCTCATCAGCTTGATCAACTACCGCCAGGAGGTCCCGATCGACTATCCCGAAGCGGAGCGGGCGGAAATCACGCAGGTGGACAAAAACCTGGAGCTGTGGGTCCAAAAGAGCGGGGACCTATTTCACGACGGGAAGCGGATATCTCTTCGGGACGCCGAGGCGTTGATCGTCGATGCCGTTGTGGCAGACCCGGCGGTTCGGATCCACATCCTCGCCGACCGGGCAACGCCGTATCGCCACGTCGCAGGCGTGCTGGAAGTGCTGCAGACGCTCCAACATCGCGTGGTTTCGCTGGTTGTCAGTGAGAGTGCCCCGCAATGAACCGCTGGACACGCCTCCCCATCCTTCTTGCCGCCGTGGTGCTGCACGTGGCGCTCCTCTTTACCGTCACGGTTACCACCCAGGTTCGGCAGCAGCGGGAGGATACATCCGTATTCAAAATCGTAGACGTCGAAGCGTTTGTCCCGCCTCCGCCGCCGGAACCGGAGCCGGAGGAACCGCCGCCGCCGGAAGAAGAGGTCCCGATCGTCGTTGACGAACCGGCGGAAACGGTGATCGAGACCGATGAAGAGGTTCCCCCTCCACCACCGCCCGCGCGGGCCGCACCGCAACCGGTGATCGAGTTTCTTCCACAACACCGCATCTCCGTCCCGCCGCGGATAGACCAGGACACGCTGGCGTCCCGAATCGTCTATCCGACCCTGGCGAACCGGTCGGGCATAGAGGGGGTCGTCTATCTCGAACTCTTCATCGACGCGGAGGGAACGATCCACCGGATCGACGTTCTCCGCGAACCGGGGTACGGCCTTGCCGAAGCGGCCATCGCTGCGTTCGACGGGTTGACGGTGACGCCGGCGGAGGCAAACGGGATTCCCGTGGCGGTTCGCTATCGCTATCCGGTACGCTTCGTCCTGCGCTAACGCGCGCCGACATTGAAACAGACAGGGCCACACCGTGCGGGGCCACTCCCAAGCACCGGGCCCGGTAACGCCCTACCCCTTCCGTGGTTCCCGGCGTAACACCAGAGTCGATCGAAGAGGCGCGTCGCGCCTTCGGCCTTGACTTCCTCTTCCCGTACCAGCGCCTGGTGGTACACAACACGCTCTCGGATGACTCCACCTACAACCATCAAATCGTTGTACTCCCCACCGGCGCCGGCAAGAGCCTCTGTTTCCAGATTCCCGCCCTTCTGCTCTCCGGCCTGACCGTTGTTATCTACCCGCTTCTCAGCCTGATGGCGGATCAGGAACGGCGCATGCGGGAACGCGGGCTCTCAGTGGCGGTTCTCAGGGGCGGCCAATCGAGGCAGGAACGGTCCCGCCTCTTCGCCGATCTCGCCGCCGGTCGTATCCAACTGCTCCTTACCAATCCGGAAGCGCTCGATCACAAGGAGGTCTTGGACGCGCTGCGCCCCGTTACGGTAGACCACGCCGTGATCGACGAAGCACACTGCCTCGTCCAGTGGGGCGAGTCATTCCGCCCCGCCTACCTGACCCTAAAGACGACGGTGCCGGCGATCGGTCCCGGCCGTGTAACGGCCTTTACCGCCACCGCCGGGGACGCCACCCTAGGGGCGATCAAGCGCTACCTCTTCCCAGGCGGCGCCCACGTGGTACGCGCCGATACGGACCGCACCAACATCCACTACACGGTTCTGCCCGCACTGGTAAAAAATAGAACCATCGCCGATTTGATCCGCCGGGGCCCACGGCCGGCAATTGTCTTCTGTCGGACTCGGGTGGAGACGGAGCGGACCGCTATCGACCTGCTCTTGCGATCACCGGAGCTGCCGGTGCGCTTCTACCACGCCGGGTTGGAGCGGCGGCAGAAGGCCGCGATCGAGGAGTGGTTTTTTCAGAGCCCCCAGGGCGTACTCGTTTCAACCTGTGCATACGGTATGGGAGTCGACAAACCGGACATTCGCCAGGTGATTCATCGCACGGTCCCTTCCACGGTAGAAGCGTTCCTCCAGGAAAGCGGTAGAGCCGGCAGGGATCGTCAACGGGCGTCCTCAACGGTCGTGTATGATAGCGAGGATCTGGCGGAATCGGAAGGGGATGAACAGATGCGCACATATCTGACAACGCCGGGATGCCGCCGCGCATTTTTGGCAGAGTCCATGGGTACATTTCTGCAGAGGTGCACCGGGTGCGACCGTTGCGACGGAGCCGCGGAAGACGTGAACCCGCTCGTAGAGCTGCTTTGTCAATTTCTCCGTCACAATCCGCGCCGCTATCGAGCGGACGAGATACCTCCGGCGCTTTCACGGTCGGCCGCGGACTGGCCCGATATCGAGGAGGGTCTCCGCGTTCTTCTCTCGGCGGGCGTGGTTTCGGCGATACCCCGGGGTCCCTGGCGCAATCGCCTCATCGTTCGCCGGAACCGGGATCACCCATCTGCGGTGATGACGCCTCCCCCGCGAAATCCCGTCAATGTCCAGAGCGTTTCGTTGAGGAAGCGCGCCGCCTCCGCAAAGGTATCGGGGTAGTCACGCAGGAATATCTGCATCGCCTCCGCTTGGTGCGGCCGCGCCGCGATCAAACGGGGAATCTGGACGGAGGTCATGTACCACGGCACGGCGGCCTCCCGCTGTTGAAGCACGTACGCCTGGAACTCATTCACCATCAGATACCGATCGCTCGGTTCGTACGTCAGGTAGCCCAGCAGATTCGTCCAGAACTCCCGTTCCCGCGCGTCAAGGTGTTGGTCCCAGTACGAAAACACCGCCCGAACGTAGTCGGGTTCCTCGTAGAAGAATCCGTGCATCGCCTCGTGAGTCATCAAGAGACGACGAAGTTCGGGACCGCTTTCGCGGCTGATTATCAGAAGGCCGCCCCGCCCCGGCAAAAAGCGCCCCTGGTGCTCTTCGATAAGACCGTATCGAAGCGCTACGTCGCGCAGGGCGTACTCCTCGTCGTTGAGAAGAAACTCAGCCGAGGCGGCGCCGTCGAAAAACGCGGACAAACCGTCGGCGCTGTAGTTGTGAGCGTTCCAACCGTGCCGCCCGGCCAGTTCATCGTTTGACAGAAACCGCCCGGTGAACCCCCGCTTCTCCAGGTAGAACGCGAGTCGTTTGAAGGTGCGCGCCTGAAACGCGTACGACCCGGTGTCGACAACGAGAATCGACGGGTAGGCGTCCCACCGGTAGAGGACCATCTCATCGCGCCCGGGCGCAGCCGTCGCGCCCGACACGATCTCGTCCAGGGACGCCACGGGAGGGTCCTTGGTGTCGATTGACAGTGCGGTCACATGCAGCCCCTCCGGGACGGTGTCGATCCGCATCGCCGCCGTTGCCGTTCCCGCCCGGCGCGCGTCAAGAAGCACGGTTCGAGATCCCGGGCGCACCGATTCCCGCCATTCGCCGGTGGTGTCCCCCGATTCCGCAAAGAAACGCAGCGTCAGACTCGGCATCTCGCCGCTCTCGAAAGATGGATACGAGGCCGGGTCCATCGAATAGTGCAGGACAACCGTCCCGTCCCGGAGCGCCTCCCGGAGTCCGCCGACATGCAGGATTGCGCCTTCATCCGCGGCGTAGAGAACAAAGGGCGGCGATACCTCCGTAGTCGCGACCATCCGTACCCCCGGTCCGGCGGCGCCCGGTGCCCCGGTCAGCGCAATGCGTTCAACGGTGAATCCGCGGGAAGATCCGCTTGCAAAGGCAAAGGAATCAACCGATCGATCGTCGCGTAGTGGAACCCGCACGGTGACCGATCCGTCAAAGTAGCCGGAGACGTGGTCCCCGAAGGGATAGCGAGCAACGGGCGAATCTCCTTCATAGAGAAGCAGCTCCGCCCCCGAAAAATCGCCGTATCCGGTGATCGCCACGGTGCCCGATTCCGGGAACAACAACGGTTTCCCTTCGATTGCAAAACGGTACTCGCCCCCGGAAACGACGACCGATTCAGCCTCTGCGGGCCGGTTTCCTTCGTCACGAATAGCGACGAGTTGCGCCTCTTCGTCACCGTCGCCCTGAACCGCCAGCGAAAACGACTCGACCGACCGGTGGCACCCGACAATGAGCGTGAGCGAACACAGAAGGGCAAAAAGACGATGCGGGGCCACGGTCACCGAGTCTGGTTCAGAGGTAGAGCATACTGCGCGCGATCAGCTGCGCCAGTTCGCGTTTCCGGCTGCGCGAAACAGCGGTATCGTCACGCAAGAGGTTCGCGAAACGTCCCGAAAACTCCTCGGGCTGGATTTCCAATTCTCGCACAGCGCTCCGGAAGGTGCGCGGCGCCGGTTCAAAGGTGTGGTTGATCGCGAACATCAACGAACAGACGGCGTTCAGGAAATTCGCCAGCGATAAAAGGTAAAAGAGCTGATCGTCACCGTACAGCGCGGCAGAGAGATCGCCCAGAGAGTGTTCCATCCGGGTCCGGAGCCGCGTTGCCCGCTCCTTCCAGAACGATTCGGGAACGTCGCGAAGGCGGGCACGAACGTTCTCGAGCCAGCCGCTCCGAGTAACTACGGGGGCACTCTCGATGATCCGGTAAAACCCGTACGTTGACTCGTCGCGGTTGCCCCGCTCCGGATCGGAGGTCGCCTTGACCTGTTTGTCGTAACTGTCGCGGTTCTTGTACTCCAGTCGGACCGGCACATCGTCCAACAGGAAGCGATCCTTGTCCAGGCCGGCACCGGTTTCAAACATCGACGCAAAGGAGAAGAGTTCTTCCCGCTCCTGGGCCCCTGGAATTGAGCCTGTCAGATAGACGTCAAAGCTCACGACGAAGTTGGGATCGAGTCGCCCCGTGCCGAAATGTATCACCGTGACGGTGTCTACAGACTCCCACGTTTTGAGGACGCCACAGATTTTCTCACTCAGATTCGAGATTGTGTTTTCCATTGTTGCCGTCTGTACTGTAGCATGAAGGTAGGCCAATGACTACGCACCTATTAGCGCTACATTTCAGTCGGGACATTCAGGCGGACCTCGATCGCCTTTGCGAGGCGGTACTTCCCGCAGGCGCGATTCGATATTTCCCTCCACTCATTCCGATCAGGTGGTGCGCCGGGATGCCCTCGCCGCCTATTCTGGACCGAATACGGAAAGCGCACCCCCTTGAAGTACGTTTTTCTTCCCTGCGTATGGTCGCCTGGAACGGTGTGATCGGGGTGGCGATGCCGGATTCCGACCGTTGCCGATACGATCGACTCCAGGAGGCGGTCGCCGTCGGTGCCGTCGGGGGTACTCCGCTCTTCGAGCCCGCCTTTGCCGTTGCCTGCGGTTTCACCGCTCCACCCGGCGGCCGTTCAAAGGAAATCGACAAAGACGTGACGGCCCTGTGGAGAACGCTGTCTACGACGCGCAGTACCGCCGCCCAGTGGCTGGCCGCAATAGAGGTCGAAACGTTTGCGGACCGTTGGTATGAAGCCGTATCGTGGCGTATGGTGTATTCTCGGCGCCTCACGTCCCGGCGAGAATGACGCGGTTGCGTCCGCGGTTCTTGGCATCGTACAGGGCCGTGTCCGCGGCTTCATTCAATTCCGCCGCCGATGCGTAGTCCGGATAGACCGCTATCCCCGCACTGAGCGTAACGGAGAACTCCGCCGTCCCGGAGTTTTGACGGATGCGGGAAAACCTCTCGCGCACCTCGTTCATTACCGTCACCGCTCTATCCGCGTTCGTATTGAACAGCACAACGGCGAACTCTTCACCACCGTATCGTCCGATGAGGTCGGTCCGGCGTAGACGCTCCTGCAGGAGCCGCGCAAGCGACCTGAGAACCCGGTCACCCGTGAGGTGCCCGTGCGTGTCGTTGACTCCCTTGAAGTGGTCGATATCTATCATTACAAAGGCGAGTTGGGTCCCGATCCGCCGGGCGCGGTCAATCTCCGAGTTGAGCCTGGTCTTGATGTTGGTGTGGTTTAATAGACCCGTGAGCGAGTCGCGTTCCATAAAAAACCGCATCGCCCGCGTCCGGGCCGCGCGAATACGGACGGAGGTGACCAGGTGCTCCGGATCGATCGGTTTGGTCAGAAAATCATCGCCCCCACACCGAATCGCCTCGAGCTGCTTATCCTGGTCCCGCTCGACGCTGTAGAACACGATCGGAATACTGACAAAACTGTCGTTCTGTCGAATGATCGACGCCAGTTCCATTCCCGAACACTTCGGCATGTACATATCCATCAAGATCAGTTCGGGTTTGTACTCCACCATGATCTCGAAGAGGTACTCCGGGTCACTGACAACGGACGTGATCATTCCCGCTTCCTGGAGTACAAGCGCGGTTGAAGATACCTGCTCCGGGTCATCGTCGATGACCAGGATGTGATAGGGCTCCGACATCTGTTCAGACAGCATGTCTTCGAACTTGTCGACAAGTTGCGCGAGTTCCACCGGGGACTGGAAAAACGCATCCGCACCGTACCGGACCGACTTGAGGCGCGTTTCGAAATCGTGGTTTTCCGCGACCAGTACCAGGTGAATCCGTTCCGGGAAACGCTCCCGCAAATCCTTGAGTTCCTTGAGACGCTCCGGTTTCCCGGCGAAAAATGAGAGATCAGCGAACACGACGACGTTCGTACACCCGTCACCGTTTGTCCCATTCTCTACGCACTCACCGACGTCTTGAAGCGTCGTTGTATACCGGACGGCGTAGCCGAACACGCCGAGCTGATCCTCCATTTCTGACAGGGGGTTGCCCGCCTCCGCCAGGGCCATGATGACGCGTTCCCGCGGACCCGGCCCCGTAGCGTGCGTTGTATCCGTTCCGCCGCCGTACTTCTCGACAAATGTCTCTACCGACGAAACGGTGAACTCCGACATACGTTCCGTCCCCGACTCGAGATCGTGGCTGATGTGTTTTTCCGCTGCCCGCGCGTCGATCGTCACGGAATCGAGACCAAAGGTTGCGGCGGTTCCCGCCAACTGGTGGATCCTGTTCCGCAGTTCCCGCAGGGCGGGTCCTTTTCCCGCCCTGGCTGAACCAAAGAGTTCGCGTATCTCCTCGATTCGCGTCGGAAGTTCCGACTCGAGTTTCCGAGACAGTTGTTCCAGCCGTTCCTGGACGCGTGGCGGGAGATCGCCCATGTGGACAGAATACGATGATTCACCTCGTACCCGCAAGTTTCTTTGCTGCCCAGGCCGCCGTTTGTGCGATCACCGGGTCCGTTGCGTGGCTATGCTCTTCAACCAACGATGACAACTCGTTCATCGCCCCATTCCCGGCAACAATAAGCGCATTCCGTACCAGGCGCGTTCGTTTCGCCCGCATCAGGGGCGTACCTGCAAAGCGGTCGGCAAAGGCGCGTTCATCCCCCAAGCGGAGAATCTCGCCGATTTCCACGTCGGGACCGGCCCGGTGTGCACAAAAGGACTCCACCGTCGTTTCCGTGGCGACGCGGTTGAGGGGACACGCCTCCTGGCACGCATCGCACCCGAAGATCCGCGTACCGATCGCCTCCATCATCGCCGGCTCGATGAACCCGCTGTACTCGATTGTCAGGTAGGAAATGCACTTCCGGGCGTCCAGAACTCCCGGCAGCTCAATCGCACCGGTTGGGCACATTTCGACGCATCGCCGACACCGGGATGGACAACCGTTCTCTCCGGCCCGCGGTCCACTCGTCTCGAAGGAGCGCGTGGAAAGGATCTCCCCCAGGAAGACCCAACTGCCGAAGCGGGGCGTGATCAACAGCGTGTTGCGCCCCTGGAATCCCAGGCCCGCCTGCGTTGCCGCACTCGCCTCCCCTATCGGAGTAGCATCGACAAAGGGACGAAATGAATCGCCGGGAAACGCCTGCGAAAGGTCCCGGACAACGCGACGGAGCCGCCCGCCGATTTCATTATGATAGTCGCGCCCCCAGGCGTAGCGAGATACGATGCCACGCCCCGCCGAGGGTTGCGGTCGTTTCTGGAAGTAGTTCACGGCCACGACGATGATCGTCCGGGCCTTCGCCACGATCTGCGTCGGGTCGAAACGGGCCGAGGCGGAACGAGCCAGGTATTCCATGGTGCCGTGCCTGCCGTCGGCGATCCACCGTTGAAAACGCTCCCGCGCCTTTTGATCCACGGAGATTCCGGCGACTCCCCAGGTGTCGAACCGGTGGTACTCGAGGATGCGGGCAAGCGCATTGGTATCTGTACGGCTCGACCGGTCAGACATCGACGCGGGGACAAATGTCCAGGAGACGGCACGAGTCACAGGACGGTTTGCGGGCGGTGCAGGTACGGCGCCCGTGATAGTTAAGCAGCATCGACGCACGGCCCCACTCTTCCGGATCGAGAATCGCCGCGATCTCCCGCTCAAGAACGGCCGGATCGCGAGCGGCGGCGAACCCGAGACGCCGTGAAACGCGACCAAAATGGGTGTCCACGATGATCGCAGGTACACCAAAGATGTGGTGAAGCACCACGCCTGCGCTTTTTCTTCCAGCGCCGGGAATCGTCACGAGTTCCTCCATGGTTCCCGGGACAATGCCGTCGAAACGGTCACGAATCGCCCTGGCCGCCGCAACGATATTTTTGGCCTTTGACCGGAAGTACCCGGTTGATCGGATGATGCCTTCCACGTCGGAGAGGTCCGCCTCGGCAAGTTCGTCCGGCCCGGGGTAGCGCTCAAAGAGGTCGGGAAGGACACGGTTCACCTGTTCGTCCGTCGTCTGGGCCGAGAGGATCACGGCTACCAGAAGCTGAAACGGTGATTCATGCTCCAAGAGTGTTCGTTGCTCCGGGAACTCCAGCTCAAGCCGTTCCAGAACGTCGATGAATCGAGTCGTCACGAAATCCCACGCTCCACCTTCAACCCGGCCGCCCGGCACGCCGCCACGGAACCGTACTGCGCAAAACACATGGCGGATCAAAAGGTACCGTCCGGCCGGTCAGGGGGTCAAACAGATCAGCCTAAGTGCCTCACGTAAGGATCTAGTTGAAAGGTCGTGGATGCCTCACGTACGGATCTAGTGATAAGCGGTTCGGAAGTCAAGGGACTGCTCATGCGG